>NZ_CP195158.1:2401875-2770000 GCF_051200825.1 Formosa sp. A9 | reverse complement strand
ACGCTAGAAGGGGAATTAAAATGGCGAATAGATTTAGGGCGTAACATTAGAGCGGGAGCTCATTATACACAATTTATAGTGTTCGATTTAGATGGCGATGGAAAATCGGAAATTGCTTGTAAAACTGCGGATGGCACTAAAGATGGTCAAGGTAAAGTAATAGGTGATGCTAATGCGGATTATAGAAATAGTGCCGGTAGAATTTTGGAGGGGCCAGAATTTTTAACTGTTTTTAATGGAGAGACAGGTGCAGAAATGGCTACTGTAGATTATTTGCCGGCAAGAGGGAGTGTAAGTTCCTGGGGCGATAATTATGGTAATCGTGTGGATCGATTTTTAGCCGGTGTGGCCTATCTAGATGGCAAGCACCCTAGTTTAGTAATGTGTAGAGGCTATTATACCCGTTCTGTTCTTGCTGCATGGGATTGGCAAAATGGTAAACTAACTCAGCGTTGGATTTTTGATTCTAACGACGAAGCGAATAAAGGCTATGCAGGACAAGGCAATCACAGTTTAAGTATAGCAGATGTTGATGCTGATGGAAAAGATGAAATAATTTATGGTTCGATGACTGTAGATGATGATGGTACGGGACTTTACACAACAGGACTAGGCCATGGTGATGCTTTACACGTGTCCGATTTTGATCCGACAAGACCAGGTCAAGAGGTATTTATGCCGCATGA
This sequence comes from Formosa sp. A9, assembly GCF_051200825.1. GTDB lineage: Bacteria > Bacteroidota > Bacteroidia > Flavobacteriales > Flavobacteriaceae > Formosa. The sequence continues at coordinate 2,769,314 of NZ_CP195158.1, read as the reverse complement.
AAATAAGGTGGATGGTATTACGTTTAGAAGTGCAGCAACGGGAGATATTATCTGGCAATATAAAATGAATACTGATGTTGGTAGAGGATTAATTGCCGATATCGATCCGGACCATTTAGGTGCAGAATCTTGGGCGTCTAGTGGATTAGGAGTTTATAATGTTAAAGGCGAACAGGTGCAAACCAGTAGACCTTCAATAAATTTTGCTATCTGGTGGGACGATGATTTACAACGCGAATTGCTAGATGGTACAAGCATTGCTAAATACGGTGTTGGCGAAGTTTTTAATGCCGTTGGTTGCAGCTCTAATAACAGTACTAAAAAGACGCCAAATCTTCAGGCCGATTTATTTGGAGACTGGAGAGAAGAAGTCGTGTTACGTACCAACGATAATTCTGCTTTGCGCATATTTTTAAATCCAACAATGTCCACTAGAAAACTGTATACACTTATGCACGATCCGCAATATAGAATGGCAATTGCTTGGCAAAATGTTGGCTATAACCAACCACCATGGCCTTCCTTTTATTTGGGGACAGGTATGGATGCACAACCACCAGCACCTATTAACAATAATAAATTAATATGGAAAACCGGCAGTGTTTGGGATATCGAAAACAGTACAAATTGGGTGTATAATCAACAAGCTTCAGTATTTCATCAAAATGATATAGTTCTATTTGAAGATTCAGGAAATGCAAGCGACCCTATCAATTTATCGGGAAATTTAGAACCGACTAGTGTTACTTTCAATAGTTCATCAGATTATAATCTACAAGGCGACGGACAATTATCAGGAGCTATGTCGTTTATAAAAATGGGTAGTGGAAATACTACTTTAAATAATCCGTCCAATAGCTATACAGGAACCACAACGGTATGGCAAGGTGGTCTTTTTGTACATGGTGCGTTGCCAAATAGCGCAGTAGAAGTAAAAGATTATGCCACGTTTGGTGGTACTGCTACCTTAGGTGCATCGGTGCAAATAGGAACCGGAGCTAATGTATTTGCAGGTGGTCCTGACGATTTAGGGGAAATAATATTTAATGAGCAAACAAATATTAAAGACGCTGTTAATTTTAATTTTGATTTGTCTGAAAACCCATCTGCTCAAAACGATAAAATTGTGTTTAACAATGATGTTGCATTTGAAGGAACTGTAAATTTTAATATCAATATTTTACAAGACGGATTAAATACTGGTACATATACTTTAATTGAATATAATAAGGCGTTTAATTTAAATCTAGATGCTGTTAACATTACCGGTATTCCAGGCATTAAATACGAATTGAAAAAAACAGGGCAGGCCATTACTATGGAAGTAGAATGGGTTAGAAATCCAACAACAGTTTATTGGCGAGGAACCAATAATAATGTGTGGGATTTAGCCGAAACCTATAATTGGTATAATGGAAATGATGCCGATTTATTTGCACCTTCCGATACTGTAATTTTTGATGATTCTGCGACTGAAAATAATACGGTTGAAACCATGGGAACGCTTCCTATTGCTGCTATGGTAGTAGATTCGGACTCGGATTATTATATTCAAGGGGAAGGCGATATAAGTGGAACCGGTGGTTTGAAAAAACAAGGTTCTGGAACATTATTTTTAAAGGGAGCACATAGTTTTACAGGAGAAACTGTGATAGAGGATGGAACCTTAGCATTGGAATCCTTGTCTAATTCAGGCGAACTTAGTGCTTTAGGTAGTGGCTCTGGAGCTCCAGAAGAATTACAAATTAATGGAGGTACTTTGGCATTTTTATCTAATATAGAAACCAATCGTGGTTTTAGTGTTTTAGAGCAAAATGGTTCGGTTTCTACCGCAGATGGCACGAATGCCGTGATTAAAGGCGAAGTTTCAGGAGCTGGTGTTTTGGAAAAATATGGAAACGGACAATTAGCATTGCATGCCAAAAACACCTTAACAGGAGAAGTAATTTTAAAGGAAGGAACCATATATCTGGGGTCCGAAGAAAGTATCGCTAATGGTTTTGGAGATGGCACACTCGTTTTAGAAGGCGGTATTTTGAATATGCTAGACGATAATAATTCCTACAGTAAGGCGTATTGGAATGTAATGGTGCCAGAAGGTAAGCAGGGCGAGTTGAAATTAGATAGTCGTTGCGAATATAGAGGTTCGGTTTCGGGAGCAGGAACGCTTAACCTGTATAGTCCGTGGATACGTTCCGAAATGTATGGTGATTGGTCTAACTTTACTGGTCAAGTTAATGTTACTACCGATGGCGACGGTGGTTGGTTTATTTTGGGGAATACCAATGGTTATGAACAGACTTCAATAAACTTATCCGATGGCTTATCAATTGTATTCCGTTTAGATACCAATGCGATTATTTCAATAGGGGAATTAACAGGTAGCGCAAACACATTTTTATCTTCTGGATATGGCGGTAAAACCTTAATTTGGAAGGTTGGAACTAAAAACACAAACGCCGTTTTTAACGGTAGCATTAATAATGATTCCTTTAAAGGCTCTGGTTCTAAAACAGGAATTATTAAGGCAGGAACAGGAACTTGGACTTTAACCAGTGCAAGTACATATACCGAAGGAACTACCATAGAGTCTGGAGAACTAATTGTGGAAAATAATTCTGGAAGCGCTACAGGAACTGGCGATGTTACCGTAAAGACCGATGCCATTTTATCAGGTACAGGAATTGTAAACGGTAATGTAATTTTAGAATCGAAAGCTATTTTAGCCCCTGGAGGTCAAGGACAAATTGGTCAGTTAACAGGCGATCAGGGAATAACGTTTTTGGAGGATGTCGAATTGCATATTGAAATTGGTAATAGTGAAAACGATAAATTAATTGTAGGCGGTACTTTAGCGTGTAATGGAATACTTCATATAGTAAATACCGGTTCGGATTTTAAAGAAGGCGATGAATATGAGGTTTTTCAAGCAATGGACATAACCGGTAGTTTTTCAAAAATCACTCCAGAATTAGCAGATAATTTGGCTTGGGACGATAGCGAATTGTATAGTAAGGGGATTTTAAAAGTAGCCGATAAAGATAAGCTATCAATTTCCGAAGATATTTTAAAGGACGGGCAGATTACCATGTATCCTAATCCAACAAACGATAATTTACACATTACTTTAAAACAATCAACAACTAATACTACCAAGTTATATTTATACGATTATTTAGGGCATATGCTTTATCAAACAGACTTTTCGGGAGAGGCTTGCACTGTAGATTTAGTGCCTTTTTCTAAAGGGATGTACATTATTCAACTTAAAAATACAAGTGGAATTTATAACCAGACCATCGTTAAAAATTAAAAAGTATAATAAATAAACTCCCCTATAAATTCTTTAAAAACTTATAGGGGAGTTTTTATTTTTTTAATGAGACTGTGTTGACTGTTTATAGTTTGAATCGTTCATAAAATTATTTTTTTGGATGAATTAAGGAGTTCACGTAATGTCTATGAATAATTCGTAATTTTTTAATTTCAATACGTAAAAGTCTTATAAAATCGGAACCATTAGATTTACTAGACTCTAAATGTCTGGTGTTATGGTATAAGCGATCTATAAAAAAACGTAGAGATTTTGCGTATTTTAATTTTTGCTTGTGGTTGGTTTCATTCTCTGTTTCCACAATTTTAGGCACCAGACCTAGGGCATCAATTACTAATCTATCGGCATAACGATCTATTCTTCTAGACGATCTATGCATGGTTAAAATATCTTTATCGTAAGTTACGTAGGAAGCAATGTGCCTAGATAACTTAAATATATCTAAAGATTTTTGATAGATAATTAAATCTTTAATGTTAGTATTCTGTGAATGTGTCATTTTTCTTTAGCAATTATTACAAAATTACGCACTAATACCTAAAGATGTATTTAAAAATTAAAGTTTAAAGTCTATTTTTGTTTAAAATTTAAATTTTATAAACCTAAAACTTTAAGGATGCAGATAGATGCTGTAAATTGGAAAATTTTAGAGTGTTTACAAAAAAACTCAAGGCAATCTAACACCGAAATCGCTAAAACTGTTGGTATTAGCTCTCCAGCGGTTGCAGAACGTATTCGTAAAATGGAAGATGCTGGAATTATAGAGGGATATTTAACAAAATTGTCGTATTACGAGACGGGACATCAATTAAAAACCATAATTACATTACGTGTATTTATGGGGCGTTTAAAACCATTTTTAGAAAAAGTTACTACGTTTAAAGAAGTAGTTAATTGCTATCGCGTTACAGGAAATGAAAATATAGTTATGGAGGTGGTTTTAAAAAATCAAAAACATTTGGGCATGTTTATAGATCAATTAATTACCTATGGCGAGACCAAAACACAAATAGTATTGTCTAATGTTGTAGAAAATAATCCGTTGGTAAAAGAGACTTCTATAAAGTAATTTTTTTAAGTTTTATTTAATATTAGATAGCACCGCACTAACTTTAAATTTCAATATTTTATATTAATTTTATACCTTTCAAAAAACCGAGCATACGCATTTTTACTTTCTAACTAACATAATTGTAAACTTCATGAAAAAAACAACATTAAAAGATATTGCCAAGGCCCTAAATGTGTCTGTTTCTACAGTATCTAAAGCATTACACGATATTCCAGAAATTAGTGAAGAAACAAGAGTGTTAATTCAAAATTATGCTAAAGAAAAAAATTATAGACCAAACTTTAATGCTTTAAGTTTAAAAAATAGACGTACCAAAAGTATAGGAGTAATAATACCTAATATGCTTAATTACTTTTATGCACAGGTATTAAAAGGTATTGAAACGGAGGCGGCAAAATCTGGTTACCGAATTATAAGTTGTATTTCTAACGAATCTTATGCCAAGGAGGTAGAGATTATAGATATGCTTTCTACTGGTAGTATAGATGGTTTTTTACTTGCAATTTCTGAAGAAACTGAAAATAACGAGAAATTCGACCATTTCGAAAATACTATGAAATACGGTTTTCCAATAGTAATGTTCGATCGTGTGTCGGAAGCCATTAATTGCGATAAAATTATTATAGACGACTTAAATGCTGCTGCCGATGCAGTAAGTTATTTGGTGAAGCAGGGGTGTAAACGCATTGCTTTTGTATCGCCATTAAATAATTTAAGTGTCGGGAAATTGCGTTTTGAAGGTTATAAAAAAGGTTTAGAAATTAATAATTTACCTTACGATGAAGCTTTGGTTGTAAACACAACAGAGCCCGATTACAAAGCGTACACTAAAATGATGGCACCATTGTTTGAACAAGAATTTGACGGATTAATTTCGACTAATGAATCTTCAGCAATTTCAGCTATGAAAACAGCCAAAAAAGCAGGTTATAAAATTCCAAAAGATTTAGCCGTAATTTCATTTTCTAACGGAATTTTGGCGCGACATTCTAGTCCTAAATTAACTTGCGTAAGTCAGCATGGAGAAATTATGGGAGCTACCGCAGCAAAAAAATTAATAGATAAGCTAGAAGAACGCGAATTGGCCGATGCTTTTTCAACAGAAGTTATCCCAACAGATATAGTTGTAAGAAAATCTACCCGTTAGGTTATTTACTATGTTTTAGACATTCTTTTTTTTAGCACAAGTAATGTCGCAATACAAATTATCATTATAAGTGTAACAACATACCAGGTAATTTGGTAACCAAAAACCGAAATTATTTGCATTCCCGAGTTATGTCCGATAATATGCGCTATTGCAAAAGACATACTGTAAAGTGCCATATATTCGCCTTGGTTGCCCTTTTTGGCACGATCTAAAGCAAAAGCATTAGAAAATGGAAACGCAATCATTTCTCCTATTGTCATTAAAAGCATACCTATTATTAATACACCAACCCAAGTAGAAAGGTTTAAAACCAGAAAACTTAAAGCTGTTAATACCGATCCGAAAATAATGAGTCCGAGTTTGGTATATAACGATTTTTCTAAAATTTTAACTGCAGGCATTTCTAGAATAAAAATAGTAAAACCATTAAGCCCCATAAGTAAACCTATTTCGAATTCTGATAACTGATGGACTTCTTTATAAAAAAGAGGAACAGTAGAGAAGTATTGTAAAAAGGCGATACTGAATAACAACATGGCCAATAAAAAAATAAGATATTCCTTGTCTTTATAGGCAGATTGCGGATTTTCAACTTTAATATTGTCTGCTACTCTTGCTGTTTTAGGGTTTAAAACATTAAGTAGTATTACGCCGGCTATCATACAAGTTAAGCCATCTACCCAAAATAAACCACCATAACTTAGAGTTGTAATAATTAATCCGCCTAAAGCGGGCCCTGCAGAAAACCCAAGATTTATGGCCAATCTTATTAATGTTACAGAACGCACTTTGTTTTCGGGCTTACTATATGCACTTAGGGCCACAAACATGGCTGGCCTAAACATATCGGCAACCATTAAAAGCAAAAATACGCCAAGCATTATACTTACAAAAGTGTTTAAAAATTGTACACCAATAAACAAGAATCCAGAAGCAACAAGACTAAAAACCATAACTTTATAGTAACCAATTTGGTCGGTGAGTTTTCCTCCAAGCCAAGAGCCCACCACAGAGCCTGCTCCAAAGGCGCTCATAATCCATCCGACATCGCTTAAAGAAAAGTCTAGACTTTTTGTTAGGTATAGCGATAAGAAAGGGATAACCATGGTACCAGCTCTATTAATTAGTGTTATAAGAGCTAACCACCAAACCTCTGTAGAGAGGCCTTTAAAAGTATTTATGTATTGATTGAATAGCTTTTTCATGGAGTTGGTTATTAAAAAAAAACGTCCAACTGGTTTGTTGGACGTTTTTGTTGTTGTATAGGGGTAAAATTATATATACACTGTCCAGCATCTAATAGATGGTTTTGTTTTTGTATAGGACATGGTACATAGATTCATCATCTTAAATTTTCGATTTCAATTCTTAGTTCAAAGCTATATAAAATTTCGATAAGTTGTATTTTTGAATAAAAAATAAAATGAAACAATTTTTATTCTTTATAGTTTTTGGTTTTTTAGTGTGTAGTTCTTGTCAGCAAAACAAACGGCCGTTGTTGGGAGAAACACCATTTCAAAAATCATTAAATGCTACATTTAAAGATGCTTCAACATCTCCATTAAAGAAGAAGGATAGGCAAAACTTTGAAGGTTTAGATTTTTTTGAAGTAGATTCTTCATACATCGTGCAGGCCACTTTAAAGCATACACCCGATTCTGAGTTTTTTAATATGCCTACAACAACAGGTGAGTCTAGACAAGAGCGTATTTTTGGAGTACTTCATTTTAAATTAAATAATAAAACATATCAGTTAAATGTATATGAAAGCAAGGCATTGCTGAACGACCCTAACTATACAGATTACTTATTCTTACCGTTTTCCGATTTAACCAATGGAGAATCTACCTATGCTGGCGGTCGTTATATTGAGCTAAAAGTGCCAAATAAGACAAAGGCGCAAACTATAACTATAGATTTTAACACCGCTTTTAACCCGTATTGTGCTTATAACGATACCTATTCGTGCCCTATTGTACCGAGAGACAATACTTTAAACACTAAAATTTTAGCTGGTGTTAAGGCTTATAATAAGCATTAAACGTGTTTTATTAAATAAACACCAAGAAACACGGCGAGAAAACCTAGAATAAAACTAGCTAGTGTGTAGATGGCAAAATTGAGAAAATCTCCAGACTTTAAAAACACATGGTTTTCGTAAGCAAAAGTAGAAAATGTAGTCAGTCCGCCACAAAAACCTGTAGCGAGTAATAAGGTATGGTTTTGCGATATAAAATGATGTTTTGCGGCAAGTCCTAAAATAATGCCAATAAATAAGCTGCCTAAAATATTGGCTAAAAAAGTACCATAAGGTATGCCTGTTGCAGCATTATTTAAATGTTTACTTATTAAAAAACGAAGTATGCTACCTAGTCCACCCCCAAGAAATATAAGTAACAATTGTTTCATGGGAGGGCTGTTGTTTTTTAAGGTAAATTAAAATTAGGTATAGAATCTTCTTCTTTTATGGCAACGTACAATTCTGTAATCCAGTTTGCAGGATTTAATACAACATCGGGATTCGTAACATAAGTTTCTAGCATTGGACCATTTTCTAACGGCACGAGACCATTGGATTTCATATCATTAAAGGTTGCTTCCCAGGCGCGATCTAAAAATTCGTAATCGCCTTTTAGTGTTGTTTTTACAGTTCTAAAAGGTTCTAAAAGTCCAGTTAGTATATCTTCTTTAGTAGAGATAACTTGTGTGCTTGTTGGTATGCAATACGAGAAAATAACGGCGTTGTTTACAGTATCCCATTTATGATAAAATATGTAAGGCGAACCAGCCATAGCGATATGGTTGTTTTTTATGTAGTTATCTACTTCTGGCATTAATTGTTCTATTTTATCGTGAAAACGATCTAACTTGCTCGACGCAGTTTTATATAAATAATAACCGCCACTGTGGTGGGTAATACCATCTTTTGTAATACTAAAGGTTTTCATGCTTTGTACTACAGCCGTACCGAGTTTGGTTAAACTGTTTTCAAATTTTGGAGCTAATTCAACATCTGGACTACCAAATAAGGCGTATAAGGCTTTTTGTTTAAAGGGAATATTTTTACTAGTAAAAGTCCATGTTACCTGTGTTGTTCTTTTGCCTGTTGGTTCAAACGTCCAATCTAGTTCTGTTTTTGGGTAATCGGGAAACGAAACAGTTTGTTGCAATCCTGACGGCTTACTGCTATTAAGCTTGGTTATTGTTCCTAATTTATTATTATCTAGCCAGGTATAGCTATTGGAATTTCCTAGTGTGTCTGTGGGATCTGTTTTAGGCCAAGGCGACCAATCTTGCCAAGTTTTTAAATCTTCAACATAATTGTAAACTACTTCTTGAGGGGCTTGTATGGTTTTAGTTTTGGTTAGCTTCAACTCGTTAGGTTGCACAGCAACATAAATAGCAGATCCAATAAAAGCGATAAGTAGAAGTAATAAAAGATATTTGGCGTATTTCATGTGCGAAAAATTGGTTAATATCAAAGGTAATCAATTTTCCTACAAATTGTAAGGCATTAGTTCGTCTTACTGCAATAAAACTTAACGGATTGCATTAAGAGCCATCTCATTTATATAATGTAAAATATTTGAGGAGGATTTAATACACCGAATGGAAGATAAAATATCGGTAAAAAGGTTACTTTTAACTTTTAAAAATGAGTTTTATACTCACAATAAACAATAAAAAAGCAATAAAACCTATAAGTACCCAAATACTGCCGTTGTAATATTTTTTATGAATCCTTAAGTCCTTTTTGTAGGTAAACAAAAGCACAATTACAAAAGCAATAAAAAATATAACACCAAAAACAAGTTGACCGGTTGTAAACATAGGGCGTACTAAGAATTAATAAAAAATAGTATAATTAATTTTTAAATTATCGACAAAAACTGAAAAAGTTCGGCGTTTATTGTGAAATTAATAATTGTGTAAAAATAAACAAAAAAATAATATTTTAATAACATGAAACATAAAATAGAAGCTGTAAAAGCATTTCATACAGCATTTAAAATAGGGCATAGCGAAAGTCCAAAAGCTAGCTTAGGGACTAGTAAAAACACACTGCGTTTTAATTTGATGAAAGAAGAAAACGAAGAGTATTTAGAAGCGGCCAATAATAACGATTTGGTAGAAGTTGCAGATGCCTTAGGCGATATGCTTTATATTTTATGTGGTACTATTATAGAACATGGTCTGCAGCATAAAATTGAAGCCGTGTTCGATGAAATACAACGCAGCAATATGAGTAAATTGGGCGAAAACGGCGAACCTATTTACAGAGAAGATGGTAAAGTGTTAAAAGGGCCAAACTATTTTAAACCCAATATAGCTCAGGTTTTAGAGCAATAAAACTAAGGCTGTTTTGAAGATGTGTTTCTCGCTTTATTCTATCTAAACTTATTTTAATGTCTCGTGTATTAATTAATATAACACTAAGGTTTAGAGTCAGATTGAATTAGGCGATATTAAGAAAGCATTCAAAACAGCCTTTGTTTTTAATTATACAATATTATATAATAGGTTGTCTCCAACCGTATGGATCTTCCGATTTGTTATACTGAATATTAAGAAGTTTTTCCTTAAAAATTGAAGCAAATGAAGGGTCTTGTTTTGGAATTTCGAAGACTTCATCTTTGTGTGCAAAAGCCGAAATAGGACTTACCACTGCAGCTGTTCCAGAACCAAAAATTTCTTTAAGCGATCCGTTTTTTGCTGCTGCTTTAATTTCTGTAACTGTTATAGGTCTAACTTCAACTTTCATGGCAGCATCTTCAGCAATTTGTATAATGCTTTTACGCGTAATACCATCAAGAATTCTATCGCTTGTAGGTGCGGTTATAAGTGTGTCATCAATTCTGAAAAACACATTCATAGTTCCTGCTTCTTCTAAAAACTCATGAGTATCGGCATCGGTCCAGATAATTTGCTGAAAACCTTCTTCGTTAGCTAAAGATGTTGGGTAAAACTGTGCCGCATAATTACCAGCAGCTTTGGCATAACCAACGCCTCCGTTTGCAGATCTACTAAATTTTTCGGCAACCAATACACGAACATCTCCAGAATAATACGACTGCGCCGGCGAACATATTATAAAAAACTTATATTCTAAAGCAGGCGACGCCGCAATGGCAGGATCTGTAGCAATTACAAATGGGCGGATATATAACGAGTTACCAAAACCTGGTTTAACCCAATCTTTATCGATTTCTAATAACGTTTTTAAGCTGTCCATAAAAATATCTTCAGGAAATTCTGGAATGGCCAAACGTTTAGCAGATTTGTTAATACGTCTTAAATTTTCTTCAGGTCTAAATAACCAAACGTCGTTATGGTCGTCTTTATAGGCCTTCATGCCTTCAAAAACGGCTTGTCCGTAATGAAATACGCGTGCAGAAGGATCGATAGTTAAGGGGCCATAAGGCACAATTTTTGGTGTTTGCCAAGACCCGTTTTTAAATTCACACTCAAACATGTGGTCGGTAAACACTTTACCAAAAGTCAAATTTTCAAAATCTACATCTTGTATCTTGCTGGTATTTGCTTTTGTAATTTCAATAGTAGTGGTCAAAATATTAAAATTTACGAATTAAACGCTAGTTAAATAATAGCTAAAAGTACTATAAAAATCCGAAAAATGATTTAAAATTCCGTTATATTTATTCGCAAATACACACCATAAATAGCGAATTAATTAGCTTCAATCTTTTTTAAATCTTCATTTATTTTGCAGAAAACATATATTAAAACCGCCGATGGATCGACCACTATTTATGTGTCGGAACTGGATGAAACGTATCATTCTAGACATGGTGCTATTAATGAGGCAAAACATGTTTTTATAGCGTCTGGTCTTTATTTTGTGATTGATCAGTTACCAAAACAGTCTGCTTTGTCTGTTTTGGAAATAGGTTTTGGTACTGGCTTAAATGCTTTTTTAACCTGTTTGGAAAGTAATGCCTTGCAGCACTCAATACATTATACAGCGATTGAAGCCTACCCTGTTGCCGAAGATCAATTACAACATATCAATTTTTATAATTTAATTGAAGGAGGAGTTTATAAGGATATATTTTATAGTTTGCATCAATCGGATTGGGAAATACAAAACAACATATCGGATAACTTTAGTTTAATCAAGCAGCATAAAAAGTTTGAAGCTGTCGAAGAAGACGCGCAGTATCATCTTATTTATTATGATGCTTTTGGACCAAGAGTTCAGCCAGATTTGTGGGGGGAATCTATTTTTAGTCGTATGTTTAAGGCATTAATTCCAGGAGGTGTATTGGTAACTTACTGTGCACAAGGCAAAGCCAGAAGAGCCATGCAGGCCGTTGGCTTTGTGGTAGAGCGCTTGCCAGGCCCGCCAGGAAAACGTGAAATGTTAAGAGCTGTAAAACCTGAATTTTAATATGAATAATTTAATTGAAGATCGACTTTTTATAAACGAGAATTTTTCCAATCACCGCCTGACTTTAGCCGAATACGATAACTGCACGTTTAACCAATGCGATTTTTCTAATAGTAATTTATCGGCCTTAGTATTTACAGAATGCGAGTTTATAGATTGTAATTTAAGTAATGCTAATATTAAAAACGCAACTTTTAACGAAGTCATATTTACAGATTGTAAGTTGTTGGGCGTAGCGTTTAAAGAGTTAAGCACATTTTTGCTGAGTTTAAAATTCACTTCGTGTAATTTACAGATGGCAAGTTTCGATTTTTTAAAATTGAAGGAAACCGTATTTACTAAATGTAATTTACAACAAGCTGTATTTTATGAAACCGATTTAAATAAAGCAGTATTTGATGAATGCGATTTACAACAAGCCCAGTTTATAAGTGCTAATTTACAGCAGGCAGATTTTAGTTCGGCATTTAATTTTTCAATTAACCCCAATGACAATCAACTAAAAGGCGCTAAGTTTAGTAAAGATAATTTGCAAGGGTTATTAGATTCTTTTCAGTTAAAGATTGTATAAACAAGACGTTAATAAGTATTAAATTTTGGTTGTTATGTGTTAAACCTAACTTAATAGACACTGCATACGTAACGCTATTTAATATTTTTGTACTAATAAATTTAAAACTGAACCCTATTTATGCTTTGCAGTAATCCACACTGTAAACTTAACCACATGGGTATCGAGTAACTTTTTTGTATGAGCGTATTAATTACTGGTGCAACAGGGCTTCTAGGCAGCAAAATTGCGAAGGCATGTATTCGTAAGGATATTGCTGTTAAATATTTAACAACCAGTAAAAGTAAAATACAATCAGAGCCACTTTATCAAGGATATTATTGGAATCCCGAAACAGGAGAAATAGATTTATCATGTTTTGATGATGTGGAAGTGATTATTCATTTAGCAGGCGCAACAGTATCTAAACGGTGGACAACATCTTATAAGAAAACAATTTTAGATAGTCGCGTTGTCACCACGCGCTTACTACATAAAAGTTTAAAATCGTTAAACACTCATAAAGTAGCGCATTTTATATCGGCTAGCGGAATTAATATTTACCCAGATTCCTTAATAAAGTATTACGAAGAGTCCGAAACGACAATAGACAGCTCTTTTTTAGGAAAAGTGGTTAAAGCATGGGAAGATGAAGTCGATACGTTTTTTAGTTTGAATATTCCTGTGGCTAAAATTAGAATTGGTTTGGTTCTAGCAGAAGAAGGCGGTGCATTGCCTGAATTAAAAAAGCCTATAGATTTTGGTTTAGGGGCTGTTTTTGGTTCGGGAGAACAATGGCAATCATGGATTCATGTAGATGATGTGGTTCGCGTTTTTATGCACGTTTTAAAATATAGGCTAGAAGGCATATACAATGCCGTTGCACCTAATCCGGTAACACATGCCGAACTCACTCGAATGGTCGCAAAAACGTTAAGCAAGCCATTGCTTTTGCCCAATATGCCTAAAAGTGTTATGAAAGTAGTTCTAGGCGATATGCACGAATTGCTATTTGCTAGCCAGCGTGTGGGATCTAAAAAAATAGAAAATAAAGGCTTCGATTTTAAATTTCATAATCTTCAAAACGCTTTAGACGATTTGTTGTTGCAATAAATTTGTAAACCAAAACCATTTACTTTAGATTTTTCGAGAAAATTATTTTTGTTGTTGCTCTTTGGGTTTGATAATCATTCTAAAAGATTGATCTTTATAAATGTAATATCCCGTCCAATCGTAAAGTGCTCGCATGCGATTTCTAAAATTAACAAGAGACATAATGTGTACAAAAATCCAAACGCACCAAGCGATGAATCCTTTAATAAAGAATTTTTGGTTAGGACCATCGGTAACAGCTTTGTTACGACCAATAATGGCCATCGAGCCTTTGTCGTTATAAGAAAAAGGTGTCCAAGATTGTACTGAATTTTTGTTTAAGTTTTTACCCAAATTATGCGCTTGTTGTATAGCCACTTGTGCTAATTGCGGGTGCCCATCAGGAAATAAATCGTCTCCCGAAACGATGCAGGCATCTCCTATGGCGTAAATGTTTTTATAGCCATCAACTAAATTAAAAGCATTTGTTTTTAAGCGTTTACCGCGACCGTAATCTTCGGGTTTAAATCCATCAAAAGTTTTTGCCGAAATACCTGCGGCCCAAATCAGGTTACGCGACTCTATAGTCGTGTCGTCCGAGAGGTAAACAATATCATTGTCAAAATCCTTTACAAAAGTATTTAGTTTAATATGTATGCCTAATTCTTGTAATTTTTTATAGGTGTACCCTTGCGTTTTTTTAGACATGGCAGAAAGCACAGCAGGTTGGCCGTCTATCAAGTAAATATCGCCTAAATCTTGTTTAGAGAGTTCTGGGTAGTCTTTGGTAAGAATATTGCTTCGCATTTCTGCAAAAATACCCGAAAGTTCTACTCCGGTAGGGCCTGCTCCAGCAATAACAAACGATAGTAATTTTTTACGCTGCTTAGGATCTTCTATTCTTGTAGCTCGTTCTAAACGTGTGAAAATTAAATTTCGGAGCGCCAAAGCATCCGAAATGGTTTTCATGGGCAAAGTTTTTCTTCAATATTTTTATTCCCAAAAAAGTTGGTTTCGGCTCCTGTGGCCATGACTAAATAGTCGTAATGCAGTTCGCCGTTACTAAGTATAATTTTGTGCTCTGCAGGTATTACTTCTTGCAAGGTTCCAAGTCTAAAACGTACATTTTTGTTACGTCTTAAAATTTTTCTGAACGGATAACTTATAGCCGATGGCTCCATAAATCCAGAAGCTACTTGGTAAAGTAAAGGCGGGAAAAAGTTGTAGTTATTAAGGTCTACAAGTATTATTTGATGATTTTTAGAGTGTTTTAGTTGTTTAATTAATTCTAAACCGGCGAATCCGCCTCCAACAATTACAATTGTTTTTTTGGGTGTCATGTTTCTTAATTTACACAGGATGTTATAAAGATACGACTCCTTTTTTTTACTCAGGCATAATGTTTTTATAAGATTTAAAAATTGTTGACATGTGCGGATTATTGTGTTTTTTAAATGAAAAAATCCTATCTGAGTTAGTAGATAGGATTTTTGAAAAACTTTTTTAAGTGTATTTTAATACAATGCTTTTATTTTACTCAGCTTGGTTTTCCAAAGCTTTAATTCGTCTTTATGGTTTTTAATATTGGCATGTACTTCTTTAACTAAAGGATTATCGTCGTCTACATTAGTAAAGAATTGTAAATTGTTTTCCAGCTGATTTATTTCTCCTTTTATTTCGTCTATTTTTTTACGAATAAAAGTACGCTCATTGTCTAAATGTCTGGAATCTTGGGCATTGTTTAGCTCGTCGATCTTATTGTCGAATTTAATTAATTCGGCTTCGTTTTTATTTATTTTTATGCGTTTAAAAAGGTCGTCTAGCGCTTTGTTGAATTTACCTTCGATAAAGCGTTTGTTGTTAGGTACGCGGCCAAGCGTTTGCCAAGTATTTATTTGGGCTTTAATGAGTTTTAAATCGCTGTCTTTGTCGCCAGTAAATTCTAATGTTTTTAAACTGTCTAATAAATTGGTTTTAGCATTAAAGGCATCTAGCTCCTCTTTGTTTTCTGCGTTTCTTTGAGCGTGTAATTTATCGAAGTAAGCGTTGCATGCAGCTTTAAAACGTTTCCATATTTTATCGCTGTCTTTGCGCGGTACATGGCCAATTTTTTTCCAATCGCTCTGTATTTTTTTCATCAGGGGAGTGGTTACCTCAAAATCGTCGCTGTCTTTATTGTCTTCAGCAATTTGTATTAAATCCATTTTTTTCTGAAGATTATCAAATTGCTCTTTCTTCAGTTCTTTATAAAACACATTTTTTTTGCGATTGAAAGCTCTAACCACTTCTTTAAACTTTTGCCACGTAGCTTCGTTTACTTTTAAAGGTACTTTTCCAGCGCTAAAAAAAGCTTCACGAAGTTGTTCGATCTCTTTTATTTTGGCCTGCCAACCGTTATGCGATTTTGCGCCTTGCTCTGTTATAGCTTCTATTTTGGCAATTAAATCTTGTTTTTTCTCTAGATTTTTTTCGTAGACTTTATCTAATTCTTCAAAATAAGCCTGTCGTTTATTATGGATGGTTTTAGTTGCAGTTTTAAAACGGTTCCATATTTCCTCGCGGTGTTCTTTCGATACTGGTCCAAGTTCTTCTTTCCACATTTTGTGTAATACTTGTAACTCTCTAAAAGAACGGTTAGTGTCGTCGTCTTTAGCCAATTCTTCGGCACGCTCAATAATTTTAAGTTTTAGTTCTAAATTGTGTTTAAAATCTAAGTCTCTTAAATCGCGATTAAGGTGTAAAAAGTCGTAAAAAATCTCTACGTGGTGGTGGTAACTATTCCAAGCATTATTGTATTTGTCTCTAGGAATTGGCCCTGCATTACGCCATTGTTCCTGTAGGTCTTTAAAATGCTTGTAAGTGGTGTTTATATTTTCTTCGACATTGATTAAGCCTTTAATTTCTTCAATAATTTCAAGTCGCTTAGCCAGGTTGTCTTTTAGGCTGTTTTCTATATTTTTATAGTGTGCGTGTAATTTACCGCGATAATCTTTATAGGCAGTTTTGAATCGTTTTTGAATAGGGTTGGAGTAATAAAAATCTATTTCGTTGCCACCATCGTTCAAAAAATCTTCCTTTTTTTCGTCTACAAGTGCGTTAAATTTCGAATTGAATTCGTTTTTTATGCTTTCTACGTGCGCTTTAATGGCCTGCACTTTTTCGCTAGCAATTAGTTTTTCTAATTCTATTGCGAGTGCTTCTAGCGACATGGTATCGTAGTCTTTAAACGGAATAGTGTGTCTGTCGTTATTGCCTTCGTCTTCGGCATCTTCTGCATTTGAAGCTTCAATTTCTTCAAAAACCACATCTTCGTTTTTTATATCGTCGTTAGGAGATACTATTTCGTTATGTGGCGTAGTGGCTTTTACAGACTCGTCTGTACCGTTCTTATTTTCTTCGTTTCCGTCTACAGGTTGTAGGTTATCTTGCTCTGACATTTTAAAAAATGTTTATGTACGTTAATATAAGTTCTAAATATACTAACAACTAGTATATTTACAAAGTGTTGTAATCTTTAAATGTAAAGGTTGTATTGGCTAGTATAAATTCCAGATATCCCAAGCTTTTTCGGCTTGTAATATAAGCATGTTAAGGCCATTAATTGTGGTTGCTTTGCGCTCTCTGCCGTGCTTTAAAAATCGGGTTTCTTCTGGGTTGTAAATTAAATCGAATAAAATATGTTCGCGGCCAATTGCGTTGTAAGGAATGTCTGGGCATTCGTGAATATTAGGAAATGTACCCACTGGCGAACAGTTGATTATGATTTTATGCGCATCAATAATATCATTATTTAAGCTTTCGTAACTTATGGTGTTATCGTTTTTTGGGCTTCGAGACACGTATTGAAATTTAATTTTAAGTTTTTTAAGAGCGTAAGCTATGGCTTTGCTGGCGCCTCCTGTTCCTAAAATTAAAGCCTTGTCGTGGTACGATAGTAAATGTGGTTCTAACGATTTTTTGAATCCGTAGTAATCGGTATTATAACCAACTAATTTGCCTTTTTTTGTTATTTTAATTGTGTTTACCGCTCCAATTTTTTTGGCTCGACTATTTAACTTGTGCAAATAGGGGATAACCTGCTCTTTATAAGGAATGGTTACATTTAAACCTTTTACATTGGGGTGGTCTTTAAATATGTTAGGGAATTCGGAAATATCTTGAATATCGAAATTCTGATACGTAGTGTCGGTAATTTTTAAATCTTCAAATTTTTGTTTGAAATAAGAATTCGAGAAAGAGTAAGAGATATTTTTTCCTACAAGGCCTAGTGTATTCATTTAATTCGTCTGGTTTTTCGTCCGTAAATTTCTAATCCTAGAACTATAGCAATGCCAAATATCACAAAAAAAATGGCTGCAACGGTTTCGGTATTAAATTCTGGAATGTATCGTGTATAGTTTGTTATAATTTTTGAGCCGGTAGAATCTAAAACAAAATCGCCTGTATTCGATAATTTATAAATTGTTTTTTTCCAGGGCCAAACCACACCTAAAGAACCTACAATAAATCCAATTATAGACGCCATTGTTATACTTTTATAATGTTTTAGGATGTAGCTTAGAAGATGCGAAAAGGTAACTAATCCCGTTACAGAACCCAAAGTAAAAATGGCTAGCACTTTTAAAAGTCTAATTCTATATGGATTGTTTAGAAAGTCGAAATTCCATTTTAAAATATCGGCAAAAGTATCGGATAATGCATTTACAGAATCGACTAATAATAACACGTAGTTGCCTAAAAGTATTAAGATAAACGAACCCGAAAACCCAGGAAGCGTCATGCCAGATACACTTATAATACCACAAAAAAACACAAACCACAAATTGTCGTTTTCTGTTGCGGGATCTAAAAAACTAACACTTAGCCCCAGTAATGTGCCAATTATTAAAGCTGTTAATGTTTTGTAATTCCACTCTTTAAAATCTTTACTAATGTAATAGATAGAGCCTATAATCATACCAAAAAACACACTCCAGACATAAAGTTCGTAGTGTTTAATAAGGTAGTCTAATAGTTTAGAAACACTAAAATAACTAATAATCATGCCAAGAAACAGCAGACTTAAAAAGCGACCGTTTACGTATTGATAAAAACTTTTAAATCGGCCGTTTATTAACAATTTAAAGGCTTTACCATTTATTTTTTGAAGCGAATAAATAAACTCTTCGTAAAACCCAGAAACAAAAGCTACTACACCTCCAGAAACACCAGGAACTTTATTGGCAGCTCCCATACCTAATCCTTTTAAGATTAGAAAGATTTTGTCCGTAAAGGTTCTGGTACTTTCCATTACTATTGTTTTGAACCTAGTTTTTCAAGAATAAAAATGGTGAAAAAACCAATTATCATTAAGCCAATGGCAGGTATTAGCTGCGCGTTAACCTGATTTAAATCGGTATAAGTTGAAGCCCAAGTACTTTGCTCGGTAACTGTTTTGTAGAGATCAGTGAGGCCAGTTTGCTTCTCGAAAATTGATAAAGTGCCTAGTTTTGAGACTTCCGAAAACGGAATAATTTGCCCCGATTCCTTTTCTAAAACTGTAGCTGTCAATTTCCAAGGCCACACTTTATTTAAAGACCCAAAAATAAACCCTGTAAGTACCGCTAGTGTAGTGTTGTGATAGTGTTTAAAAAGCCATTTTAAAAGATGACTAAAGCTAAGCAGCCCTATAAGTGCACCCGAGGCAAATAGCGCAATTCTTTTAATATCGAAATCACTAAGGGCATCGCTTAATGTTTTATACGCTCCTAAAATAACTAGAATAAACGATCCTGAGATGCCAGGTAAAATCATGGCGCAAATGGCTATGGCTCCTGCAAAAAATAAAAACCACGGACTGTTTGTGGTATTCAGAGCTGGTAATGTAGAAATATAAAAAGCAATAATTGCTCCTAGAATGGCACTAATTATGGTTGCTAAATTCCATTTTTTAATTTGTTTACCAACAAAATAAATACTGGCGATAATAAGACCAAAGAAAAACGACCAAATTAAAATGGGTTGATGTTCTAGTAAGTACTTGGCAATGCGCATAAAGCTTACAAAGCTTATTACGATGCCTGTAAGTAGGGCTAGCAGAAAATTACCGTTTAATTGGTTCCAAAACGCTTTAAAACCTTGCTTGCGCCATGTGGTAAAAAGAGATTTGTTAACTCCGCTAATGGTGTTGATGAGTTCTTCGTAAATTCCAGAAATAAAAGCTATTGTGCCTCCCGAAACACCAGGAACCGCATCGGCAGCTCCCATAGCTAATCCTTTTAAAGATATAATGAAATAATCTTTTAAGCGTCGTTGCATTTTTTGGTTTTAAATTGAAAACCAAAGGTAATAATTTTTACACCTAAAGCAGGTTATTCTTTTGGTTTAAGTGCTTTTTTTAAAAAGGACGATTTGTAGGTTTCTGGAAATAATTCCTCTATAATAAAAATATAGTCAGGGTTGTACAGTAAGGCATTTTTTAAGTGAAAACTAGCTTTTTCTGTTTCGTTTGTAACGTGGTATAAACCAGCTAATCGATACTCTATTTCGGCATTTTCTGGATAAAATTCCATGGCTTGCAATAAATTGTAAATCGCAGCCTCGGGTTCATCAATTTCTATAAGAATATCGCAACGGGTTAACCAAGTATTGAGCTCGTAATTGCCGAGTTCTAGTGTCTTTTTAAATCCGCGTTCTGCTTCTTCTAAATGATTTAAACGGTGATTAATCTGTGCGTATAATTTCCAATATTTTACATTTTCACTATCAATATTTATAGCTTTATTAATGTAGTGTAACGATTTTTGAAAGTTGCGTTGCTTGTTGTAAAATTTGGTAATGGCAACCCAACCTTTGTCTAATAAAGGGTCTTCGTGAACGGTTTTGTAGTAATATTGAACAGCCAATTCTTGATTGCCTAATTTTTCGTAGCAATGTCCTATGCGCAACAAGGCAAACGAGGTAGGATCGTCTAAGGTTAACGAGGTGGTATAGCATTCTATAGCTTCTTCAAAACGTTTTAGTTTTTCTAAAACTTTACCTTTTTCGATGTAGGCTCCAACAAAAGTATCGTCTGAAATAATGGCAAAATCAAAAGCTGCAATGGCTTTTTTATGGCGTTTTAAGGCGACATATTGTTTTCCTAACTGGTGCCAAGCCACTTCGCTGTAAGGATTTTTATCAATATAAATATTTAAATAATCTATAGCTTCTTGGTGTTGTTCTAAAAACTCGAAACAATACACCATGTTATAAAGTGCCGAGTAATCTTCTAAATCGGACTCTAAACATTTTATGAAATTATCTTTTGCGTCTTCAAATTTGTCTAAAAACAAATATTCCATACCTATTAAAGAATACAGGTCGGAGGCATCGTCTTGAGATAAATCGATGGCTTTTTTTAGAAGGTCTATAGCATCTTCGTGCTGATCTCTTTTAGAAAGGATATTAGCCTTTTGGATGTAAATTTCTTCGTTATGGGGTTCTAAATTGTAAAGCTCGTTTAACATAACATCGGCTTCCTCCAACTTGTTTTCGAAAACGTAAACTTCAACTTTAAAGAGTTTTAAATTGGTGGATGTGGGATGTTGGTCTAAACCTAATTTTATGGCTTTTTTAGCAAGTGCAATTTTTCCTAAATCGAGGTAATAATGGATGATGTTTTCAAATTCTTCAGAATCAAAAAATAAAACATGGTTGGTTTTAAGCATCGATTCAAATTTTGTTAAAGGTAACTCGTTGTTGTTAGGACTGAACTCCATAGGCAAAATGTATATGGTTTCTACTACCATTAAATGTAGTGTACTAAATACTTTATAATGGGTTTAAAATGTAAATGTTTTTAACAAAGTAATCAACAGGTATCGTGAAACAAGGTTAAAATACAATATATACGTATGATTTTTAGTTGTTTATGCGGTTTAGAATATCAATAATAATGCCACAACCTTGTTCTATTTCTGTTTTAGAAATGGTTAAAGGTGGTGTAATTCTGATGGCTTTAGGTTCAAAAAGCAACCAAAACGAAATAAGGCCTTGGTCTTGAGCTTCTAAAATGACTTGATTGGTTATTTCTGCACTTGGTGTTAAGGCGGCTAACATAAGTCCTTTTCCTCTTATTTCGGTAATTAAAGGATGCTGTAATGCGTTTCTAAAAAGTTGTTCTTTTTCTAAAGCAGCAGGCATAAGGTTGGTTTCGGTAATTTCTTGCAGAGTGGCTAATGCGGCGGCGGCGATTACCGGATGACCACCAAAAGTGGTTATGTGCCCCATTTTAGGATGCTCTTGTAAATGCGACATTAGTGCCGAAGATGCTGTAAAAGCCCCAATAGGCATGCCGCCTCCAAGACCTTTACCCATAACCAAAATATCTGGTGTACACTGGTAATTTTCGAAACCAAAAAGCTTGCCTGTTCTGCCAATTCCGGGTTGTATTTCGTCTAATATAAGCAATGCGCCAACAGCTTCGCACTGTTGTTTTACTTTTAATAAATAGTTGTTTTTTGGTTCTAGAAATCCAGCGCCTCCTTGTATGGTTTCTAAAATTACAGCTGCTGTTTTTGTGGTTATTTTAGATAAGTCGTTTTCATTATTAAAAGTAATAAATTGCGTTCCAGGAACAATTGGTCTGTAGGCTTGTTTGCGGGCTTCGTAACCCATAACGCTCATAGAACCCATGGTATTGCCGTGGTATGCGTGTTTTGCAGCAATTATTTCCGATCGGCCAGTGGCTCGTTTCGCTAATTTTAAAGCGCCTTCTATGGCTTCGGTTCCAGAATTAGTTAAGTAGGTTTTTTCTAAGGGTTCTGGGGTATGATCGGCAATAAAACGAGCAAGATCTACCGCGGGTTTTTGAATGTATTCGCCGTAAACCATAACATGCATGTATTTGTCTAATTGTGCTTTTATAGCGTTTACAACTCTAGGATGTCCGTGACCGAGCGCACAAGCTGATACGCCAGCAACAAAATCTAAATAGGCTTTGTTGTTAGTGTCGTAAATGTAAGAACCTTTAGCATGCGAAATTTCCATAGCTAAAGGTGCAGGTGATGTTTGCGCTTGATATTTAAAAAAATCTGATCTCATTAAGACTGCTTTTTTTCTTGTAGTTTTGGCTTTTGTAGCGTTTTTTGAGGCGGTTGAAAGTTAGGTATAGAATCCTTACTTGGTAAATGTCTAGAGGCTTTTGCAGGTTTTTGAATATTTTTAGCTTTATTCTGTTCTTCGGCTTGTTGCGCGCGCGCTCTTAAATCGTCATCAAAAAACTCTTCTTGCGGTACATAAGGCGCTAAGCCTTTTATTACAGGAAGATTTAAGGGTGGGTCGTCGCTAAATAAATCGTTTACACTTTTTGGGCGTTCGTCTTCACGCCAATCAAACCCTCTTAATTTTCGAGCGTTTTCAGGGAATTTAGATTCGGGTGAAAGCGTGCCGTCTACTTGGTTTATTTTTCGAAGTTCATCAATGGTATTGCCCGTAAAGAATATGGTGATATTGGCCGATTTCGATTTTTCGATGCCTATTAATTCTTGTTTATCGTTTCGGGCATAATATATCGATTCTGCATTTTTTATAATATCGACTTGCCGTAATTGGTTTTCATCGTTAAAAAGACCGTATAGTTTTTGTCCAGTAATCTGATTGAAGCCACTACCAACAGTATCTTTGTTTATAATAAAGGCATTGTTGAATACAATTAAGGAATCTAATTTTTCTGCTTTGGTATTCGATTTAATATGAATGGTATCGCCAGTCATCTGGTTCTCGAAATTCCAGAGTATAGGCCTGCGTTTTACTGCAAAATTATCTTTGGGTGCTAAACGACCCAAGTTAATTAATTGGGTTAATCCTGATTTCTGATCCATATGAATAGAATCGGCCTTACCACTCATATCCGATTTGTACATTTTTACATTTCTGAACGCTCTGGTTATGCGGTGTTCTGGTTTTCCTGTAACCATAAGCGTATCGCCATGAATGTAAAGTGAATCTCGTTCTTGAACAGAAATTGCCAAGGCGCGTTTTGTTATAAAAACAGAATCTTTATCACGATATACTTCAGCATAGTGTCCTTTTATCACACTATTATTAAGTGTGTCTGTAACTTTAATATTGTTGGTTGCCGATGCAAAACTATTCGCTCTATTAAAATACAGGCTATCGCCTTCAACCACTCTGTTATCGTAGTCTATTCTAGAGTTTTTAATGAAATATCCTGTGTCGTTTTGGGTGTCGTAAAAGCCGCGTTCGCAATATATTTTTGAAGTTTCGCCAGTTATGGTACTAGGGCCGTACATGTAAGCTAGTGCATTTTGTGTGTAATAGTCCAGTTGCTCTGTGTCTAATACGTATTCGGGATTAACAAGCTTAACTTTGCTTACAAATTGGTACTTCTTGGCATTCATATAATAACGGCCAATTTTACTGGTTATAGTGCCCGAAGAGTCTCGCACAACTTTACCGCCTGTTTTGTAAAATGCCTGTTGTTTTAACCTGTCAAAATACAATGTATCTGTAGTAAGTACCGAACTTGGTTCGGTTAATACCACGTCGCCACTTGCAAATGCCAATTTGGTTTTTCCGCTGTATTCTACATATTTGGCATTCATATTTATTGTGTCGCCTTGTTTCATTTTTACATGACCATAGGCTTCTATAAAATCTTCGTTGCCATAATGTATTGCTTGGTCGCACCACATGTTTACACCTTCGTGAATGATATGGATTTGACTTGAATCGTCTCGTGTTAGTATTTTTGCTCCTGGATATTTGGCTTCGTCGAAGGTTAAAAATCCGGAGTATTGGATTTGTATTCGCTTCTGTTTTTGTTCCTGAGCCTGCATGCTAAAACACCACAAGAAACTTAAACATAATAATATATAAAGATATTGGTGTGTTTTCAATTTAAAATATTTGTAGCAAAAATAAGGATATAAATGATTTGCGATACAGCATTATAAAAGATTTAGGATAAAAACGCCTGCTTAAAAGACGATTTAAGCAGGCGTTGATTTTGTTTTTAGGAGCAGAACGGTTTATCTAAAGATAGTTTCTTTTCTGTCTGGCCCTACAGAAACTATGGTAATAGGTGTTTCTAAGGCTTTTTCTAAAAATGCGATATAATCGTTTAAAGCTTTTGGTAATTCGCTGTAATCAGACATTTTTGTTAAGTCTTCGCTCCAACCTTCAAATTCTGTGTAAATCGGCTCTACATTTTCTGGCTCTATATTATATGGGAAATGCTCGATAACTTCACCTTTATATTTGTAAGCAGTACATACTTTTAACGATTTAAAGCCCGATAAAACATCTGCTTTCATCATCATAAGTTGTGTAACACCGTTAACTTGGCAAGCGTATTTTAAGGCAACTAAATCTAACCAGCCACAACGTCTTGGGCGACCAGTTGTTGCACCAAATTCATGACCAACTTTTGCCATGGTGGCACCATCTTCGTCGAATAACTCGGTAGGGAACGGACCAGAACCAACACGTGTGGTATAGGCTTTAAAAATACCAAATACTTCGCCTATCTGGTTAGGGGCAACCCCTAAACCTGTGCAAGCACCAGCAGCAGTAGTATTGCTCGAGGTTACAAAAGGATAGGTACCGAAATCGATATCTAATAACGAGCCTTGAGCACCTTCTGCTAAAATAGATTTTCCTGCTTTTTGAGCTTGAAATACATATTCTTCAGAATCTATAAACTGTAACGATTTTAAAACTTCTACAGCTTCAAAGAATTCGGCTTCTAATTCAGCTAAATCGTATTGAATTTCTACATTGTAAAAATCGATCATAGCTTCGTGTTTGTCGGCTAAAGCTCTATAGCGTTCTTTCCAGTCGCTAAGTTCTAAATCGCCTACGCGCATACCGTTACGCCCAGTTTTATCCATATAAGTTGGACCAATACCTTTTAGTGTAGAGCCTATTTTGGCTTTACCTTTAGAGGCCTCGCTAGCAGCGTCTAAAAGACGGTGGGTTGGTAGTATAATATGGGCTTTTCTAGAGATTAGCAACGATGTTTTGTAATTTACATTTTGCTCGTCTAGTTTATCTAATTCTTTTTTGAAAATAACAGGGTCTATAACGACACCGTTACCAACCAGGTTAGTAGCATCGTCGTGAAAAATTCCTGATGGGATGGTGTGTAAAACGTGTTTTTTACCGTTAAAAACTAAGGTGTGGCCGGCATTTGGACCACCTTGAAAACGGGCAATAATATTGTATTTAGAGGTAAGTACATCAACAATTTTTCCTTTGCCTTCGTCTCCCCATTGTAACCCTAGTAGTAAATCTACTGCCATTATAAAAATATTTTATTTTGTTGTTTTTCTGTTGCCATAAAAGTATAACGAATGGTTTTTAATTTCGATATCAAAAACTTCTTCGATGGTCTTTTTTATGGATTGAATTCGTGGATCGCAAAATTCTATAACTTCGCCTGTATCTGTAAGTATAACATGATCGTGCTGTTTGTCGAAATACGATTTCTCGTAATGTGCTTGGTTTTGCCCAAATTGGTGTTTTCTTACCAAGCCACATTCCAATAGTAATTCGATGGTATTGTAAAGTGTAGCACGACTTACTCGATATTTTTTATTCTTCATATTTAAATAAAGAGATTCAATATCGAAATGTATATCGCTATCGTAAATTTCTTGTAAAATCGCGTAACGTTCTGGTGTTTTACGATGTCCTTTTTCTTCTAGAAATTTAGTGAAGACATTTTTTACAATGTCTTGATTTTTTGTGTCTGATTTTAAACTCATAATTCCAGCGCAAATTTACATTAATTTTAGACTCTAGACACTTTATCTATGCCATTAATTTTCTTAAGATTGGTCATTAATTTACTTAACATCGAATTATTTTTAACCACCACGTTTATTTTGCCCGAAAACAAGCCGTCGTCGGTCTGAAAACTGATGCTTTTAATGTTAACATGCATGTTTGCAGAAATTATTCTTGTTACGTCGTTTACCAATCCCATATTATCTATACCCGATAAAATAATTTGAGCCGAAAATTCTTCTTGCGAGGAATCTATCCATTTGGCCTGAATTATTCTGTAGGCGTAATTAGATTGCAAAGATACGGCATTTGGACAATTTTTTTTATGAACTTTTATACCTTCATTTACCGTTACAAAACCAAAAACAGGATCGCCCGGTATTGGGTTACAGCAGTTAGAGAGTTTGTAGTCCAGTTTTTCTTCTTCTTTTCCAAAAACTAGTAAATCGTATTTAGAGGTTACCTCGTCTTTATCTAATTCGTCTTTATCGATATTGGCGCGACGCGTAATTTTATTTTTGAAAAAACTGACCAAGGCATTGCTTCTAGAAGAGGCATAGCCTTTAAGCATAGCATTGTCTATAGAGCCAATACCCACGCGATAAAAAAGATCGAGGCTGGTTTTTAATTTGAAATAACTAACAAGCTCGTTTATCGATTTTTCGTTCAGGTCTATTTTAAGTTGTTTTAATTTTCGTCTTAAAATCTCTTTGCCGTCTTCTCCAATTCGTTTCTTTTCTTCTTTTAAAGACGATTTAATTTTACTTCGTGCACGTGCTGTTGTGGCGTAATCTAACCAGTTCGCATTTGGTTTCGCATTGTCCGATGTTAAAATATCTACCTGATCGCCGCTGTGCAGTTTGTAGCTTAATGGTACCAATTTACCGTTTACTTTGGCACCTCGGGTACGCATACCAACTTCGGTATGGATATGAAACGCAAAATCTAAAGGTGTTGCGTCTTTGGGTAAAGATTTTAAATCGCCTTTAGGGGTAAAGACAAAAATTTCTTTAGAGTAAAGGTTTAATTTAAACTGTTCTACAAAATCTACTGCATTATTTTCGTTGCTCTCTAAAGCTTCTTGAAGCTTAGCTATCCAAGCATCTAGACTGTCTTCTTTTTCTGGGCCTTGCTTGTATTTGTAATGTGCCGCATATCCTTTTTCTGCAATTTCGTTCATGCGCTCACTTCTTATCTGAACTTCTACCCAACGGCCTTTAGGCCCCATAACGGTAATATGAAGCGCTTCGTAGCCAGTAGATTTAGGCGATGAAATCCAATCGCGTAGTCGGATTGGGTTTGGCCTAAAGTGATCGGTTACAATCGAGTAAATTTTCCAGGCTAGAAATTTCTCGTTAGCGGGATCGCTTTTATAAATAATTCTAACAGCAAATTTGTCGTAAACTTCATCAAAAGAAACGCCTTGTTTTAACATTTTTCTGCGAATGGAAAAAATAGATTTAGGCCGACCTTTTATGGTGTAATTTAAACCTTCCCGATCTAAAGATTTTTCTATTAACGCATTAAACTCCCTTATGTAGGCATCTTGCTCTTCTTTGCTTTCTTTTATTTTGTTTAGAATGTCAAAATATACTTCGGGTTCGGTATATTTTAAACCTAAGTCTTCTAGCTCCGTTTTTATATTATACAACCCAATACGGTGGGCTAAAGGTGCATAAATATAAAGGGTTTCGCTTGCAATTTTTATTTGTTTATCTGGACGCATAGAGTCCATAGTTTGCATATTGTGCAAGCGGTCTGCTATTTTAATAATTATAACGCGAACATCGTCGTTAAGGGTAAGCAGCATTTTTCTGAAATTTTCTGCTTGTAACGACACATCTTCCATGTCTTTTTGCATGGATGAGATTTTTGTTAAACCATCAACTATTAAGGCTACGGTTTTACCAAAGAGTTGTTCGATGTCTTCTATGCTGTATTCTGGGCAATCTTCTACAACATCGTGAAGTAGGGCAGCAGCAATGCTAGTGGCGTCTAAGCCTATTTCTTTGGCCACCAATCGCGCTACGGCTATGGGGTGAAAAATATAGGCTTCGCCAGATTTTCTACGTTGATTTTTATGCGCGTCGACAGCAACATCAAACGCTTTCCGAATCAGTTTTTTGTCGTCATCGGTAAGGGTAAGATAACTTACTTTTAAGAGGTCTTTATAAGCTCTTGCAATCGCTGCATTTTCTTGTTCTATTTCGGCATCTGTCATAAAACTAAAAGTAGTATAAAGAATATAAACTTACAACTGTTTTGTGGTTTTTCGAAACTTTTTAATCCCCAATATTTTAGGGCAATTGTAGTATGTTTATCAGGTCTTTCATCCCTTTGGTTGCCGTTTTTGTAATGATGTTAACATGGGCTTTAGTCATGTTTTCTGGCTTAGGATCTATATAATACGTTGGAGTATTGCTTGACACATAATGCATGAGCCCTGCGGCAGGATACACTTGCATAGAGGTGCCTATTATAATTAATATATCGGCAGATTCGCAAACGCTAATGGCTGCTTCCATCATGGGCACAGCTTCTCCAAACCAAACAATATGTGGTCGTATTTGATAACCGTTTTTGCAGTAATCACCTAGTTTAATATCTGTATGGCATGCAAAAATATCGCGCTCGTTACCCGTACTTCTTGCTTTTAAAAGTTCGCCGTGTAAATGAATAACGTTACTGCTGCCGGCGCGTTCGTGTAAATCGTCTACATTTTGGGTAATAATACTTACTTTATAATCTTTCTCGAGAGCAGCCAAATCTAAATGCGCGCTATTGGGCGATACTTGTAAAAGTTGTGCTCTACGTTGATTGTAAAATTCTAAAACCAGTTCTGGATTGTTTTTAAAACCCTCGGGCGTGGCAACTTCCATAACATCGTGACCTTCCCATAAACCATTTTCGTCTCTAAAGGTTTTTAAACCGCTTTCGGCACTCATTCCAGCACCAGATAATACAACTATATGTTTCATTATTTAAAAATAATAAATCATTTTTATAAATTCGAAGTTTCATAAAATTCAAAATTCAATAATGATTGATTTAGCACTTGTAAATCATTTAGAAACGATAATTACGCCCGAGCGAAAAGCCCGTTTTGATGCCGTCTTACCACAACGCACTAAACATTTTACAGTAGCCACCGAAGATGTGTATCAGCTACATAATACGAGTGCGGTAATACGAAGTTGCGATGTGTTTGGTATACAGGAAGTAAATATTGTAGAAGAGCGAAATTCGAAGAGAATAGATCGGGAGATTGCTATGGGAGCTCAAAAATGGGTGGATTTAAACAGATATAATCATGTGAAGGATTGTATAACCGATTTGAAACAAAAAGGTTATCAAATTATTGCAACCACACCACATAAAAACGATTGTGAGTTGTATGATTTTGATGTGTCTAAACCGTCTTGTTTTTTCTTTGGTAGGGAAACTGAAGGCCTGTCTGAAATTGTTTTAAGTGAAGCCGATGGTTTTTTAAAGATTCCGATGGTGGGCTTTACAGAAAGTTTAAATATTTCTGTTTCTGCAGCCATAATTTTACAGCATGTTACTACTAAATTGAAGAAAACAGATTTAAATTGGCAGTTAACCGAACAAGAGCAATTAGAAAAACGTTTAGATTGGCTTAAAAAATCGATTAAAAGTTACGATGAGGTTGTAGCAAGATTTTATGGGCATTAATCGGTTGTTAAATGTGGTTCTGTATCTTTAATTAATGTGGTGAACTCTTGGCTAAACTTAACTAACGAATCGAGTAAAATTATGCGATTGCGTTCTTTTAGTAAATCGTCTTTAAGTTGTTTGGTGTCGCAATAATCAAAAAATAAAGGAATGTATTTATCTTCTATGTTTAAATCGTTTGTTAATAGTTTTTTATTAAAAAACGCATTGCTGTTAAATAGCGCGTAGAGTTGTTTGTAGTTGATTGCTTGTATTGGTGCTTCTTTACTTTTTTTAGATTTAAATACATCAATAATCGCTTTTATAAGTAGCTTTAAATCGCCTCCGGTATTTTGGTGTGCATATAAATGTGGCCTGTTTTTTATGTCGTTTTGAAGTTGGGTATCCAGATTTTCTTTGTATTTGTCAGTATTAAATTTCGAGGTGTTACTCAGGTTTACAGTACCAAGTGCATTTACTAAAATATTTAATTCAATAACATTGGTGGTGTTAAAGTGTTTGTCTTTTACAACCAGTCGTTGGGGTTTGTAAAATTCCGAAGAAAATAAAATCGTATCATTTACAGCTGCTTTAATAGAAAAATCTCCGTCTTGATTTGTGTACGTGTAATTGTATGACGTAAGATTGAATACTCCTATATTTTTTGCAGTTGATTTATAATCGTATACTTTTCCGGTTATGGTGGTTTGAGCAATTAAAGATACAGGGAGGAAGCAAAGAAGCAGGACATTTAGTTTTAACATAAAACAACAGGCTAGTTAATTTGTGTTTAAATTAAAGTTTTGGAAACGTTGATGGTGTTTTTTGTGAAAGTTTAACGTTGCAATTAACATCGCTTTAGGAGTTTTATAAACTGCAACTGCGAGACCAAGTAATTGCTCATGTTGTAAAATAAATAAATCAGGCCAACACTATAAGAAATATGTGTTGTGCCTGATTTCCCCTTAGATTAATAGCACTTAAGAATAGTATTCTTTTACGCTTGCTAATTTACCAGCTTATTTAAATGCATACAATGCGTAGGCCTACGTACTTTGTATAAGTAGTTGCTGATACTGCTTAAAAGTCATTCCTAAATATGTTTTGAAAAAGCGATTTAATTTTGCGGCAGAGCATTGGTAACGATTTTGAAATTTAGCTATAGACCAAGATTCTGGTTTTGTTTGTAATTGAATGATGATATTGTCTAAAATAGTGGGCGTAATATGTGTGAAAGGATTAGTATTTAAACTGGTTAAAAAATCTATTGTTTGTTTTGGAGCCCAATTAATATTATGTTCTAACACATAACCAATGTAAGTAGGTCTGCATTTAACTATAAACACTTGGGTATTTACAGCTGATTTTAGAGATAATGGTGTGTTAAATGGTTTGTAATATTGAATGGTATTAGGATGCTGTTCATTAAAAATAAAATAACTGTAGCCGTCTGGTTGTATTTTATAAGGTGTTTTTTGAGGTAAATCAATAGAAAAAACGTTTAAAATCCAGTAGTTATTTGGCGTGTAATATGTGTGTGCTGTTATAATTTTTATTGAAATCTTGATGATTCCTTAAAATTATAAAATCGTGAGCGTTAATGTAATAGGTAGGTCTACGTATTAAAAATATCGGGATTGTTTTTTAACCAGATAAAAAGGGCGTTTTGGTTGGTGTTATTCAATTCTAATTTTTTAATGATATTGCTGCGATGTTTTTCTACTGTTCGTCTAGAAATAAATAATTCTTCAGCAATTTGGGAGCTGCTGTAATGTTGGTCTAGATACTTTAAAATTTTAACCTCGGATGGAGTAAGACTTTCTATTTTAGACGCCGAATTAGTACATAACGTATCGTTTTTCAATTTTGAACCAATATAATTGCCATTGTTTTTAAGTCGTTCTAAGCAGGATTCCAATTCTTCTAAGGCACTGTCTTTTGTAAGGTAGCCTTCAATAGTTTTGCCAACTTCATTTAAAATAGCTTCTTGCTTGTGTAGGGTTAAAATAATAACTTTTGTATTTAGTGCATTGCGTTTTATCTCTAGGGCAACTTCTAGACCATTAAGTTTTGGCATATCGAAATCTAAAATGGCTACATCGGGTTTAAGCGATGCAATTTTGTTATAAGCCGAATTACCATCTGTAGCGGTGTCTAAAATTTTAAACCACTTACTTTCTAAAAATGTTTTGGTGCCATTTAAAAGTAGCGGGTGGTCGTCTGCAATTACAATTGTAGTAGGCATATATTACTGTTTTGGGACTTTAATTTGAATGGAGGTTCCTTTTCCTTTAACCGAATTAATACTTAGTTGCGTGTTGGTAATTTGTGCGCGCTCTTTCATGGTTTTCATGCCGAGACTGTTTAATAATTCGGAATCTTCAGTAACATCAAAACCGCGACCATTATCCTTAATTTCAAACAACACAGCGTCGTTAATATTTTCGATACTAACCACGCAGGCTTTGGCTTGCGAGTGCTTTTCGACGTTGTTAAGGCATTCTTGAATCATTCTAAAAATAAAAATTTCTTTCTCCTTCGGAATATCTAAATCGGTATCTTCAATATCCTCGGAATAAAAAATAGTTGAATTTTTCTGAAAGGCTTCAATCGTGTTTTTAATCGATTTTATTAAGCCTAATTTTTCAAACTGAAACGGGTGTAATTGTTGCGAAATGCTTCTAACTTCATCTATAGCATTATCTACTAAAGTCGTTTCGGAAGCATCCTTATGGTCTAAAAATATTTTGTTTTTTATAAGTAAAAGACTTTGGCCAACGCTATCGTGAAGTTCGCTAGATATGCGTTTACGTTCGGTTTCTACACTGCGTATTAAATCTTGCGCAAAGACCTTTTGTAACTGTACTTTTTTGCGCGAATATTGTCTTGAACGCCAGAGATAGATAATAGAAAAAATACCTAATAGCAGGAAAATACTAATCCACAGTAGTTGCAAACGGTGTTTGTTTTGTTCGTCTAAAAGTTTGATCTCTGTGTTTTGTGCTGCAATTTTTTGGTCGCGTTTATTGGTTTCGTAAAGTGTTTGGTAGTAGCTCAATGCATTGTTTTTTTGAACAGATTGTAGAGAGTCTTCGATCTTTTTAGATGCGTTTAAATGGCTGTAAGCCTGATTGTATTGATTTAGTTTTTCGTAGGTTTTTGCTAAAAACGCTTCAGCTTCTTTTAAATGTTCCCATTGGTTAGCCGTTTTAACGGCATCTAAAAATTGAGTTCCCCATTTTTGAGCAGCTTTATAGTCGTTTTCGGCATAGGCTAATTGGGCAGATGCGCGGTAGTAATTACTTTCGTAAATGCCTTGTGTGTTCCTTTTGTCTTGGGTTAGGGCTTTTAAGTAATGCTTGGCTTGTGCAATGCTATCGGTTTGGGCGTAGGCAACCACAAATAGATGTAGTAAAATTGGTTTGGCGAATTCTAGGTTTCTTGAAGATTTTGCAGCTTCCATAGCCTTTTTTAGATAAGAAATACGCAAATCCTGTCGCCCTTGTTTTTTGTAATCTTCAGCAGAATTCACATAAAGTGTAACCAAAGACCCGTTGTTGCCAGATAATTTTGCCAATGCAATCGCTTCCTTACGTTCCTGTTGACCTTCCTTAGCAAAGCCATTAGAGCTGTATAAAATGGATAAGGCATTTTTGGAAGAAATAATATTGAATGTGTCTTTAACCTTGATGAAAATCTCTGAAGCTTCTTGCAGATATTGTGAGGCTTTTACAAAATTACCTTCATCGGAATAGTAGTAGCCTTGATACAAAATAGCAAAGGCTTTAACGTGATCGTTTCCTGCTTTGTCGGCATGAAATTTTGCTTTATCATAAAACGCCATGGCGGTGTCTACTTCTTTAACAAAATAATAGCTATCGCCAGCATCAATATAAATACCTGCAAGATTCCGATCCGTAATATGGTCTTTAACTTGGTTAAAATACGTGTTGAATATCGCAATGCCTTCTTTGGGCTGACCCAATACATTGTTGTGAAAATTGATGAGGTCTTGGGTGTTTCGAGATGCAAGGTTGAAAGAGTCTAATTGAATAGCAAAATCTATGGTGGCTCGTGAAATCGAGTCAAAGCCTAATTCTTTTTGGTTATAGGTGAGTTGGGTTAGACTGTCTAATAAAATAAGTTTTTTTGTGTTGTTGGTTTCAGTTTTTATTGCAGTTTTTAAATCATTTATGTTTGAGGGCTCTGCTTGGGTTTGTGCTTGGATTAAATTGAAAATATATAGGCATAGTAGGGTTAAAATGTATTTCATTGGTGCTTAGTTAGTCATAAACTTGCGTAAGTTACGTTTTATTACTTTTAATACCAATTGTCGCATTTAAATTAAACG
The DNA here is from genome assembly GCF_051200825.1 of Formosa sp. A9. Lineage (GTDB taxonomy): Bacteria > Bacteroidota > Bacteroidia > Flavobacteriales > Flavobacteriaceae > Formosa. The sequence goes on along the minus strand of NZ_CP195158.1, from coordinate 2,734,913 downwards.
CTACTTATTCTTCATGTTTTTGGAATTTTTATGAGCAATAGTTTTGAAATACAATAATTAGAAGGGATTGGAAACTAGCACAGATATAACAAAAAAACGAGACCTTTATTTAAAGATCTCGTTTTTATATTAGGTATATCTTGAAACGGTTTAATTTCTGTATTCTAGCCGTCTAAAATCAAATTGTAAAATATTATTTTTCTCTACTTTCTACCCACTTTCTGGCATTCACAAAAGCTTCAATCCAAGGCGAAACTTCGTCTTGTCTGTTACTTGGGTAGTTTGCCCAGTTCCATTGGAATGTAGAACGCTCGATGTGTGGCATCGTTACTAAGTGACGACCTGTTGCATCACATAGCATCGCGGTGTTGTAATCTGAACCGTTTGGATTGTGTGGGTATTCTGCGTATGCGTATTTACCAACAATGTTGTATTGGTCTTCAGATTCTGGCAAGTTAAATTTACCTTCACCATGAGAAATCCAAACTCCTAAAGTACTTCCTTCTAAACTCGACAACATTACTGAGTTATTTTTCTGAATTTTTACAGAAGTAAATGCACTTTCGTGTTTATGTGAATCGTTGTATGTCATTTTTCCATGAACATCGTGTTCAGGGTTAATAAGATCTAATTCCATCCATAACTGACAACCGTTACAAATACCAACCGAAAGCGTGTCTTCACGTTTGAAGAAGTTTTTAATCACTTCGTTCGCTTTTTCGTTGTATTTGATGGCTCCGGCCCAACCTTTAGCAGAACCTAAAACGTCTGAGTTAGAGAATCCACCAACAGCACCTAAGAACTGAATGTCTTCCAACGTTTCACGACCAGAAATTAAATCGGTCATGTGAACGTCTTTCACATCAAATCCGGCTAAGTACATGGCATTAGCCATTTCACGCTCAGAGTTACTTCCTTTTTCACGTAAAATCGCAGCTTTTGGTCTTGGCTTACTTGCATCGACTACAGGAAGTTTTCCTGTAAAGTGACTGGGGAACGTGTATTGTAATGGTTGATTTTTATAGTTGTCGTAACGGTCTTGTGCTAAACCGTTAGCGGTTTGTTTTTGGTCTAATAAGAAGGATGTTTTGTACCACATATCACGTAAACGAGATACCGTCATCGTAAATACATCCGTTCCGTTGATGATGCTTAGTACATCAGATTCTGTGACTTTACCAATATTAAAGAATTCAATGTTAGCAGCAGATAATACAGATTCTATTGAAGCATCTTTAGATTGAATTACTAAACCTGCATTTTCAGCAAATAATACTTTAAATGAATCGTTTTCAGCTAAAGCGGTGATATCTAATTCTGAACCTAAATTGTTATCAGCAAAACATAATTCTAACAACGTCGTGATTAAACCACCTGAAGCCACATCGTGACCAGCAACAATTTGTCCGTCAAGAATTAACTGTTGAATCGTGTTGAATACGGTTTTAACGTAAGCTGCAGATTGTACATTTGGTGTGTCGTTTCCAATTTTGTTAACCACCTGGGCAAATGAACTTCCTCCTAATTTAAAGTTGTCCTGAGACAGGTTGATGTAATAAACGTTTCCTGCTCCTTTTTGGAATACAGGTTCAACCACTTTATTGATGTCTATACAGTTTGCAGCCGCTGAAATGATTACCGTACCAGGAGCAATAACCTCTTCATTAGGGTATTTTTGCTTCATAGATAAGGAATCTTTTCCGGTAGGCACGTTGATACCTAAATCAATCGCAAATTCTGAAACCGCTTCAACAGCTTCGTATAAACGCGCATCTTCACCTTCATTTTTACAAGGCCACATCCAGTTAGCCGATAACGATACATTTTTAATACCGTCTTTTAAAGGCGCCCAGATAATGTTGGTTAAGGCTTCGGTAATCGAGTTTCTACTTCCTGCCACCGGATTAATTAATCCAGAAATAGGCGAGTGCCCGATAGAGGTGGCGATACCTTCTTTACCTTTGTAATCTAAGGCCATCACACCAACGTTGTTTAATGGAATTTGTAATGGTCCAACACATTGCTGTTTGGCTACTTTTCCACCAACACAACGGTCTACTTTATTGGTCAACCAGTCTTTAGAAGCCACAGCCTCTAATTGTAATAACTGGTCTAAATAATTGTAGAAGTTTTCTTTGTTATAAGCAACATCGGCATAATTGCGAGCTACTTTTTTATCGTGCATGTATGTTTTTGGAGAACTTCCAAACATATCATCCATGGCTAAATCCATTGGTTTGTGTCCGTTGGTTTTAGACTCAAAAGTGAAACGGTGATTGCCAGTTACGTCTCCAACGGTGTACATTGGTGAACGCTCACGATCAGCAATCTTTTGTAGTGTTTCAATATGTTTTTCGGCAATCACTAATCCCATACGTTCCTGAGATTCGTTACCGATAATTTCTTTATCAGATAGGGTAGGGTCACCTACAGGTAATTTATCTAAATCGATGTGTCCACCGGTTTCTTCAACTAATTCAGATAAACAGTTTAAGTGTCCACCAGCACCATGATCGTGAATAGAAACAATGTAGTTTTCATCACTTTCAACCATACCACGAACCGCATTGGCAGCACGTTTTTGCATTTCAGGATTCGAACGTTGTACCGCGTTTAACTCGATACCTGATTCAAACTCTCCAGTATCAGCCGATGATACCGCAGCACCACCCATACCAATACGGTAATTTTCACCACCAAGAATAACGACTTTATCACCGGTTTTAGGAGTATCTTTTAAAGCTTGTTCAGCTTTACCATACCCAATACCTCCGGCTTGCATAATCACCTTGTCGAAACCTAATTTTCTAGCACCTGTACTGAGCGCAGTCGAAGTGTCTTCTTCGTGTTCAAATGTTAATACCGAACCACAGATTAATGGCTGACCAAATTTATTACCAAAATCTGAAGCTCCGTTAGAAGCCTTGATTAAGATATCCATTGGTGTTTGGTATAGCCATTTGCGCTCGTCCATGGCTTTTTCCCAAGGACGGTTTTCTTCCAAACGCGAATAAGACGTCATATAAACCGCAGTACCAGCTAAAGGTAAGGATCCTTTTCCTCCAGCTAAACGGTCACGAATTTCACCTCCAGAACCTGTTGCAGCACCATTAAAAGGCTCTACGGTGGTTGGGAAGTTGTGCGTCTCCGCTTTTAATGAAATCACAGATTCGAAATCTTTAGTTTCATAGAAGTCTGGTTTATCAGCTGTTTTAGGAGCAAATTGCTCAACAACAGGTCCCTTTACAAAAGCCACGTTGTCTTTATAGGCTGAAACAATATCGTTAGGATTCGTTTCAGACGTTTTACGAATCATTTTAAATAATGATGTCGGTTTTACTTCACCATCAATAACAAAAGTGCCGTTGAAAATTTTGTGACGACAGTGCTCACTATTTACTTGAGAGAAACCGAAAACTTCTGAATCGGTTAACGGGCGACCAATTTTTTCAGAAACACCTTCTAAGTAAGCCACTTCTTCATCACTTAAAGAAAGCCCTTCCTGAATGTTGTAAGCCGCAATATCTTCAATATCCAGAATAGGTTCTGGCTTGATATCTATAGTGAATGATTCTTGGTCTAATCCGTTGAATTTTTCAGAAATCATCGGGTCGTAACCTTTGAAATCTTCAGAAACAGCTTCGAATTCCTCAATTCGAATGATGTCTGAAATCCCCATGTTTTGGGTTATTTCTACCGCATTGGTACTCCAAGGCGTAATCATAGCTGCTCTTGGCCCAACAAAAAAAGCATCTAATGATGCTTGCTCTATTTTAGGCTGGTTGCCAAATAACCATGTTAATTTTTGAATGGTTTCAGAAGATAATTCTTTTACTGTTTGTACAGCAAATACTTTGCTGTTTACGTTTCCAAAGAAATGAATCATTATGTTCGGGTTTGCGTTGTTTTTTAGAAAGCACAAAATTAGTGTTTTTTGTCGATATTATATCAATAATTATTACAGTCTTTATTGGCTTGCTGTAAATAAAAAAGCAACCCGATTAGAGTTGCTTTTGTCATGCAATAAAATTGCACTTGGTTTTTATGTTAAAGCAGAATTAGTGTTTAATAATTTTTTTAGTAAGTACTGTAGCGCCTTGTTTTAATTTTAAAATATATAAACCTGGTTGAAGTGCATGAGTATTTAAAGTTCGACTGTCTTGAAGCGTGGTCGATAAAACTAATTTGCCCAGTAAGTTGTATACGTTTACTTGCGTTTCTTGTAAGTTGTTACCTTGAATTTGCAAAGTGTTGTTGAATGGATTTGGAAAAATTTGAATCTCAGACAAGTCGTTATCTTCAACAGATAAGGCGTCAAAACAAGTCCAACGTAAATCATCAAACATAACGCGATTACTGGCGGTGCTGTTGTTGTTGATTTCTATTTGGATTACGCCTTCTATATTTAGGTTTTCTATTGTTGTGGTTTGCATGGCATCACCATAAGGTATTTCGCCAACTTTAGTGCCATTAATTACCAAATCGAAAGTTCCTGCTGTACCACTAAATACGCGTTGCGTGGTTACGGTTAATTGGCCAATACCTCCAGAAGTTCTTGGTGGTGTAAGTATACCGTCTCTTATGGCAATAACTCTGCTGCCATTCATATTTTGGTCGGTTCTGGCCTCGGTAGCTCGCCAATCCATGGTATTATCTCCTGTCCAAACTCTTGTAGCATAATTACTTTCGCTGGCGCCAATATTGCTAAAAGTCTCTTCGGTACAGTAGGCTTCATTAGACGCTTCGGTTGTTGTAACTGTAATAGATTCGCTTTCTTCGGAATAATTTCCAGAAGTATCTATGGCATATATGCTTACCGTGTAGGTTGTGCTAGGTGTAAGATCTTGAATGGTGATGCTGTTGGTGTATGCAAAATTGAAAAAATCGTCGTCGATGTTTATAGAGTAAGACGCAACGGCTACGTTGTCTGTTGAAGCTGTCCAATTTAAGGTAAAACTGTTGGCTTGAATATTAGAAGCGGCTAAATTTGTTGGTATTGTAGGTGCTTCGGTATCGTCGTTAGGATGATTGTCCCAAGTGTTTTCGGCTTCAGGCCCTCCCCAAATAGCAGTTGCTAAATACGGATTGTCTATAAACGGATTTCTATTTCCTTGGGCATAGGTATTACTGGTATTGGCATGGTATGTATTTCTAGTACGTTCGAAGTCCGATACAGGATCTTCAACATTCCATTCTAGAAACAGGTCAATCATATCGTCTGGAGTTGCTTCGGTAGTTCCAAAACCAACATTCGATGGTAGACAGCGGTCGCCATATCTCAAATACATGTACATGATAATTCTTGCACAATCGCCTTTCCATTCGTCGCCAGGGTACCAGCCATTGTTAGAGAAATCGGAGTGTCCCGCGCCGTCTGCATATTTTAAATTGTTACGATCGGCATTTCTTCCAACATCGCTCGGACGTAACATTTGGGCATCGGCTCCAGGGCCATCTTCACCTAAATTAGGCGTACCAAGAGATTTTGGGTAAATATGCTCGCGGTTCCAATCGCCATTATTACCGCCATTATTGTTTTTATTGCGGCTTCTGTCTGTAGATAAATTGCCATCGGTGTCGTCAAAACCATAAACGAGTAATACGTTGTTGGCATTAGTAGGATCTAAATCTGTAACCTTTAGTGCATTCCAAACTTGGCTATAGGTTAGGTTTTTAGTGTGCTTGCTAATAGTTACGGCGCTGAGGTCGGTTTTAAGTTCTAATCCGGTTTTTGTAAAATCGACAGTAGTGTAGTAATCTTGTAGGTCTTCGGGAGGAGTGACTTGAGCAACCCCAAGGAAAACGTTAAGTGTAAATAAAATGAATATGTAAAAGTGTTTCATAAAATGAAGGTTTAAAATGTATTGATTAATAAATAGATGATTAAAATTAAAAAAAGCCAGTTGAGAGATTGTCTTAACTGGCTTTATTTTTAACTCATATCGAGAATAAGGTTTAATTGCGTTTTAAAAGCGCCATATAAAAGCCATCAAATCCTGTTTGATGTGCTAAAATTTTAGCATCTTTTACAAAAGTAAACTCTTTTCCCGATTCCGATGTTAAGAAAGTGTCAACTTGTTTTTGGTTTTCGGAGGGTAACACCGAGCAGGTCGCATAAACCATTTGCCCACCAGATTTTACCATGCGTGAGTAGCGTTGTAAAATATCTTGTTGGGTGCTACGTATTCTGTCTAAAAATTCGGGTTCTAATTTCCATTTAGCATCGGGGTTTCTACGCAATACGCCTAATCCCGAACACGGCGCATCTATTAAAACACGGTCGGCTTTGTCGTATAGTTTCTTTATAACTTTAGTAGAGTCGATATGTCTCATTTCGATGTTGTGCGCGCCATCGCGTTTAGCACGACGTTTCAATTCATGCAATTTATTGGCGTAAATATCCATGGCTATAATTTGCCCTTTATTTTCCATTAGCGCCGCTAGGTGTAAAGTTTTACCACCGGCACCAGCACAGGTGTCAACCACTCGCATACCTGGTTTTACATCTAAATATTGAGCGACCAATTGCGATGAGGCATCTTGTACTTCAAACAATCCGTTTTTAAATGCGTCGGTTGTAAATACATTGGTGCGTTCTTTCAGTTTTAACGCATCTGGATATCCTTTAATATTTTCGGTTTCAATATCGTTGTCGAATAATTCGGCTTGTAGTTTCGCTTTTGTGGTTTTAAGGGTGTTTACTCTTAAAATAACATCTGCTTGTTCGTTAAGTGCAGCAATTTCTTTAGTCCAAACCGATTCGCCCAATTCTTTAACACCAATGGCATCAATCCAATCGGGAATAGATTCTTTAAACTTTCTAATTTTAGACAATTCGTCAAAACGGCCTTTAATTTTACGGGTTGGCGTGTTTTCAAAATATTTCCAATCTGGTAATTTAATACCTTTTAAGGTCGCCCAAACAGCAAACATGCGCCAGATATTATCGCGATCAAAAGGCTCTTTTACTTCTGCAATTTCAGCATACAAGCGTTTCCATCTTACAATGTCGTAAGTGGTTTCGGCTACAAAAGCACGGTCTCTGCTGCCCCAACGTTTATCGCGTTTTAATAACTGTTGTACCACTTTGTCGGCATAGGCATCTTCATTAAAAATTTGCATTAAACCATCAACAACCGCAAAGCATAAATTTCTGTGTAATCGCATTTTATATATTTAAGGGCACAAAGGTAAGTTTAATTAATTATTTTTAGCCAAAATTTTAATAAATGAGACTAATAACGAGTGTTTTGCTGCTTTTTTTGATATGTTCTTGTAAGCAGGAACAGCAAAAAACGCTTAGAACGTATAGCCGTGTTGAAATAGAAGACTTGTACACCGATTCTTTAAGTATTCGCGCTATTGAATTAATGGGGGATGGGAGCTTGGCTTTTGCTGCCGATAAAGGCCGTTATGGGTTGTATTTTCCTAAGAAAATGCAATGGGTAACCGGGCAACAAATGCACGATTCGGTGCCCTTACATTTTAGGGCTATTGCGCACACATCGAACGATTTTTTTATGTTGAGTATAGAAAGTCCAGCCTTGTTGTACAAAACTGGTGATAATGGAACTATGGAACTGGTGTACCAAGAAGAAGGTGAAGGTGTGTTTTACGATGCGATGACGTTTTGGAATGACACCGAAGGCATAGCAGTAGGCGATAGTGTAAACGGGTGTTTGTCTGTTATTGTTACTAGAGATGGCGGGCAGACTTGGCAGAAAATTCTTTGCGAGCAATTACCAAAAGGATTAGACGGTGAAGGTGCTTTTGCTGCAAGTAATACCAATATAAAAGTATTGGGGGATAAGGCATGGATAGGCACAACAAGTGGAACTATTTATTTTTCGGCAGATAAAGGGCATAATTGGACGCTTTATAAAACGCCAATTAGTAGTGAAGCGGCTACACAAGGTATTTATTCGTTAGATTTTTATAATGAAAATATTGGCTTTGCTATTGGGGGCGATTATACCAAACCAGAATTAAATACAGCCAATAAAATAAAAACTACAGATGGTGGTGAAACTTGGCAGTTGGTGGCTAATGGAGAAAACCCAGGGTATAGAAGCTGCGTGCAGTTTGTGCCTAATAGTAATGGACAGAATTTGGTTGCAGTTGGTTTTAAGGGGGTAGATGTCTCTACAGATTCTGGATTGACTTGGCAACACATTAGCGACGAATCGTTTTATACCATTCGATTTGTTAACGATAGTTTGGCTTATGCTGCTGGACAAGGGCGAATTTCAAAATTAATCTTTCAATAAAAAAAGCTCCGAACTTGGAGCTTTTTATTAGTCTTTTTTAGGATTTCGCTTTTTGAATTCTTCAAACATTTTTCGTCTAAAATCGTCTTCTGTTTTTTTGAGGAGAATGATTTTCTTAGCTGGTAAAATGCGTTGTAAGTCCTTTATGTATTGTGTAAAAAGCTGATGTCTTTTTTCGTTACTGGCAAGCATGTCGTTTAACAGCGATTTTGCTTCAGATTCCGAAAGTGTATCTAAATCGGAGTTTTTGCGTTGATTGCGCATGGTGTCTCTTATGGCATCATCTTTTTCGTCGAACGTGTTATAAACTGGCCAGAATTTTTCGGCTTCAGCTTTTGTTAAGTCCAACTTTTCTGTAATGTATGCAATTTTTAAGGTTTTAATTTTATCGCTTTTATCTTGAGCGAAAACACCAGTGGTACAGAGTATAAATAATAGGAAGTATAATTTCGCTTTCATAGTTTAATTTTGGTTTAAAAGGTCGTCTAGTTCTAGGTCGTTTTCTAAATAGGTTTCGATGTTTTGGTCGCTTATAGATTCTTTTAAAATATTGTCTGCAAATGTGGTTTCGTCTGTTATTAACGATGCCATTTCTGAATAATCGATATCCTGACTTAAAATGTACGAAACTAACGTGTCGTTGTTCAGGCTATCAAAAGATGATGCACTTTTGTTGAAAAGCGTGAGGCTAAAAAACAGTAATAATGTTGCTGCTATGCTTGAAACGTATAACCACGTATTTCTTTTTAAGGTAATAACCTTACTTGGGTTTGTTTGCTGACTTGTTTTCTGTAATATTTGTGTTTCTAGCGTGTTAAAATAATCGTTGGGAGCTTTAAAACCACTAGCATCTGTTTTTGCATGTAGCTTAGCAAGATGTAGTAAATCTTGATCGAGATTGTTAAAATACCGATCTGGGGTTTTAAACCCGCGATGTTTGTTTGTATTTAAGCTATTTAGTTTCATCTTGTAAGTTTAGACTTTATTTTTTAGTAAAGGTTTAATCGTTAGTGAGATACTCTTCGATTTTTTTTACTGCTAAGTGATACGATGCTTTTAGTGCCCCTTCGCTGGTTTGTAAAATATCCGACATGTCTTTATATTTTATATCTTCAAAATAGCGCATGTTAAATACCAACTGTTGCTTTTGTGGTAACGTAGCTATGGCTTGTTGTAATTTTAATTGTATGGCTTCGCCTTCAAAATACACATCCGATTTTAAATTGTTAATAGCTAAGTTTTGAACCTCTTCACTAGTAATTTGTAATTGTTTAGCGCGTTTGTTTATAAAGGTGATTGCCTCGTTGGTAGCAATGCGGTACATCCAAGAGTAAAGCTTGCTTTCGCCTTTAAAGCTGTTGATGTTTTTGTAAATTTTTATAAAAGTATTTTGTAAAACATCGTCTGTATCTTCGTGCGATTTTAAAATATTACGAATGTGCCAATACAAGCGCTCTTTATATAAACTGATTAATTCTTTAAAAGCACGCTCTTTGGTGGTATTGGATTGAAGCTGCTCTAAAAGTTGTGATTCATCAGTCATACGGTGTTTTCTAGTTAGACTTACGAAAGCTTAAAAAGTTTAAACTTAAATTAGGTGTTTATTTGTGTTTAGGTATAAAAATCGGATAACAAGCTGTATTTTATCGATTAAACGTGTAAATGTTTGGTTTTTAGGTGTTTTTAAGATAAGTTTAACGGTAAATAGAAGTGGACGTTTTTGAACGTTAATATTTTAAAAGCCCATAATCAACACAATCCCTAAGTTGAATTCCACGAAGAAAGGATAGACATTTTTATATGTTTGTCCTTTTTTATTTTCTTCATATATTTTTTTCTTGGATGTGTGTTTTGTCTAGTCCGAGTTTATTTCCATACCCATTTTTCTATTCAAATTATATAGCGCTTATTACTCAAAACTTTGCATTTCTACAAGTTTTTTATAGGCGCCATTGTTTTGCAGAAGTTGTTCGTGCGTACCTTGTTCTACAATTTCCCCTTTTTGCATAACCACAATGGCATCGGCATTTTGGATTGTAGAGAGTCGGTGGGCAATTACAATAGAGGTTCTGTTTTTCATCATATTTTCTAAAGCTTTTTGCACTAGGCGTTCGCTTTCCGTATCGAGCGCAGAGGTTGCTTCGTCTAATATCATGATTGGCGGATTTTTTAATACGGCACGTGCAATACTTAGGCGTTGCTTTTGCCCGCCAGAGAGCTTGTTACCAGAGTCTCCAATATTGGTGTCGATGCCGTTTGGTAAGTCCTTAACAAATTCCCAAGCGTTGGCCACTTGTAGCGCCTCTATAATATCTTGGTCTGTGGCATTGGTATTGCCAATTAGTAAATTGTTTTTAATGGTGTCGTTAAACAAAATAGAATCTTGAGTAACTAAGCCCATTAACCCACGAAGGGAGTGCTTTGTTAGGTCTCTAATGTCTTGCCCGTCTATAGTAATATTACCTTCGTTTACATCGTAAAATCGGGTAACCAGATTGGCTATGGTGCTTTTTCCGCTACCTGATTGTCCAACTAAGGCTACCGTTTTTCCTTTGCTAACGTGCAACGAAAAGTTTTTTAATACCCATTCGTCTTCATACTTAAACGATACATTATTAATATCTATAGCGGTAGTGAAATTAGGTTTGGTTACGGCATTGGGTTTATCTTTTAAAGGCGATTCTGTATTTAAAATTTCTAAAACACGTTCTGCTGCTGCATTGCCTTTTTTAACACCGTAACTGGCTTTACTAATAGCTTTTGCTGGTGTTAGTATGTTATATGCTAATCCCATATACACGAAAAATAGACCTGCATCCAAGGCATTCTCGTTAAGTACCATGCGACCGCCATACCATAATAATATAGAAATAACGGTAATGCCTAAAAATTCGCTAGTTGGCGATGCTAAATTCTGACGGTTTAATAATGTGTTAGAATAGTCGTAATATCGCGATGTAGAGGCTCGGAATTTTTGACCGAAAAGCGCTTCAGCAGTAAATCCTTTTATCACTTTAAGTCCCCCTAGTGTTTCGTCTACAATAGACAGGAAATAGCCTTGTTCTTGTTGCACACGATCCGATTTCTTTTTTAAAGATTTACCTATTAACGAAATTAAAAAACCACTTACAGGAATAAAAATGAATACAAAAATAGTTAGCTTAACGCTAATTAAGAACATGGCATTAATAGTAAAAACAATCATTAAAGGTTCTCTTACAATAAGCTCTAAAATCGATAAAAATGATGTTTGAATTTCTTGAACATCACTAGAGATCCTCGCAATACTGTCGCCTTTTCTTTTTTCGGAAAAGAACGACAGGGGTAATTCTAAATATTTATCGTACAGGGCATTTCGGATATCTTTAAGAACACCATTTCTTAAAAAAGTAATAAAATACATGGCTAGGTAGTTGAAGAAGTTTTTAAGTAAAAACATACTTACTACTAGAATAACCATAAAAATAAGCACATCGTCGTGCCCTTGGTTTGCTTTTTGGGTAACAAAATAGTTTAAATAACTTTCGGCATAATCTTTAACTTCTGTAATACCTTGCCAAACTGGTTTGGTATTTGTTTGTTTTGTTTTATCGAACAAAACGTTAAGCATAGGAAATAAAGATACCATGGCTAAAGTGCCAAAAAGCGCGTAAAAAATATTACAGATGATATTTAGTATTGCATAAACTTTATAAGGTTTTGCAAAACTAAATATTTGTTTAAAATAGTTCATTAACTAAGTTTCAGGTCTTTAATTATAGATTCTATTTTTTGTTCTAGAATCTCTTGGGTGGCATTAAACGCCTCGGTGTTTTTTAATGCAGTATTTACACTAATATAAAATTTAATTTTAGGTTCGGTTCCGCTTGGTCTTAAGGCAACTTGCGACCCATCTTCGGTATAGTAAATGATAACATTAGACTTTGGAATGTCTATGGTTGAGGTTTCTCCTGAAACTAAATTTTTGGACGTCGACGATTGGTAGTCTTCTACCTTTACAACTTTAGAATGACCAATTTCTGACATCGGATTTTCGCGGGCGTCGATCATCATTTGTGTGATTTCCTGTGCGCCTTCAATCCCTTTTTTCGTTAAGGAAATTAAACGTTCTTTATATAATCCGTGGTTTACATAAAGTTGTAATAGCTCTTTGTAAAACGAACTGCCGTTAGCTTTAGCATGAGCCGCAATTTCGCAAGCTAAAAGGGTAGAGGTTACTGCATCTTTATCGCGAACAAAATCGCCAACCATGTAACCGAAACTTTCTTCGCCACCGCCAATGAAATCCTGATTAGGGAAATCTTTTATCATTTTGGCAATCCATTTAAATCCTGTAAGACCAACTTTATAGTCTACATTATAGGCTTTTGCTAATTGGTGCATCATAGGTGTAGATACGATGGTAGAAGCGATAAATTCGTTGCCTTTTAGTTTGCCTTGGGCTTTCCATTGTTTCAATAAAAAGTCCGTCATTAAAAGCATGGTCTGATTTCCGTTTAAAAGAATCATCTTGCCATCTAAATCGCGTACAGCCACACCTAAGCGATCGCTGTCGGGGTCTGTACCTATAACAATATCGGCTTGCTCTTTTTCGGCCAAATCTAAAGCCATTTTTAAAGCTTCAGGTTCTTCTGGATTAGGTGATTTTACGGTTGGGAAATCGCCATTAGGTTCCTTTTGCTCTTCTACAATATGTACATGTTTAAAACCAGCACGTTGTAATGTCTCTGGAATGGTGGTAATAGACGTGCCGTGAAGCGGGGTAAATACAATTTTTAAACCATCGCGAGCGGCATCTGTAGTAAAGCTTCCGTTTTTTACTGAAGCATCAACAAAAGCATCGTCTATATCTTTACCTATAATATGTATTAGTTTTGGTTGTTCTTCAAATTTAATTTCAGAATAGTCCAAAGCTTCAATTTCTTTTATAATTTCGCCATCTTGTGGCGGTACTAATTGCCCACCGTCTTGCCAATATACTTTATAACCGTTGTATTCTGGTGGATTGTGAGATGCTGTTAAAACAATACCGCAATGGCAGTTTAAGTGTTTTAAGGTGAAGGATAATTCTGGAGTTGGACGCAAATCTTCGAAAAGATAAACCTCTATTTGGTTTGCCGAAAATACGTCGGCAACCACTTTTGCTAATGATTTACTATTGTGTCTGCAATCGTAGGCTATAGCTACTTTTATGGTTTCGTTAGGGAAACTTTTGTGTAAGTAATTGCTAAGGCCTTGAGTGTTTTTACCTAAGGTGTATTTGTTAATTCGGTTTGTGCCAATACCCATAATACCTCGCATACCACCAGTACCAAACTCTAGATTTTTATAAAAACTTTCTTTTAATTCGGTTGGATTATTAGCGATTAGGTTTTTTATGTGTGTTTGTGTGTCTTCGTCGAACGTAGATGTAAGCCAAGTGTTTACGCGTTCTAGTAATTGTGGTTCAATGTTAATCATAGCTTAAAGTATATTGTGAACAAAAATAATCAATTCGTATAATGTTAAGGTTTAAAGCGACGTTAAATTCCTTTCGTGTTAATTTAAATTTAGTTTGCTTTTTATAGCATATCTATTGCGATCGGGTTTAGAACGTAAAATGAGTTCGCCCAAGAAACCAGCAACAAAAAATTGCGTACCTATTATCATTGTGGTTAATGCAATATAAAACTGCGGACGTTGAGTTATGAGTCTGCCCTGCGGATTTATAAACAGTTTGTCGATACCTAAATAGGTTGCAAAACCAAACCCGATGGTAAGCATAAACACGCCTAAGGCACCAAAAAGATGCATAGGCCGTTTGCCAAACCGCGATAAAAACCAAATGGTAATAAGGTCTAAAAAACCATGAATAAAGCGGTCTATACCAAATTTGGTAACACCGTATTTCCTGGCCTGGTGTTGTACCACTTTTTCGCCAATATTTGTAAAACCGGCATTTTTAGCCAAAACAGGAATGTAACGGTGCATTTCTCCGTTTACATCTATATGTTTAATAACGTCGTTTTTATAGGCCTTTAGGCCGCAGTTAAAATCGTTTAGTTTTACTCCCGAAGTTGTTCTGGCTGCCCAGTTAAATAGTTTAGAAGGCAAATTTTTAGACAGTACAGCATCGTAACGCTTCTTTTTCCAGCCCGAAACCATATCGTAATTATCGTTTACGATCATGCTGTAAAGTTCGGGGATTTCTTCGGGGTTGTCTTGAAGGTCGGCATCCATTGTAATTACAACGTCTCCTGTTGCTTGAGCGAAACCAGCGTGTAGTGCTTGCGATTTTCCGAAATTTTTAAGGAAGCGAATGCCTTTAACCTCGGGATGACTCTGGGCTAGTTTGGAGATGATTTTCCAAGAATTATCGGTGCTCCCATCGTCTATAAAAATGATTTCATAAGAAAAACGATTGGATTGCATGACTTGTGCTATCCAATCGTAAAGTTCTTTTAAAGATTCGTGCTCGTTAAGTAGTGGTATGACTACTGATATATTCATTTATGAAATTTAGCTTTTAAAACTTCAAAAATACTATAATTAATTAGCATCTGGGTCTGTTTTTTTCAATATCAATGCAACTATCAATCCTATAACAGCGTAAAAGACCAATTGGAACGCCAAAGATTTTAATTGATTTACGGTTTCGAATTGATTTTGTTCCTGCATATCGGCAACAGCTTGATCGATGGCTTCTTGAGGGGCTCCAAAATTTTCCATCATCTGAGTCGATTTTTCAATCACTTGCTGTTTTAAAAATTCGGCAGCTTCGGGATCTATAAAATTAAAAAGTACAATACTAACTGCAGAGCTAATTAAAACACCTATGGCAATGGTTTTAAAATAAGATGTAAAGGCTTCTTTAAAACTAATAAAACCGTTTTGGGCACTTTTGGTTTTCGCAGCAGCAAAAATACCAAAGGCAATAATTACCACAAAAAGTCCTACGCCTACCCAAACGCTGGTAAGCCATTCTAGGTTAATTACATAAGCTAAAATTGTAATTGCAGATAAAAACAGGGCAAGATAAATACCGTAATTGGCACTTATAGGTTTAGAAGTGTGTTCCATAATTTTGGTTAGTTTTACATTTTAAAACAGTTAGTAAACAAATATAACAAAACGTTACAAAAACTGGGTGTAATAAAATTTATAAAAAAATATTGTGTAGTAATAAAAAATGCCTAAATTTGCAGTCTCAAAATTCGATAAGATTAAAACGCATTAGTGATGAAAAAAGATATACATCCAGAAAATTATAGAGTAGTAGCATTTAAAGACATGTCTAACGACGATGTATTTTTAACAAAATCTACTGCAAATACAAATGAAACTTTAGAAGTAGATGGTGTTGAGTATCCTTTAATAAAAATGGAAATTTCAAGAACATCACACCCATTTTACACTGGTAAATCTAAGTTAATAGATACTGCTGGTCGTATCGATAAATTCAAAAACAAATACGCTAAATTCAAAAAATAATTTAGTAACAATATATTTTAAGAAAGCCTTTCATCTATTGAAAGGCTTTTTTATTTTTACTAAAAAATTGAACCATGAATTATATTCTTTTCGATGGGCCGTCTCGTAACAGTCTTTTGCCGTTTACTTTTACACGACCTGTTGCCGATATTCGTGTGGGTATTTTAACCATTCGCGAAAAATGGGAGCACTATCTGGGTTATACGACCACAACCGTAACAGAAGATTACTTGGCCGATAAGTACCCTATGGTAGAGTTGGAGGAGAATATAATGATTAATGCTGCTTTTTTGCCTAATGAAAAATTAGTAGATGTAATACAAGGCTTAAAAGTTAATCAGGCTATATTTAAAGATGAAGATGTGATTGCGTTTTACGCACAATCGCATCAAGAGGATATTGATTTTGATGCTTATGAAGCCATCGATTTTAACGACTCGGTTTTGAAAATTGAACATACTTGGGATATTTTTTCTAAAAATGGTCAGGCCATTCAGGAAGATTTCGATTTGCTTACCAACGGCAGAACATCGCAACCCATACCAGAAACGGTAAATACCATAGCTGCCGATAATATTTTTATAGAAGAAGGAGCAGAACTTCATTTTGTAACTATAAATGCATCTAATGGTCCTGTATATATAGGTAAAGATACCTTAATAATGGAAGGCAGTTTAATTCGCGGGCCATTTGCTTTATGCGACCAAGCGGTGGTTAAAATGGGAGCTAAAATTTATGGTCCTACAACTATTGGGCCGTATTGTAAAGTTGGTGGCGAGGTTAATAATTCGGTAATGTTTGCTAATTCAAATAAAGGTCACGAAGGGTATTTGGGCAATTCGGTACTTGGCGAATGGTGTAATTTAGGAGCAGATACTAACAATTCTAATCTGAAAAATAATTATGCCGAGGTTAGGTTGTGGAGTTACGAAACCGAAAATTTTGCCAAAACAGGCCTGCAATTTTGCGGGTTAATGATGGGCGATCATAGTAAATGCGGAATTAATACTATGTTTAATACTGGTACTGTTGTTGGTGTAAATGCCAATATTTTTGGTACAGGTTATCCTAGAAATTTTGTGCCTAGTTTCAGTTGGGGGGGGAGTAGCGGTTTTACAACTTACTTAACTAAAAAGGCATTTCAGGTGGCCGAAGTGGTGATGAAGCGCCGACAAATAGAACTTACCGATGTTGACAAAGCAATTTTAGAGCATGTGTTTGAGGAAACAAAAAAATACAGACGCGATTAAATACTTGGTCTTATTCTCTTTGTTTTTTAACATGTTTTAATTCTAATAAATTGGTAGGGTTAATGCCTAATCCCGAAACATTTTTTCCTGTAAATCGTACAACTTCGTCGTAAAATAAAGGTACTATCGGTGCGTGATTGAGTACAAGCGAATCCATTTTTGTATACAATTTAGTTCTTGTTTCTAAATGGTTAGTAGTAAATGCTTGTTCGTACCATTGGTCGAATAGATTGTTTTTAAAATGTGAGTAATTTGGGCCATTAGGTGCAAAATTTTTACTGTAAAATAACGATAAGTAGTTTTCCGCATCAGGATAGTCAGCTACCCAACTGGCTCTAAACATATCTAGTTTTCCGTTGGCTTTGGCATCTTTTAAAGCAGAGGCAGGTATCACATTAATGTTTGCTACTATTCCTGTTTTTTGAATTTCGCGTTGTATGTATTCGCAAAAACTTAAATAATTACTTGTCGTGGTTATGGTTATTTCTGGGGTTTGTATGCCGGTTTCGGATATAAATTCGGCGATTAAAGCTTTTGCTTTTTCAGGCTGATACGTGTAACCAATATTTGGGTTGTATCCAGGAAGTCCTTTAGGAATAAAACCGCCTCGTGCGGGAATACCGATGCCATTACGAAGATAGGTCATCATTTTTTTTCTGTCGAAACCGTAATTAAGGGCCTTTCTAATTTTTTCTGATTGAATTTCGGGAATCTCAGAATCCATATAGAATGATAAATATTCGGTGTTTAAAAACGGCGCGCGTAGCATGTTTACACTAGAAGTGTATTTTGCTCTTAATTCGCCTTTGGCTGTTAAAATATCATCTTTATACGAAGCATCTAATCCTGATATAAAATCGATATTACCCTGTGCAAATTGTAAAAATTCACTTTGTTTATCTGGCAAAAAGGTAATGGCTATAGCTTCTAAATACGGTAAGGATGTTCCTGTTGCATCTTTTTCAAAATAATGCTTATTTTTTCTGAAAACCAGTTTAATATTTTCTTCCCAGCGCTTGCAATAAAAGGGGCCAGTGCCAATGGGGTGATTTCTAAAATCGCTTCCGTAAAAACTTACTATTTCTCTCGGGACAACCGAACAATATTTCATGGTAAGTAAGCCTAAAAATGCAGGGAAAGCTTGTTTAAGCGTTATGTTAAATGTGCTGTCGTTTATGGCTTTAAAACCATCTACTTTGTTTAAAACCCATCGTCCTGGCGACCCAACAGTCGGATTTAAAAGTCTCTTTAAACTGTACTCAAAGTCCGATGCTACAACACGTCTGGTGCTATCGTTTTTAAATAACCTGTGTTTGTGAAAAAACACATCGTTACGTAAGTTAAAACTGTAATGCAAACCGTCTTCGGAAATGGTCCAGGATTTAGCAATTGCGGGTAAAACCTGCATGCTGTCGTTCATTTGTACCAAACCGTTAAATAATTGGTTTGTGGCCGAAATATCGGCCAGATCTTTAGAAAAAGCAGGGTCTAGAGAACTTATGTTTTTATGCTCGTTATATCTGAATACTAAATGGCTATTGTCTTTTTTAGGTTCCGATTTACATCCGTTACAAAGTAAAATACCCAAGATACAAACAAAATGTATGAAGAACGTTTTATTTAGTAACCGTTTATTATGATGCATAAAATTGAAATTGATTGTAAAGTTGTTTCAAAAATACAGGTTATGGTTTTTAAAACCTTCACACAGGTGTAAATTATTTTAATGTTTCTGTTTAAAATGTGTTGAAAAACGAGGTATTAAGAGCCTTTTAACGAATAACACATTGGTTTTTTGTAAATTTGCAGCGTTTTAGAATAAAAATTATGACTCGACAAAAAGTAGCATTTTATACTTTAGGCTGTAAATTAAACTTTTCCGAAACTTCAACCATAGCAAGAAGTTTTAAGGATGAAGGCTTCGATCGCGTAGATTTTTCCGATCCTGCCGATATTTATGTAATTAACACATGTTCGGTTACCGATAATGCCGATAAACGTTTTAAGACCATTGTAAAACAAGCCCAAAAAGTAAATCCTAATGCTTTTGTTGCAGCAGTAGGCTGTTATGCACAATTAAAACCACAGGAATTAGCAGATGTCGATGGTGTTGATTTGGTTTTGGGTGCAACAGAAAAATTTAAAATAACCGATTATTTAAACGATTTAACTAAAAACGATTTTGGTGAAGTCCATGCTTGCGAAATAGAAGAAGCCGATTTTTATGTAGGCAGTTACTCGATAGGGGATAGAACACGTGCGTTTTTAAAAGTGCAGGATGGTTGCGATTACAAGTGTACTTACTGTACTATTCCGTTAGCACGTGGCATTTCTAGAAGCGATACTTTAAAGAATGTGCTTAAAAATGCTAAAGAAATCTCGCAAAAAAATATCAAAGAAATTGTTCTTACGGGAGTAAATATCGGAGATTATGGTAAAGGCGAGTTCGGTAATAAAAAACACGAACATACGTTTTACGAATTGGTGGAGGCTTTAGATGAGGTTGAAGGAATAGAACGTTTACGAATTTCTTCTATAGAACCAAATCTGCTTAAAAACGAAACGATAGAATTTGTTGCAGATAGCCGAACTTTCGTGCCGCATTTTCATATTCCGTTGCAAAGCGGCAGTAATACCATTTTAAAAGCCATGCGTCGTCGTTATATGAAAGAATTATATGTAGATCGCGTAGATTCTATAAAAAACACGATGCCTCACGCTTGTATTGGTGTTGATGTTATTGTAGGTTTTCCTGGTGAAACAGACGAGTTATTTTTAGAAACCTATAATTTTCTGGCCAATTTAGATGTGTCTTATTTGCATGTGTTTACCTATTCCGAGCGCGATAATACTTTAGCAGCAGAGATGGATGGTGTTGTGCCTAAACATGTGCGATCTAAGCGCAGTAAAATGCTAAGAGGCTTGTCGGTTAAAAAGCGTCGTGCGTTTTACGAAAGTCAACTAGGTACCACCCGAACGGTATTATTTGAAAGTGAAAATAAAGAAGGTTATATACACGGTTTTACCGAAAATTACGTAAAGGTAAAAGTGCCATGGAATCCAGAATTGGTTAACACTTTGCATGATGTTACACTAACAAAAATTGATGAAGACGGTTTGGTAAGATTCGATTTTATGGCAGATAAAGCGCGCTATGCTTAAAATAAATAAACAAAAAAACGGCAACTTAATAATTTTAAAGTTGCCGTTTTTTGTTTTAGATGCATGCGTTTTTATAAACGCGTGTAGGTTTCAGTAATAACGCCATCTAAAGTAATATTGTATTGAATAACAAGAGTGTCTTTGGTTAGGGTAGTTACTGTTAAAGTCATTGTTTCCATGTCTTTAAAATTCCCCTGCCAATCTACAGTCAATACATTGTCTAGTTGCTCGTAGTTGGCTTCTCTAATTACATCTTCACCATTATCTCCAAATTCCAAATACGTAAACTTGGCTGTGTTATCTTCAGAAAAAACTATGATGTTTTTCTCTGGATCTCCAAAGTCTATTCCGTTATAGGTGCTAGTAACACCAATCCATTCTCCAATTAAAGTTGGTTCGGCAGTTGCAGTTTCTTCTTCGCTAGTTGCATCATCGCTAGAGCATGATGTTATAAAAAACATAGCAAAAATAAATAAGTAGGTTAGTTTCATTGTTTTCATAATTGTATGTGTTTAATTATTAATTACTTGGGACATAGTAAATGTAATAATAAAATTCAAACAATCGCTAAAAAGTTTCATTTTATCGATGAAATGCATGTTTTTAATAAATCAAGTCTTTCTGAGTAGGTGAAAATGGGCTAAATTGAATCTTATATTAAGAAGATACAGCGTGAAGCTTTTAAATGTAAGGTGAAGGATTTGGTGTTTTTAGGAAAATGTATGGCAAAAAAAAAGCTACTTAAAAAGTAGCTTATATTGTGTTTAAATTCTAACTCCAATGGGCAAAAGACTTTTGTATTGTCTGTTTTTTCTAATAAACTTAGCAATGTCTGGACTTGTAGGAACGACGCTTAAATTGCGTTCTTCAACAATATCGAAGACAGCAGTTAGAAAATTCGTTTTAAAATCTTCAGAATTTAAAACTTCGGGAACGATTAACTTAGTTAAAAAAATCTTACGTTCTTGTAAAGAATATTCAATTTTTGCAATTTCGTCGTTAACTTTGTATTCAAATTGGCGTAAAAAATCGTTGTCTATTACTTCTGCAGTTTCTGTCATGATCATATTTTTTAACGAGTGTAGAGATGGAAAATAGGAGTAACTATTTCGTGAAAAATCTGATGCAAATTTACAAAAAAAAATGCAATTACTAAAGAGTTTAACACTTTAATAGCTTATGAATCAAGACTTAATACATGTGTATTTTATGCCGGGTATGGCTGCCAACCCTTCAATATTCGAATATGTTAACCTGCCTAAAGAACGTTTTAAGGTGCATTTGTTGGAATGGAAGTTACCAAAACCTAACGAAACGCTTAAGGCGTATGCACAGCGGATGTGCACTTTCGTTACCGAAGATAATGTAGTGCTTTTAGGCGTGTCGTTTGGCGGAATTCTGGTACAGGAAATGAGTGCTTTTGTAAATACTCAACAGGTTATTGTGGTTTCGAGTGTTAAAACCAAATATGAGCTTCCTCGACGTATGAAATTAGCTAAAGCAACTAAGGCTTATAAAATGGTTCCTACGCAACTTTTGGGTAATGTAGAGCTTTTAGCTAAATATGCTTTTGGAGAAACGGCGACCAAACGCGTAGAACTTTATAAAAAATATTTGTCGGTTAGTGATAAGGTATATTTAGACTGGGCCATAGAGCAGATTATTTGTTGGGATAGAGAGACCGTTTTACCTAAAGTTGTTCATATTCACGGCGATAAAGATGCTGTGTTTCCTTATCAATATATAACCGATTGCATAACGGTTAAAAACGGAACACATGTTATGATTATTAATAAATATAAGTGGTTTAACGAAAACTTGCCTAAAATAATTTTAGGGCATAATGTGGCCTGAAAATTGATGAACTTTCAGTAATTTTATGCAAAACTTATTAAATTATGAAGCCAATCCAAAAGGGACTCATGTTTGTGGGATTATTAAGTTTGTCGGCATTATT
Source organism: Formosa sp. A9 (assembly GCF_051200825.1). Taxonomy (GTDB): domain Bacteria; phylum Bacteroidota; class Bacteroidia; order Flavobacteriales; family Flavobacteriaceae; genus Formosa. The sequence goes on along the minus strand of NZ_CP195158.1, from coordinate 2,712,807 downwards.
CATCAATGCGGTTCAAGACCCTCAAACCAATGAAAATTTCGAAAAAAAATTAATTAACGACTATAACGTTTATGCCTTGCAAATGCCAGAGCAATTAGATTTTGCTGGCGAGGCACTACCTCTTAACGATCCCGATATTTACGAACGTATGGATAGGGAATTGTTGGTAAATACCTATTGGCAGTCTAACGGCTTATTGTTGTTTAAACGTGCCCATAAATATTTTCCTATTATAGAACCTATTTTAAAAAAACATAACATTCCCGATGATTTTAAATATTTGGCAGTTATAGAAAGCGGCTTAACTAATGCCGTTTCGCCAGCAGGCGCCAAAGGGTTTTGGCAAATTATGCCGACTACAGGAAAGGAATATGGATTGGAAGTTAACGATAATGTAGACGAACGTTATCATTTAGAAAAAGCTACCGAAGTGGCTTGCGAGTATTTAAAAAAATCTAAGCAAGATTTTGGTTCGTGGACGCTTGCAGCTGCAGCTTACAATGCAGGTAATTATGGAGTAACTAAACAATTAGATCGCCAAAAAGTTACCGATTATTACGATTTGTTATTAGGGGAAGAAACGGGACGTTATATTTTTAGAATTGTGGCTTTAAAGGAAATTTTAAACAATCCTTTAAAGTATGGTTTCAATTTTAGAGAGAAGGATTTGTACAGTGATATCCCAACATATACTGTAAAAGTAGATACTGCAGTTACCGATTTCGCCGATTTTGCTAAAGGTTTTGGTATTAATTATAAGGTTTTAAAAATTCATAATCCTTGGTTACGCGAATCGTTTTTAAATAATAAATCCAGAAAATTATACGAGATTAAAATACCAGAAAAAGGGTATTATAATTAATCAATCATTTTTACAGCATAACAAAAGCGCCGATAAAATTTTAAATCTTATCGGCGCTTTTGTATTTGTTTTAGATTCCTTTTTTAGAAAATGTCGTTTAATACTTTAGCAAGTCTAATACCTCCTTTTTGTAGTTGCGATCTTACTGTATTAAAGTGGTTGTAAGAGTATTTGTAACCAAGTTTATCGTTTGTTTCGGTGTCTTTGTAAATGGTGTTGGCTAGTGCATGCGATTCGTTTACCCAATCTACAATAGAACCTTCTTCGATAGCTTTTACCTGTGCTTTTGTGAGCGCATCTGCGTTTAAGGCCAATTCGCTATAACTCATATTAAATCCATTAATCATATCGCTATCCCAAACACGATGCAAATTGGTGTTTTTGCCCATATAGGTCACTTTAATATCATTTCCTCCTTTATCTTCAGCCAGACCAGCATGAAGCGGCTGATGAATGTCTCCAATTAAATGAATTAATAATTTTAAGTAAAAGGCTTTATCATCGTCAGAGCTGGTATCATCTTTAATAATTTCGATGCAATAATTAATACCTGTTACGATATCGCCATCTGGATTTTTTGTGGAGTCTTGGTACGATTGGTTGGCTTCCATATTTACAAAGTGCCAAGAGTAGAATTTGTCGTAACGCTTATCCGATTTAATTTCGTCGGCATAAGTAGATACAAAGGCCAATGTTTGACGGTTTAATAATTTTTTGATGGCACGTTTTGTACTGCCTTTTAAATAATTGTCGGCAATTTTACCAACCACGCGATGTCCTGTTGGGCCCCATTCTGGAGTGGGTTTTACATTGGCAGAACTTAAGCTTACAAATAGAACTGTAAAACTTAATAGGGCAAAATGTTTTAGTGTCATAGCAAGTAGAGGTCTAAATTTATTTTCTTCGTTTATTTTTTTTGTTGGCGTTTTTATCGCCTCGTGTTTTAGGCTTTTTGTATTTTTTTGCAATTTCCCTGCGGTACGAACCGCCTAGATTTTCTTTTTTGTTTTTGGCTTTCTTTTCATGAAACGCCGGGCCAGGAATGTCTTCCGCTTTAAGTTTTAGCGGGTTATTTCGTTCTTTAACTTTAATACGTTCTTCTTCCAACAGGTCGTTCGATACTTCTACTTCCTCAGGAAAATCGTTCAGAGGAATGTCCATTTGCATTAGTTGCTCTATACGTTTTAAGGCGTCTAATTCTTTTTCTGTCGAAAATAATATGGCATGCCCTTGGCGCTCTGCACGACCAGTTCTACCAATACGATGAATGTAATTTTCGGGAAATTCTGGAGTGTCAAAATTAATTACGTGCGACACGTTATCGATATCCAATCCACGAGCCATAACATCTGTAGCAACTAAAATACGATTGTCTCCGTTTCTAAATTGCTCTATACTGCGCAATCTGTAATTTTGCGTTTTGTTGGAGTGAATAACACAACTTTCTTCAGAAAAAGTCTGGTCTAATGCTTCAAATAGGCGATCGGCCATCTTTTTTAAAGCCACGAAAATGATAACTTTATTAAAACGCTCTTTATCTTGAAGCAACGCATTTAGTAGATTAACTTTTGTGTAAAAGTTAGGCACACTGTAACGTTCTTGTTGAATATTTTCTAGTGGTGTTCCAGAAACAGCAATAGAAACACGTTCTGGCAAAATAAAAAAGTCGTTAATTAGCTCGTCTACATCTTGCGTCATGGTTGCCGAAAACATGATGTTTTGCCTACGCTCAGGTAAAATGTCGAATATGTTTATTAGTTGATGTCTAAACCCTAAGTCTAGCATAACATCAACTTCATCTATTACTAATTTTTGTATCGATCTTAACTGTAGCACTCGGCTAACCGCTAAATCGTAAAGTCTACCAGGTGTGGCCACAAGTATATCTAGTCCTTGTGCGACTTGTTGTTTTTGCGTGTTGATGTTTGTGCCACCGTAAACACCCAGAACTCTGGTGTTAATGTATTTTGCAAGCTTTTCAATTTCATCTACAACTTGCACTACCAATTCTCTGGTAGGCACTAAAATTAAAATTCTAGGGTTGTCCTGTTTCGAGAATTTTAATTGTTTTAAAATAGGTAGCATATAGGCAAAGGTTTTACCTGTACCTGTTTGCGCAATGCCTACCACGTCTTTACCCGAGCTTACTACATTAAAGGCTTGTTCTTGTATAGGCGTTGGTGTTGTAAAGCCTAAATCGTCTAGCGCATTGTATAAGGGGGTGTTTAAATTTAAATCTTGAAAAGTCACCTGTTGTAATTTAGAAGGCAAAGTTAAGGCTATTATTCGTTTTAAACTAAATGCTTAGGGTCTATTTCTATGCTATAGCTGGCTTGAAATACTTTTGAAGGTGCTAATTGTTGTATGCCCTCTTTTTGCGTAAAATCTAAATTATGATTTTCGTGATCGGCAATACCTAACCAAGGTTCTATACAAACATAATTAGCATTTGGCTTGGCCCAAATACCTAAATAAGGGAAATCTGGATAGCGAACAGCCAAAATATTACCATGATTTTTGCTTTTTAACGACACTTTTCGGGATGATAATGCTTTAAAAATTAGCGCATCGTTATTAAATAAATCGTAACGTAAAGGAATGGTATTCTGATTAGAAATGATAGAAAAGGTTTGGTCTGTAATTAATCCCTTTTCCATGTTTAATACATAAGATTCGGCAGTTTCCTCATGTTCAAACTCCAAATAATAATCGGTATATGCTTCGTCTTTAAAAACCGGACATTTAAAAGCGGGATGACCACCTACCGAAAAATACATGGTTTTGTTGTCTAAATTTTCAATGTAATGCGAAACGGTTAGCGTATTGTCTTGTAACTTAAATGCAATTTTAAAATCGAATTTATAAGGATAAATTTTTAATAGCTCGGTATTGTATTTTAGATTGAAAACAAGTTCGTCATCCGATTGTTTTTCCAGCGTAATATCTGAATTTCGTCTTACAAAGCCATGTTTCGGGATGGCATACGGTTTATTGTCTATAAGTATATGGTCGTTTTTTAAAGACCCAATTACAGGAAATAAATTAGGAGCAAAACTTCCCCAAATATCTGGGTTGGCGTCCCACATAAAATTTGTTTTATTCTTGATGCTGCTAATGTCGCATAACTCGGCTCCCGTTTGGTTTACGGTAATTTTTAACAGATTATTTTGAAGACTATACATTTATAAAAAAGATTTAAACTAAAATACAAAAGTCTAACTTTTTTAAAGAAACTAACTAACTTTACACCGAAATTTAGCAGCATTGCGTCTTACAAAAACAAAATATATAAACGATGTACCTGCGTTTAAAAACCAGCTTTTAACGTGGAGTCAGCAATTTAATGAAGTGGTTTGGATGGACTCTAACCAATACCAAACTTCGTATTCCAGTTACGATGCTATTTTAGCTGTAGATGCCTTTACGAGTATACAAACCGATTATGTTTCGGCTTTCGATACGCTTCAAGACTACCAGCAAACCACAAACGATTGGATTTTTGGATATCTTACTTACGATGTAAAAAATGGGTTAGAACCCTTGACATCTGGTAATTTTGATGGTTTAGAATTTGCAGATTTATTTTTTTTTCAGCCTAAAAAAGTGTTTTTGTTTAAAGGAAATCAGGTAGAGTTTCACTACTTAAATATGGTTGATGACGAGTTGGAATCTGATTTTGAAGCCATAAGTGCCACAGAAATTCTTGAAGAACAGCCTTTAGCTTACCCAATAAAAATTAAATTACGTATCCATAAAGATGCGTATTTTGAAAAGGTAACTGCCATGCTTCAGCACATTCATAGAGGCGATATTTACGAAGCTAATTTTTGTCAGGAATTTTATGCAGAAGATGCAGAAATACATCCGTTGTACATCTATCAAAAATTAAATGCAGTATCGCATCCGCCTTTTGCAACGTTTTTAAAGGTGGCCGATAAGTATGCCATATCGGCATCGCCAGAACGCTATATTAAAAAGGAAGGCACAACCATAATATCTCAACCAATAAAAGGTACGGCAAAACGCGCTGATGATTCCGAAGTAGATTTAACGTTAAAAAATCAGTTGGAACATAGCGAAAAAGAGCGCAGCGAAAACATTATGATTGTAGATTTGGTGCGTAACGATTTAAGTAAAACAGCACTAAAAGGCACAGTAAAGGTTGAAGAACTGTGCAAAGTATATACTTTCGAGCAAGTGCACCAAATGATTTCTACCGTTACCGCTAAAATTCCTGAAAGTACACCGCCAGTAGAGGTGTTAAAAACAACGTTCCCGATGGGGAGCATGACTGGGGCACCTAAACTTTCTGCTATGAAAATTATAGAAGCCTTAGAGGAAACCAAGCGCGGACTTTACTCTGGTACCATAGGTTATTTTACCCCACTTGGCGATTTCGATTTTAATGTCGTAATACGGAGTATTTTGTATAATGCCGCTAAGCGTTACGTTTCGTATTCTGTGGGTGGTGCTATTACAGCTAAAAGCAATCCGTTAAGCGAATACGAAGAATGTTTGGTAAAAGCTAAAGCTATGCGCGAGGTTTTAGAGGGTTAATCGATGTGTTTTCTAAACCGTTTTTTTACGTTGTAAAGAATGTTTTCTATACGTTTTACTTCTATTTTTTTTATTCTAGATATGTCTTCAAAAGGTAAATTGGCAAAAACATATAAATCTACCACATTAGAAATCCGAATAGGCAACCAACCGTAAAACTTGCTGACGAGCGTTCGACCTTTTTCGGTTTTATCGGCTTTTAAATCTAATGCATCTAATATTTTGGCATTGTTTTCATCTTCAGTGAAATTGTTGTTAGATTTGTTGTTTTGTTTGTACGAAATATCGTCCAATTCGTCTAGCATAACAAAATCCATGTCGCCATCTATAGTGTAAGGTTCTTCCAAACGGTCTAATTCTTCCTGTAATAGCGTATTGGTGCTTATGGTCTGTTGGTGATGTCCTTCCTTTAAAAAGAGCTCTTCTAAATAGATGTCTATAATTCTAAAAAGTTTAATTTTTAAATCGTGCGACGGCATATCGGTATCGTAACCTTTCTCGTAGAGCCTGATAATGCAGTCGTCTATCACCCCGTTAGAATGGTATAAATTTTTGGGTAATACTCCCACCGATTCGCCAATGTGTAAGCGATGTTTAACATAAGGTTGCAGGCTAGGAATTATAGAAAGTATTTTTTTGTTAAAGGCAGTTTGGGCATCTTTTTCTGGGTGTGTTTTAGAGGTTTCCATAAGCTAAATGCGTTTAAGATGAACTGTCTTAAAGTTACTAAAATTAATCGTTCGCAAATGTTAATAGATTTGTATTTATCTAAAAATGTAGGTTTAAAGGGGTGTTTAAAATTGTATATTTGAAGCATGTTACAGAGGTTTAAAAATCACATCCAAACACAGTTTCCAGAATTGTTTCAAAAGCGTTTAATATTAGCTATATCTGGTGGTATAGATAGTATTGTGCTATTGCATTTATGCAAAACCGTAGGGCTAAATGTTGCTTTGGCACATTGTAATTTTGGGTTGAGAGCAGACGAAAGCGATGCCGACGAAGCGTTTTTAACAGCTTTGGCAACACATTTAGAATTAGAGATGTTTACAGAGCGTTTTAATACTGAACAATATGCATCCGATACTAAATTGTCTATACAAATGGCAGCGCGAGAGTTACGGTATAGATGGTTTGAAGAATTGGTTAGTCAGTTAAAATTCGATTATGTGTTGGTTGCTCACCATGCCGATGATAATTTAGAAACTTTTTTTATCAATTTATCGCGTGGTACAGGTTTGGACGGATTAACAGGTATTCCAGAAACAAACGGATATATTTTAAGACCTTTATTGCCGTTTTCGAGAGACGAAATTGCTGCTTATGCCAATCAGCAGCAGTTGCAATGGCGAGAAGATAGCAGTAATAGTTCTACTAAATATTTAAGAAATAAACTCAGGCATGAGGTTATTCCTATTTTAAAAGATATTAACCCGCAATGGCTGCAAAATTTTAGTAAAACACAGCAGCATTTACAAGACACCAAATTCTTAGTAGATGATTACATGACGCAAGTGTACAACGATGTTGTAACTTTAGATGACGATAAACTAAAATTTAATATCGCCAAATTACTTAAATACCCCAAACCCAAAGCGTATTTATACGAGTTGTTAAAAAGCTATCAATTTACCGCCTGGGACGATATTTTAAATCTGTTATTTGCCCAATCGGGAAAGCAGGTGTTTTCCGAAACCCATAGACTCTTAAGAGATCGCGAGTATTTAATTTTAGATACCTTAGACAATGCGCCCAATAGCGTTAAAACCAATTACAGTGTTAATACGGATTTTGAAGATGTAGATACCGAATTCGGAACGCTTGTGTTTACTTCCGTTTCAGAAATTGGAGACACAAATTCCAATTGTATATATGTAGATCAAGATACATTGAAACATCCCGTAATTATTAGAAAATGGGAGCAAGGCGACTTTTTTTACCCCTTAGGAATGCAGGGTAAAAAAAAGCTGAGTAAATATTTTAAAGATGAAAAATTATCACTTTTCGAAAAAGAAGCAGTTTGGGTATTATGTTCCAATACAGAAATTGTTTGGGTAATTAACAGGCGAGCAGATGGTCGGTTTAAAGTGAATTCCAATACAAAGCATATTTTAAAAATAGAAGTGCAATAATCTTTAAGTTTCAACTTCAAGTATTAAATAATTTAAACTTTAAAAGCTTTTGGTTTAGGTAGTTAGTTCAATTTTCTTATTTTTAAGAAAACTAACCAAACCATGCTCAAAAAAGTATTTGGTAGTGCTGTTTTTGGGGTCGATGCCACTACCATAACCGTAGAGGTAAATGTAGATTCAGGAATAGGCTACCACCTTGTAGGATTACCCGATAATGCCATAAAGGAGAGTAATTATAGAATTGCTGCTGCATTACAAAATAATGGTTATAAAATACCAGGCAAGAAAATCATTATTAACATGTCGCCTGCCGATTTGCGTAAAGAAGGATCCGCCTACGATTTAACATTAGCTTTAGGTATACTAGCAGCAAGTAAACAAATTCCAGCAAAAGATTTAGAGCGTTATATTATTATGGGTGAACTGTCGTTAGATGGCACTTTGCAGCCTATTAAAGGCGCTTTGCCTATAGCATTGCAAGCGCGTAAAGAAGGTTTTAAAGGTTTTATACTGCCTAAACAAAATGCTAAAGAAGCCGCTATTGTAAACGATTTAGAAGTGTTTGGAGTTGAAAGTATTAAGGAAGTTATCGATTTCTTCAAAGATGATATTCCTTTGCAACAAACCATAATAAATACACGTGAAGAATTTTATAAACATTTGGATGTCCCTGAATTCGATTTTGCCGATGTAAAAGGACAGGAAAGTATAAAACGCTGCATGGAAATAGCGGCAGCTGGTGGACATAACATCATTTTAATAGGGCCACCTGGCTCCGGAAAAACAATGCTTGCCAAACGATTACCTTCTATTTTACCGCCAATGACATTGCATGAGGCGCTAGAAACTACCAAAATTCATTCTGTTGTTGGGCGCGTAAAATCCGATATCGGGCTCATGTCGCAGCGTCCTTTTAGAAGTCCTCATCATACCATTTCGAACGTTGCCTTAGTCGGTGGCGGAAGTTATCCGCAACCTGGAGAGATTTCATTGTCGCACAATGGTGTGTTGTTTTTAGATGAATTACCAGAATTTAAACGCGATGTTTTAGAAGTGATGCGGCAGCCTTTAGAAGATCGGGAGGTTACCATTTCTAGAGCCAAATTTACTGTAACTTATCCCAGCAGTTTTATGTTGGTAGCCAGTATGAACCCGAGTCCGAGTGGGTATTTTAACGACCCCAATGCACCAGTTACGTCGTCGCCTGCCGAAATGCAACGGTATTTAGGTAAAATTTCTGGACCATTACTAGATCGAATAGATATTCATATAGAAGTGACTCCTGTCCCTTTCGAAAAACTTTCAGAAGAGCGCAATGGCGAGCCTTCGGTTTCCATAAGAGATCGTGTTACTAAAGCCAGAAGTTTGCAAACCGAACGTTTTAAAACCTACGATAATTTGCATTATAATGCCCAAATGGGAAGTAAGCACATTAGACTGTTTTGTAAGTTGGACGACGTGTCTTTGCAATTGTTGAAAACAGCAATGGAACGATTAAACCTTTCGGCTAGAGCTTACGACCGTATTTTAAAAGTAGCAAGAACCATAGCCGATTTAGAAGCTTCAAAAACCATACAAGGCCATCATATTAGCGAAGCGATTCAGTACAGAAGTTTAGATCGTGAAGGTTGGTTGGGGTAATGTACTTTTTATGGATATCAGATTTAAAAATATCATTATGCCTGTAAAATATAATTAGTACTTTTAAAGGAAGAAATTTTAATCTTAAAATAATAACTCATATAAAATCAATTACAATGGATGAAAAATTAAACGAAACAGAAGCGCCTCGTGGCTTAATAACACCCGAGCAGGCCAAAGCTTTAGATGAGGCGTACAATTCTAGACACGAAGCAGTAAGCAAGTTTTTGGGTAAACCAGATAACCGCTCGACTTGGTATTCTTTAGATGAGATTAAAAAATTCTTGGCTTACGCCGAAAAGCAAGCAGAAGAACTTGGCTACACGTTTGACGGTATTCGGGTTTATGAAGGCGCCCATAAAGAGGATAATTTAACAACCATGTTTTTAATACCTACGGGCACTAAAAAAAGTTCTGAAAAATCGCAGGATAATATAGCTTATAAAGCGGCCGCTGCACCGAGTGGCGATGTTCCTGGAGGTGGAGGATTAAATATGGGAACAGCGGGAGATCCTCCAGCTGCAAATTATCCTCAATAACATTCAATGAAGGAATTTTTATTTAGCTATTACAGCATTTTAATAATTTCTGTAGAAGCCTTAGCAGCTGTAACTGCACTACTTTGTTATAAAAAGTATAAGCATACAGTTGCTAAGTTTTTTATTTATTTTCTTATTTATGTATTCATTTGCGAAACAATTGCATTGTACACTTATCAAGTGGAGGACGGCGTGTTTAGTGTTTTAAAAGGCACTTTATTTGCGCGAAATTACTGGTGGATTAATTTAACTTGGGGGGTAGGCTCTACATTGTTTTATTGCTTCTTTTATTACAAACTTATAAACGCTAGTAAGGTTAAAGTGTTTATAAAGATTATTTTAGGCGTATTTCTGTTGTTTTGCTTAAGTGTAATTGCCTTAAATGTAAACAGGCTTTTTACAGGTCTTGTTCCGTCCATTATGGTATTTAGCGAACTTATAATTTTGTTCTTAGTAAGTGTTTACTTTTTCGAAATGTTGCAATCAGATCGTATATTAAACTTTTATAAATCTATTTATTTTTACATTAGTGCGACAATGTTTATTTGGTTGATTATTATAACTCCAATAGTGTTTTACAATATGTATTACACAAAAAAAGATATGGATTTTGTGCTTTTACAGCGCTTAATTTCTTCGTCTGCTAATATATTTATGTATTTAACTTTTACCTTTGCCTTATTATGGTGCAAACCGGAGAATCGATAGTAAGTACATCTGCAGAACGCTACATGTTAGTTTACATGATAGGTGTGTTGTTTATTGTTGGTACGTTAATTATTGTTTTTTTTATCACTTTCCAAAAAAGAAAAAACAAACTATTGCTAGATAAAATTAAGCAACAGCAGTTATTTGAAGAAGAAATTGCCAAAACCCAAATCGAAATCCAGGAACAAACGCTTAAAAATATAGGGCAAGATTTGCACGATAATGTTGGTCAATTATTATCGGTAGCTAATATGCAGTTAAGCATGCTTTCCAGACAAGTCCCCACCGATTTAGCAGAATCGTTTTCCGAAACCAAAGGCATCGTAAAAGAAAGTTTGCAAGAGCTTCGCGGTTTGTCTAAATCGTTAAATAGCGATGTTATAGCGCATCACGGATTTCAAGAATCTATACATAATGAAATAGAACGCTTTAATAAATTGGGACTGTTACAGGCTGAATTGTTTGTAAATGGAAATCCTGATTTGTTATCTGAAACTAAAGATACCATCATTCTTTTTCGCATTGTTCAGGAGTTTTTCTCAAATACTATAAAATATTCTGAAGCATCACATTTAAAAGTCGACATCAATTATGGCAACGATTTTATGTTGGTTAACGTTAGTGACGATGGCGTAGGTTTCGATATGAATACTGTAAAACACGGCGCTGGGTTGTTGAATATGAAAAGTAGGGCAGCCTTAATAGATGCAACTATACGTTTAAGCTCCAAACCCAAAGCAGGAGTGCAACTGGAACTAAAATATCCTTACAGACACGGTTAGGTCTTTATAAGCAAGCTTGCCAAAGGGCATCGTCTGGTAACGGAGCTGTAATTTTTAATTCGTTTTTAGAAACCGGATGGATAAATGTTATGCGTCTGGCGTGTAAATGTATGCTAGCATCTTTATTACTACGGTCTGCACCATATTTTAAATCACCTTTTATAATACAGCCAATATTGGAAAGCTGACTTCTAATTTGGTGATGTCTGCCGGTTTCCAGATTAATTTCTAAAAGATAATACCGTTCCAGAGATTTCAGTAATTCGTAATGTAATATGGCTTTTTTACTATCAGTAACTTCTTTGCTGTATGCCGTGGATTTATTGTTTTTAGGATTCTTTTTCAACCAGTTTACTAAGGTGTCTTTTTCTTTTGGAGGTTTGTTGTTAACTAAAGCCCAGTATGTTTTCTGAACATCTTTCTTGGCAAACATAGTGTTTAATCGCGATAGAGCTTTCGAGGTTTTAGCAAAAATAACCAGACCGGTTGTAGGGCGATCTAAACGATGTACAACACCTAAATAAACATTTCCAGGTTTATTATATTTTTCTTTAATATAATCTTTAACGACTTCACTTAAGGGCTGATCTCCAGTTTTATCGCCTTGAACAATATCGCCTGCTCGTTTATTAACAATAATAATATGGTTGTCTTCAAATAGGATTTGAAGGTTAGAAGCATTCGAAAGTATTTTATCAGCCAAAAGAAATAGTAATATTTAGTATTGCTCGTTTTCGTTAGGAAAATCTACAGCCTTTACATCGTCTACATATTGCGAAATAGCAGTCGTCATATCTTCATACAAATTCATATAGCGGCGTAAAAATCTCGGGTGAAATTCGTGGGTCATTCCAATCATGTCATGAACCACAACCACTTGGCCGTCTACGCCATTACCTGCACCAATACCAATAACAGGTATGGTTAAGCTTTCGGCGACTTCTTTCGCTAATTTAGCAGGTATTTTTTCTAATACTACAGCAAAGCATCCTGCTTTTTCTAACATTAAGGCATCTTCTTTCAGTTTTTTTGCTTCTTCTTCTTCTTTAGCGCGTACGGTATAAGTGCCAAATTTATAAATGGATTGTGGGGTTAACCCAAGATGTCCCATAACAGGTACTCCCGCGTTTAGAATACGTTTAATCGATTCTTTAATTTCTTTTCCGCCTTCAAGTTTAACAGCATGGGCGCCACTTTCTTTCATAATTCTAATGGCAGATCGTAGTGCTTCTTTAGGGTCGCTTTGGTAACTTCCAAAAGGTAAATCAACAACTACTAGACCACGTTCTACACCACGAACTACAGACGATGCATGATATATCATTTGGTCTAAAGTAATGGGTAAAGTAGTTTCGTGACCAGCCATAACATTACTTGCAGAGTCTCCTACCAACAAAACATCTACTCCGGCGCCATCTACAATTTTGGCCATGGTATAATCGTATGCCGTTAACATTGAAATTTTTTCACCCTTGTTTTTCATATCAATAAGGGTTTTTACTGTAATTCTTTTGTACTCATTTTTTGCTACAGACATACGTTTTGTTTTATGTATTTAGAATAAATGTAAGAAGCCACAAAAATACGAAGAATTACTTGCATTGTTAAACTTTTGTTTAAGATAGATGTAGAATGCTAAGTATTACTAATTTAGATGAAAAACTAAATTTATGGTAAGAATTATACTTGTATTGGCTTTATTAATTGTAAATGGGGTTAAAGCACAAACCAACACAGAAAGCAACGCTGTGCAATCGGCTGTTGATACTTTTTTTGAAGGTTTTCATGAAGGCGATACCCTTAAAATGCGTTCTGTTTTAAACGATGAGGTTAAGCTATTTACAGCTTTTAAAAATAAAGCTAATGAAGACGAATTGGTTACAGGGAGCATAGACGATTTATTGAATGGGATTGCTCAAAAACCTGCAGACCAGAAATGGGACGAGCGTTTACTGGATTACGATGTTAAGATTGATGGCAGTATGGCACATGTCTGGACGCCCTACGAATTTTATTATAACGATACTTTTTTACATTGCGGTGTGAATTCGTTCCAGTTATTTAAAGACCAAGGGCAATGGAAAATTGTTTTTATTATGGATACGCGACGTCAATCGGGGTGCAAAGGCCATTAACAGATTAACAATCTGATAAATGAACCCCTACGGCCAAGCCGCCTTCCGAGGTTTCTTTGTATTTGGAGTTCATATCTTTTGCGGTTTCCCACATGGTAGAGACTACTTTGTCTAAGGGGACTTTTACGTTTTTTGGGTCGGTTTCTAAAGCCAGTTCGGCTGCATTTATCGCTTTAATGGCTCCCATAGAATTGCGTTCTATGCAAGGTATTTGAACTAACCCTCCAATAGGATCGCAAGTTAGTCCCAAATGATGTTCCATAGCAATTTCTGCTGCAACAACCACTTGTTCTGGAGTGCCACCAAGAAGCTCGCATAAGGCACCAGCTGCCATTGCAGAAGACACACCAATTTCTGCCTGACAGCCACCCATAGCTGCCGAAATAGTAGCTCCTTTTTTAAAGATACTGCCAATTTCTCCAGCTACAAGTAGGAATTTTTTAATGTGTTCGAAATTGGCTTCATGATTTTCTATCACCATATAATACATTAAAACCGCAGGTATTACACCAGCACTTCCGTTTGTAGGGGCTGTAACCACACGGCCTAACGATGCGTTAACCTCATTTACTGCTAATGCAAAACAGCTTACCCATTTTAAAATTTGACGGAATTTAACTTCGGTTTCTCTAATGGTTTCAAGCCAGGTTTCTGGTGAATTGTAAGGCAAATCGCCTTTCAGTTTTTGGTGCATGTCGAAAGCACGTCGGCGTACATTTAAGCCGCCAGGCAAAGTGCCTTCGGTATGGCAACCTGTGTACATACATTCCAGCATGGTGTTCCAAATGCGCTTCAATTCAAAATCAATGGTTTCTGGCGTTCTCAACGATTTTTCATTTTCTAAAACCAGATCGGATATGCACAGGTCTAACTGATTGCATTTTTCTAATAACTGTGTGCCATTTTCGACAGGATAGGGTAAGGTGCAATAAAATATTATTTTATTGACTTTAGAAGTTTTACGTTCTTCCTTAACTACAAACCCGCCGCCAATGGAGTAAAATGTAGATTTGGATTTTCTACCATTTATGGTGGCCGAAAAAGTTAATCCGTTGGAGTGGAACGGTAAGAACTTTTTATTAAAAACGATATCTGTTTCAGGCGAAAATGCTATTGCTTTTTCGTTGTTAAACTGAAGGGTGTTAGTGGTTTTTATGTTGGAAATAATGTTGTCTATCGATTCGGTTGGTACGCGTTCTGGATCGGCACCACTTAACCCAAGCATGATGGCTAAGTCTGTAGCATGACCTTTACCTGTTAAAGACAAAGACCCGTAAAGGTCTATGGTGATTTTTTCGACTTTATTAAATTTTCCAGATGTTTTTAATTCGGCAATCCATCGTTCTGCAGCTCGCCAAGGCCCTAAGGTATGCGAACTCGATGGCCCAACACCAATTTTTAACATGTCGAAAACTGAAATACACTCCATTACGAAATCGTTTTAAATGGCTGCAAATATACAAGAACTTTCTTGCGAATTTCAGTATTCGGTGCTTTTAAACCGTTAAAAAATAATGAAGAAATTTCAGTTGAAATTAATGGTGTTTAGGAGGTTGATGCACAGTGTTTTGTTAATATTAGAAGGCTTCACCAATTCTAAAATTAACACTCCAGTCGTCTTTTCCAACGGCGCCATCTATACCAATATTAAATTTCACTTTTTTAAAGGCGCGGTATCTGTAGCCAACGCCAATACCAGGGTACGCTTTCCAGTCGAAATCTTCGGTGTCCGATCCGTAAAGGGTTGCTAAACCCGCAAAACCAACAAGTCCCATTTTGTCGTTAAAATTGTAACGGTATTCGCCCTGTAGTGCTAAAACGCCATCGCCACGGTATTTGCCTTCGCTATAGCCGCGAATATCTTTGTTGCCAATAGTTTCCTGCTGCTGAAAAGCGATGTCTCCCAGTCCAAAAGTACCAGAAAAACGAGCGGCGAGAACATCTCGTCCTGTTTTCATTGGGAAATACGTATTGTATTCTGCTGTTATTTTTTGAGCTTTAACATCGTTGCCAAACCAAGTAGGAAAGGTTACAAATTTTACAATAGAATTAATTCCTGTAGTTGGGTAATAAACGGCATCTCGCGTATCGTACAATACATTAAATTCTATACCATTGGTTTCGGTGATGTCTTCGGGTTGTACATCGTCTTCGTAAACGGTATCGTAATGGGCGTAGGTGTAAGTTAATCCGCCATATAAATGGGGTATAATTTTACGTTGCACACCAGCACTTACTACTGTAATTTTAGTGCCATAATCGTAAAATCCAGGAGTGTCATAATCGTCCATGTAAAATTGAGAATTATTATCGCCTGTTACTGCGAATAGTTTTGCACGCCAAGAATCTTCCTTAAAATACCATTTATTAAATGCTGCTATAAAATATGATTTGTTAGTCGTGTATACGGCTGATACCCCAGAAATAGATTTTGGCGAAATCGTGTCGTCTTTGGTGGTTTTATACATGAACATAGGGATGGCACCAAACATAAATTCTAAGTTTCTGTTGTAACTTAAAAATGGCATAACACTGAATTCTACTTTTTTTTCGGGGATAGAATCTTGTTCTATTTGTGCCAACGACGTAAAAGTACAAGCTATAGCAATACAGGTAATAATGAAGTTTTTCATAGGGTATGGCATCTAAATTTGTAATAAATATACTATGTTTCTTGAGATTTAGCATAGTTCTAATTTGCTTATTTCTTAATAAATTAATTAAAATAAAAAAAGCACCTTCGGTACCGAAGGTGCTTTTACACTAACTAGACATTAATAGAAAACTACTTAACTACTATTTTTATAGTGGTTCCTAAGCTTGTTTTGGCAAGATAGGTTCCTGCTTTTACGTTTGGTACATTAAATGTATTGGTGTTTTTTGCAGAAGTAATTAAACGCCCTTGTATATCGTACAAAGTAACATCTAAGCTTTGATTAAAATAGATGGTTTGGTTGGCAGTTACTGGGTTAGGATAAAACTTTAAACTGTTAGCTGCTTTTTCTTTGTCGGTTATACTTAAGCTTACATTATCCATACTGTAAACGCTAATGGTAGAGCTTACTTCGTTAGCCAATACAATTAAGCCTTTTTCTAAACTATTATCTTCTGGAGCGATATAAATGATGCCTTCTGGACCTAAATCGCCACCCTCGTTATCGCCTAAAGTTCGGTTGTTGATGTATTTAATAAATACAGGGTTTGATGGATCTGTAACATCGTAAGTCATAAACCCACCAACGCGTTCAAGGGTAATAAAAGCATAGAATTTATTTCCAATTTGGGTAACAGTTACACCTTCTGGTTCCGGACCTTTATTATCGCTGCGGTTTTTGAAATTGTTATTGCTATTGCTCGCATTAAATAAAGCGCCGTAGGTTTCGTCGTTAGCTGTTATACGCTCAAAATCGTCGCCACTATCGTAAATTAAAGCACCTGTACTTGCATTTCTGATACTGAACGAACGCGCACCAAATACATGGATTTCATCAAAATCGCCATCGTTGTCTATATCTCCCGAAGCATTAGTTACAGCTAAACGGCCTAAATTTTCTTCTAATTTTAAATAATCGGCGTTAGGAAACATGGTTTCGTCTAAAGCATAGTCGGCGTCTCCAACTTTAACTTCTTCTTCAAAAGCATCATATTCTCTGGCATCTCCTTCGTTGGCGGTTATAACACAACCAACTCCATCTATTTCGTAATAAGCAATGGCATCTGGCATGTACATACCTTTAACTGGCCAAGTAGACATAAAGATAAAATCTGTTTCATCGGAAGCATCAAACGCATTGTTTTTTAAACTGAAATCTTTTAAACCTAACGGAAGGATATCTGTTATGGTATTTGTAGTTAAGTCGATAACAGCTAAAGCATTATTTTCTTGTAAGCTTACCCATGCCTTTTTAGAATCGTTAGCATAAGTAATGTATTCTGGTTCCAAGTCTTGCGATACCGTAGCATTAGGACTGGTAATTCTAACTCGTGCCGCTTTTAAAGCTTCAATATCAGCATCGAAAGCATTAAAAGTTAAAAGCGATACCTGCTCTTGGGTGATGTTTCCTAAACCAGGAGTGGCATCAATTACAGAAATACTTCCTTCTGGGTCTATGCTATAATCGGCATTAGGTTGCCCTTCGTTGGCCGTTAATATTTTTGTACCGTCTGGTGTAAAACTAACATTGTCTGGTAAATTACCAACAGTAACAGTAGATACGTTTTCGCCATTTGTATCCATAAATACAACAACGCCATTTGCCTCAGGGCCGTTAGAAACAGATGCAGCCACTAAGCCATTATGTACGGTAACACTTGTTGGGCCTTCTGTACCATAACTTGATAAATCTATAGATTTAAGAGTTGACATGTTTTCTGGTGAAGAAAAATCTAAAATTTCAACCTTTTTACCAACAGAATTTAAAACAAATAAGCGCTTGGTGTTCGCGTCGTAAGCACTAATTTCGGCAGAGCCAGCAGCATCAACAACATAGCTGGTTTTGTAATTAATATCTAAAACATCGTTTGCTGTTGTAATGTCTTGGTCGTTATCTATAATGTAAATTCCAGTGGTTTCGAAAGCGCCAAGGTTTGCGTTTGTAGGGTTGGATAATTTAAGAATGAATAATTCGTCAATTTCATTTATATCATCTTCTAAAATCGAGATTTCAAATTCGTAAGTCGTTGTGTTGGCAGGAATGGTAATACTTTGACTAGATAATGTGAAATCGGATTCTGGAGACGCTGTAATTAGTTCGCTTACTAGGGCTAAATCGGCAGTTACTTCATTTGAAGTTGCTGCTGATAATTCTATGGTAATGGTGATTTGTCCAGCGGCTTCGGAAACATTATACGTTGCGTTTTGGAACGATAACTGTGGTGTTACATCGGTTACAGCATTGAAAACTCCAGGCGAAGCATATACATTTTGACCTAAAGATGCACCAATAAGATTGGTTGAAGCTGCCCAGTTAGTGCCTTCGTTAAATGAAGTCGTAGGGTTTAAAAGTTCTAATGATGGGCCATCGCCATCGGCTTCGGTTGGCCATGGTGCGTCGTCGCTATATTCCATAGTAAATATGGTATTGCCCATAGTATTCAAAATTTGTAAAACTTCGCCACCGTTACCTAAAGCATTCGAAATGCCTTGTGGCATGTCTAAAAACGACACACCATAAAAAGCATCGGCGGTGGTTTTGTCTGTAGCTAAAAGCACAATGTCTTTAGCGGCTAAAGTCATTTCTGGGAAAGTGAAAGTAAAGTTGCTTTCGTCTTTTACTTGAATACCTCCCAAGGCAATTGCTTCGTTAGATGCATTGTAGATTTCTAAAAACTCTAAAGCATCAGAGTTGTCTGATGGAGCATTATACATGATTTCTGTAATAATCAATCCTGTTTCCGTGGCATTGTAGAATAAAGCATCGCTGGTATATTCTGTATCTTGAGCGTTTCCTTCTAAATCTTCTACATTTTTAACACGTATTGTATATGCTAAACCTTCAGTAAAAGCGTCGTGAGTAATTGTAGCTGTATTGTTATTAGCATCGTAATCAATGCTAGAAATATTTAAAGCAGGTGTAAAGCTGTAATTTGATGTTAATTCAGCTGAATTTTCTGTAACGTTTTCAGAAAAGATCACAGACAATGTAGTTGCATTTTGAAGCATTACATTAGCCACTGATGGCGCTGTAGTATCGGTGTTAGAAATTACAAAAGCAGTGGTGCTAAAAGGTACATCTGGAGCTGTGCCATCGTTGTGGTCGTCTTCATCTGTATCTTGTATGTCGTAGTTAGACATGTCGTTTAGTGCAATTAAATACCCGTTAACATCCAGACCAGTTCTAGGGCCTTTGTAAGCCGCAATATCTGCACCATCTGGACTGTAAGTGATAGCTGTTGTGCCAGCAACAAGCCCCGTATTTGTTAAATCGCCAAAAGCCCCATTAGCATTGGCAACCGCAGCAATAAAAGTTGAAGGAGTATTAACATCTGTACCTAAATAAGCAAAAATAGCTTCGCTTCCAGACGATAATCCGCCAGGTTCACCAACAATGCTTCCGTAATTTACATTTGGTATTTCGCTAATAGTATTAAACGTAATAATGGTTCCGGCAGGAATAGTAGCATCGCCACTCAACCACGAGTAGGCAGCTTCGCCAGAATTGAATGCAGTGCCAGTCCATTCTTTATCTGCGAAATGAATGGTGGTGTTTGCTGGAATGTCTACAAATGTTACTAAGGCAAAATCGTCATCGCCATCGGCATTCATGCCTACAAAGGCCATATCGCCTGTTTGTATTTGTGCATTAAGGTAGCCTACTATAGATAAGGCTAAAAGAAGTAAAAGTTTCTTCATTGGTATAGAATATTTTAGTTTGGCACAAATGTACTTGGCGTATGTACAGATTATGTGTTGTAAACATTACCAAAAAATTAAAGAAGTGCTTTGGTATGTTAATCTAAGGTTTGGAAACAAAGAAATGTATTTAATATGACAGCTTGTCAGTATGAAATGTGTTGGCACAATGATTGAAATAGGTAAAGGGAAATAAAATTAAATTCAACAACATTAAAATATATAGTAATTATGAGTAAAATAATTGGAATTGATTTAGGTACTACAAACTCTTGCGTTTCTGTAATGGAAGGTAACGAGCCAGTAGTAATTCCTAACGCAGAAGGTAAGCGTACAACACCATCGGTAATTGCTTTTGTAGAAGGCGGCGAAATTAAAGTTGGTGATCCAGCAAAAAGACAAGCTGTAACGAACCCAACTAAAACCGTATACTCTATTAAGCGTTTTATGGGGAATAAATTTTCTGAATCTCAAAACGAAGCAGAACGCGTACCATATAAAGTAGTAAAAGGTGATAACGATACCCCTCGTGTAGATATCGATGGGCGTTTATATACACCACAAGAATTATCGGCTATGATTCTTCAAAAAATGAAGAAAACTGCCGAAGATTATTTAGGACAAGATGTAAGCAGAGCAGTAATTACTGTACCAGCTTACTTTAACGATAGCCAACGTCAAGCTACTAAAGAAGCTGGTGAAATTGCTGGTTTAAAAGTAGAGCGTATTATTAACGAACCAACAGCTGCAGCTTTAGCCTATGGTTTAGATAAAAAAGGAACCGACCAAAAAATTGTAGTATTCGACTTTGGTGGTGGTACACACGACGTTTCTATCTTAGAATTAGGTGATGGTGTATTCGAAGTATTATCTACAGATGGTGACACTCACTTAGGTGGTGACGATGTAGATGAAAAAATCATCAACTGGTTAGCAGAAGAATTTAAATCGGAAGAAGATATCGATTTACGTAAAGACCCTATGGCTTTACAACGTTTAAAAGAAGCTGCAGAAAAAGCTAAAATCGAATTATCATCTTCTGCACAAACAGAAATCAATTTACCTTATGTAACAGCTACAGCTAGTGGACCAAAACACTTAGTGCGTACTTTAACAAGAGCTAAATTCGAGCAATTAATCGACGATTTAGTAAAACGTACGATTGCGCCTTGTGAGTCTGCTTTAAAATCTGCAGGTTTAAGCAAAAGCGATATCGACGAGGTAATTTTAGTAGGTGGTTCTACACGTATCCCAGCGGTACAAGCAGCTGTAGAGAAATTCTTTGGAAAAGCGCCAAGTAAAGGTGTTAACCCAGACGAGGTAGTTTCTTTAGGTGCAGGTATCCAAGGTGGTGTATTAACAGGTGATGTTAAAGACGTATTGTTATTAGACGTTACACCATTATCTTTAGGTATCGAAACTATGGGTAATGTAATGACGAAGCTTATCGAAGCTAATACCACGATCCCAACTAAAAAATCGCAAGTATTCTCTACAGCGGCCGATAATCAGCCTTCAGTAGAAATCCATGTGTTACAAGGTGAGCGTGCTATGGCGGGCGACAACAAAACTATTGGACGTTTTCACTTAGATGGTATTCCACCAGCAAAACGTGGTACACCACAAATTGAAGTAACTTTCGATATCGATGCAAACGGTATTATTAAAGTTTCGGCAACAGATAAAGCGACAAACAAAACTCAGGATATTCGTATCGAAGCATCTTCAGGATTAACAGAAGACGAAATCCAAAAAATGAAAGCTGATGCCGAAGCTAATGCTGAAGCTGATAAGCAAGCTAAAGAAAAAGCCGATAAGTTAAATGCAGCCGATGCTATGATTTTCCAAACCGAAAGTCAGCTTAAAGAGTTTGGTGATAAATTATCTGATGATAAGAAAAAACCAATCGAAGAGGCTTTAGAAGAGCTTAAAAAAGCGTTTGAAACTAAAGATATTGCTGTAATCGATCCTGCTTTAGAGAAAATTAATGAAGCTTGGAAAGTAGCTAGCGAAGAGATGTACAAAGCCCAAGCCGAAGCGCAAGGTGGTGCAGAGCAACCTGGTCCAGATGCAAGCAGCAACGGACAAGCTAACGAAGGTAGCGATGTAGAAGACGTAGATTTCGAAGAAGTTAAGTAATTATAGTTTTCAATATATATCTAAGAGCAATCCTATAGGGTTGCTCTTTTTTTGTTTTTTATGGTTTTGTTTTGCTAACTTTAAATAGTTTATAAATCAATACTTATGAAAACAAAACCCATGCAAAGCATTCTGTTTTTAATGTGGTTTGGTCTAAGCTTAGTTAGTTTTGGGCAAACCGAAATAGAAACGAAACCAGTTCATTTTAAGTCAGGCACATCTTCTGCCGAAGTTTCAGATGTTCTTAAAGGCTATCAAACTATAGATTACACTTTAGGAGCAAAAGCAGGACAGGAAATGACAGTACATTTAATAACAGATAATACAGCAAACTACTTTAACGTATTACCTTCAGATTCCGAAGAAGCTATTTTTGTAGGCTCGGTAAATGGTAATAGCTGGACGGGTATTTTGCCAAAAACCGATACGTATAGAGTGCGTGTATATTTAATGCGAAGTGCGGCAAGGCGAAACGAAAAGGCAAATTACAGTTTAAATTTTGCAATTTCTAGTAAGGTTTACGATGTTAAAGTTTCAGGAACTAATTACCATGCCACAGGTATGGTGCCTTGTTCTGTTGGGCCAGACCCTAAACATTCGGCACAATGTAAATTTGGTGTGGTTCGAACGGGTAAGCATTCAGCCGAAGTGCACGTGTCTACTCCTGGTGGCGAGCAGCGTATTATTATGTTTCGTGGCGATGAGGTGTTCTGTGAAGATCCCGACGTAGACTTAACATCGGAAAAGGAAGGCGATACTTGGGAAGTATCTGTAAATAACTTTGAGTTTTTCTCGATTCCCGAGGCGGTTATTACTGGTGGTTAAAAATAGTGTGTAAAAAAAGAGGCTGTTTGAAAGTAGATCTGTCGTCAATCTGAATTTATTTAACTTCGTTGAATCTTCGATTTCAGATTCTCATAATTATCGATTTTCAATATGATGAGATTCTGTGTCAAGCACAGAATGACGCACTGTTAAACTTTTCAGTCAGCCTCTTTTTATGTTTTTAAAGCCGTTTAACCTTTGTCGATAGATCCTAAAACACGTTTCATGAAACTGTTTAAGGCTTCTTTTTGCGGTGTACCATTTTTAATCATGGTATTGACTTCTATTGCACCGTACATGTTAGAGATTAGTTCGCCAATAACGTCTAATTCTTCATCTTTTAAAGATGGTACTTCAGTTAAAGCTTCTAAAGTTTCGATGGTTTCGTGAACGAAATCTTCATCGTTTTCTTCAATAAACTGAGTTAAGTGTTTAATTACTGGTAACTTCATCGACTAAATCTTTTAAAACGTCAAACTTGTTGGTTTGCACCTGATTTACGAATTCCCCTTTTTTAAAGGTTGCAAATGTAGGAAGGTTGTCTACGTTTGCTAATTTTCTAGAGGCCGCGAATTTTTCGGCATCTGCAATAACAAAGGTTACATTTTCGTTTTCGGTGGCTAATTTTTTGAATTTTGGTTTCATAATTCTGCAATTACCACACCATGTTGCCGAGTATTGTACTACAACCGTATCGTTATTAGATACGATGTCCTGTAAATTGTCTTGTTCTAATTCTTGTAACATAATAAAATGTTTTTAGTTTACCATCCTTTAACGAAAAAGGATGGTAGGTTTTTGTGATGTGTTTTTAGTGAGATGCTAAATAACTAGCAACACCATCTCTGTTTGCGTTCATAGCGTCTTTACCTTCTTCCCAGTTTGCAGGACAAACTTCTCCTTTTTCCTGTACGTGGGTTAAAGCATCTACTAAACGTAAGTATTCTCCAACATTTCTACCTAAAGGCATGTTGTTAATACTTTCGTGTTGTACAATACCATCTTCGTCTATAATGTAAGTTGCTCTGTAAGTTACGTTATCGCCCTCTACAGTTACAACACCAGTTTCTTCGTTATAGGTTTCGTTTTTGATGTCTAAAATTCCTAAAGTAGATGCTAAATTTCTGTTAGAATCTGCTAAAATAGGATACGTTACACCTTCTATACCACCGTTGTCTTTTGCAGTGTTTAACCAAGCAAAGTGTACTTCTGGAGTGTCGCAAGATGCACCAATTACAATAGTGTTTCTTTTTTCGAATTCGGCTTTAGCAGCTTCAAAAGCGTGTAATTCTGTTGGACAAACAAAAGTGAAGTCTTTAGGATACCAGAATAAAACTACTTTTTTCTTGTTGTTAACAGCTTCCTCAAGAACGTTTACTTTAAAAGTATCGCCCATTTCGTTCATTGCGTCAACGTTTAAATCTGGGAATTTTTTTCCTACAAATGCCATAGTATTTTTATTTTAATGATTATTAAATTTTACAGTGCAAATATAGGGCTCTATGTGGATTTTGTATGTGAATAAAATTTTAAATTTTTATAGCAGTATAAGTTTTAATTATTGAAGATTATTAATATTATAGTTTAGTTCTATTTATCAGTAAGTTGTTTGATTTTAATCCTGAAAGCTGCAAATAATAAGGTGGTAAACGGACTTAAATAGTTGAAGAATGCATAGCCAGCATAAGACCAAGTGTCTACCCCAAGCACACTGCTTTGGTAAGCGCCACAAGTATTCCAAGGCACTAATACCGATGTTACGGTACCAGAATCTTCGAGTGTACGGCTTAAATTTTCTGGAGCTAGGTTTTTGTCTTCGAATGCCTTTTTGTACATCCTACCAGGAATAACAATGGCTAAATATTGGTCGCTAGCAATTGCATTTAGTCCGATACAGCTTATTACGGTACTGGCAAATAAACCAAAAACCGAATCGAATAAATTAAGAACAGCTTTACTAATTCTGGATAGTGCGCCAATTGCATCCATAATACCTCCAAAAACCATGGCGCAAACTATAAGCCATATAGTGCCCAGCATACCAGCCATTCCGCCCGACGAGAACAAATCGTTAAGTTCTGCACTTGTGGTTTCTACAGAGGTATCTACTGTCATTGCCGTCATGATGCCTTTGTAACCCGATAAAAAATTGAGTTCTGTAGCCCCAGTAATTTGTTTAACAATTTCTGGCTGAAATATTAATGCGAAAATCCCCCCAAGTAGCGTTCCAACTAATAAAGCTGGTAACGGAGGCGTTTTTTTAACAATCATAAAAATTACGAGTACCGGTACTAAAAATAACCAAGGCGAAATGTTGAATGCGCTATCTATAGCTTGTAGCATAGCAGATGTGTCTGTAGTACCATGAATATCTAAAGAAAGACTAATGATTATGAAAAGCACCAGCGTAACTATTAAAGTCGGTACGGTGGTGTAGGTCATGTATTTGATATGCGAGAATAACTCGCCTCCGGCCATAGCGGGAGCTAGGTTTGTGGTGTCGCTTAATGGCGACATTTTATCTCCAAAATAGGCTCCTGAAATCACTGCTCCAGCCGTCATACCTGGATTAATGCCCAACGCGTTACCAATACCAACAAGGGCAATACCAACAGTTGCCGAAGTTGTCCAGCTACTGCCTGTTGCAATAGAAATTATGGCGCAAATAACCACACAGGCAGGCAGAAAAATAGTCGGATTTAAAATTTGTAAACCATAATATATCATGGAAGGAATAATGCCGCTAATGAGCCACGTACCAGCTAGAGATCCCACAAAAAGGAGTATTAATAAGGCGCCAGAAGTAGATTTAATATTTACGGCTACTTCTTCTAACATTTGATCGTAAGACACCTTGTTAAAAAAACCAACTATGGCTGCCACAGCTGCACCAAGCAATAAGATAAACTGATTGCTACCGCTTAGAGCATCATCTCCAAAAGCAAATTTTACATTGTAGAATAGCATTATAACCAGAGCGAACACGGGTATTAAAGCTTCCCAAATGCTTAATTCTCTGTTTTCTACAATAGGTTCGTCTTTTGGCGATTGTGGTTTTATGTCTTGGCTTTCCATGAAGTCTGTTTAGGAGTTTTAATTGATGTGTAATGTTACGATTTTAGATGCTTTTGTGCAAATGAGAGGTCTTATCGGTTAAAACAAAAAACGCCTTAGTAGTTCTAAGGCGTTTTAAAGATAATTGTAATTATAGAATATTGAGGCTAACCATACATTCCCGCATCATATTATAGGTGCGTTCTATATCAGCATCTAACCCAATCGAAAATCTAATGAGTCCGTCTGATAACCCCATTTCTTTTTGTTCATCTTCTGGAATTTCCGAAGATGTAGAACTTCCTGGTGCGCTAAATAAGGTTTTGTAAAACCCTAAGCTAACCGCTAAGTAGCCTAGATTTTTATGTTGCATGAGTTCCATAAGCATGTTGGCTTTGTTTAAAGCACCTACATCTATTGTAAGCATGCCGCCAAAACCATATTGAGTATTCATCATCGATTTAAATAATTGATGGGAAGGATGTGAAGGCAATCCAGGATACACGGTTTTTAATCCATCAGCTTCAAACTTTTGCGCTAAGAAAAGGGCGTTTTTGCTGTGCTGTTGCATCCGAATGTGTAAAGTGCGTAAGTTTTTTAGTATAGAAGCCGATCTAAAGCTATCCATAGTCGCGCCTAATAGCATGGCAGCCCCATCGTTAACATTACGCAGTTGGTCTATTAATGCTTGCGAACCGCAAACCACACCGCCAACGGTATCGCTACTTCCATTGATAAATTTGGTTAAACTGTGGATAACAATATCTGCTCCCAACTTAGCTGGCGATACACTTAATGGCGAAAACGTATTGTCTACAACCAATTGAATGTTGTGTTTTTTGGCTAGTTTAGACAGATTGTTTATGTCAGCAATTTCTAAAAGCGGATTACTAACAGTTTCACAAAAAATAATTTTAGTATGCTCGGTAATAGCAGCTTCAACAGCTTCTAATTTGGTAATGTCTACAAAACTTGTGGCAATGTTAAACCGAGGGGTGAAATTTTTAAGAAAAGCATAGGTGCCTCCATAAATCGTTCTGCTAGATACAATATGATCGCCAGCACCACAAAGTTGTAATAATACAGGAGTTATCGCTCCCATGCCCGAAGCGGTTACGTTGGCCGTTTCTGTGCCTTCCATGGCAGCTAAAGCTTCGCCTAGATATAGGTTAGAAGGCGAGGAGTGCCGTGAATATAAATAGCAGCCATCGGCATTGCCTTCAAAGGTGTCGAACATGGTTTTTGCCGATAAAAAGGTGTATGTAGATGAATCTGAAATGGAAGGATTTACACCTCCAAATTCACCAAAATATTGTAAATCTTGAATGTTATTAGCGGGTTTAAAAGACATAGTTGTGAAAATTTATTTATTCAAAAATGATTATTAATAGATTAATAATCAATCTAAGTTTATATAATTAGATTTCTAATCTATTAAATTATTTGTGTATAGATTTATTTTTGTTAAACTTTACAAACTCATCTAAAGTTTAGAAAAATATTCAGTTATGGTTTTTGATGCTATCGATAAACAACTTATCCAATTATTGCAAACTAATAGTAAACAGACAAATAAAGCTTTAGCTAGGCAGTTAAATTTATCTGTTACGGCGGTTTATGAACGTATAAAAAAATTAGAAAATCAGGGGGTACTTTCGCATTATGTGGCTTTGGTAAATAAAGATAAAATTCAGAAGGAGTTTGTAGCGTATTGCCATATTAAACTAGAAAAGCACAGCCAGGAATTCGTGGTGAAGTTTGAGCGTGAAGTGGCAAAACTTAACGAAGTTATGGAGTGTTACCATATTAGTGGCGATTACGATTATTTATTAAAGGTATTGGTGAAAGATATGCGCGCATTTCGAGAATTTATGGTCAATAAATTAACAAACATCAGTCATATAGGCAGCACCCATAGTATGTTTGTAATTAACGAGGTGAAACACAGTACCGTTATACCTGTTTAGGAGCAGATTTGTTTTTAACAGATTCTTAAAAAAAGTCCTAAAAAATCATCAATGTTGATGAAGTAAACCCGTGTAAATTTGTACTTTTGTGAACCATTTTAAAAAAAGAATCAAAAATAGTCTTATGAATTCATACGATGTAGCCGTTATCGGTTCAGGACCTGGAGGATATGTAGCAGCAATTCGTTGTGCACAACTAGGTATGAAAACTGCAATTATAGAAAAATATTCAACACTAGGTGGAACTTGTTTAAATGTAGGTTGTATTCCTAGTAAAGCCTTGTTAGACTCATCGCATCATTACGAAGATGCTGTTAAGCATTTCGAAGATCATGGAATTGAAATTCCTGGTGAAGTAAAAGTGAATTTAGAAAAAATGATTGCTAGAAAGCAATCTGTAGTCGATCAAACCACTGGAGGTATCGATTTTTTAATGAAAAAAAATAATATCGATGTGTACCAAGGTTTAGGAGCCTTTAAAGATGCAACGCATATTACTATTACAGGAGAAGAAACTACCGAAATAGAGGCAAAACACACCATTATAGCAACAGGAAGTAAGCCCTCTAATTTGCCGTTTATTAACATAGATAAAGAGCGTGTTATTACCTCTACAGAAGCTTTAAAGTTAACTGAAGTTCCTAAGCATTTAATTGTAATTGGTGGTGGTGTTATTGGTTTAGAATTAGGCCAAGTATACAAACGTCTTGGTGCTGAAGTGTCTGTGGTTGAATTTATGGATCGCATTATTCCAACTATGGATGGTGGTTTGTCTAAAGAACTTAATAAGGTCTTGAAAAAGCAAAAATTTAGCATTAATACCTCTCATAAAGTAAAATCTGTAGAGCGCGTAGGCGATGAGGTTATTGTTAAAGCAGATAATAAAAAAGGAGAAGAAGTAGAGTTTAAAGGCGATTATTGTTTGGTATCTGTTGGTCGTCGTCCATATACAGACGGTTTAAATGCCGAAGCAGCAGGAGTAAAAGTTAATGAACGCGGACAAATTGAGGTTAACGACCATTTACAAACTAGTGCTTCAAACATATATGCTATTGGCGATGTTGTAAAAGGGGCTATGTTAGCACACAAAGCCGAAGAAGAAGGCGTATTTGTTGCTGAAACTTTAGCTGGACAAAAACCACATATCGACTATAATTTAATTCCAGGAGTTGTGTATACTTGGCCAGAAGTTGCTGCAGTAGGGCAGTCTGAGGAGCAATTAAAAGAGGCTGGTATTGCGTATAAATCAGGTCAATTTCCTATGCGCGCTTTAGGAAGAAGTAGAGCAAGTATGGATTTAGACGGTTTTGTAAAGGTATTGGCAGATAAAGAAACCGATGAGATTTTAGGTGTACATATGGTAGGAGCACGTGCTGCAGATATGATTGCAGAGGCTGTTGTGGCTATGGAGTATAGAGCAAGTGCCGAAGATATTTCTAGAATGTCTCATGCGCATCCAACTTTTACAGAAGCAATTAAAGAAGCTGCACTTGCAGCAACAGATAACAGAGCATTACATGTATAATGTACATGTTGTTTTGTGAAAATAAAAAAGCGAATTAGGTTACTAATTCGCTTTTTTATTGCTACCGATTAATATTGCTCGAGCTCTCGAAGCACTTCTTTCTTATAGCTGCGACTTATTGGTAAAGATTGGTTAAAAATAGTAACATGTTCGTTGGTGAACGAGCGAATGTGTTTTATGGAAATGATATAAGATCTATGAATGCGTAAAAAATGTTTTTTGGGTAATTTTGCTTCAATAGAACTAATGGTTTCTCGGGTTACAATAACATTATTATTACCGAGCTTAATTTTAAGGTAATCGCTGTAACTTTCTATATAAATGATATCTTCAAAATCTATTTTAATCATTTTTCTGTCCGAGCGCACAAACATAAAATCTGAAATTGGGCTGGATGCTACATTGCTTTGTTGTGAGTTGGTGTAAACTTCAAAATAATTATTTACAGCTTTAAGTAAACGTTCAAAAGCAATAGGCTTTAATAAATAGTCTACAGCTTGTAATTCAAAGCCTTCTACAGCATAATCTCGATAGGCTGTAGTAAAAATTATTTTAATGTTTTTATTGATTGATTTTGCAAACGATATGCCAGATATTCCAGGCATATTAATGTCTAAAAACACCAGATCTATATTGGTGTTGCTTATATGGTTAAAAGCTTCCATGGCATTGCTGCAACTAGCAATAATCGAAATGTTGTTAATTTTAGATAGGTGAGTGGCTATAACTTCTCGCGCTATTAACTCATCGTCTACAATTAAGCATCCTATATTTTTATTGGTTTGCATACAATGTTTGGGTGTTTAAATTTAAATGTACTATAAATAATCCGTTTGTGTTCGAAATAGATAAATTGTAGTTGTTTTTGTAAAGTAAATCCAATCTCTTTTTTATGTTTTCTAAGCCAATACCTGGCTCGGATTCGTTGTCGTTGGAGCTTGTGTTTTCAATGTGAAATGAAATTAAATTTGCGTTACAATGCATCTCAATTTTAATAGTTAACCTGCCATTTTTAATAACACCGTGTTTAAAGCTGTTTTCAATAAAAGGCAAAAAAAGCATAGGTGCTATTGTGGTGTTATCGTTAATGTTTTGGGTGTTAAATTGTAGATTTAAGGTGTTGTTGAAACGTAGCGACTCTAAAGCTAGATAATCGTTAATATGATTAATTTCGTCTGTTAATAAAACAAAAGGTTTGTCTATTTGGTACAGAAGATAATCTAATAAGTTAGATAGTTTCAATATCATTTCGGGTGTTTCGTTGGCTTTTTTTAAGGCAAAGCCGTACATGGTGTTTAAGGTGTTAAATAAAAAGTGCGGATGAATCTGCATTTTTAAATATTGAAGCTCTTGCTCTTTTAGTTTTAATTGGGTGTCTAAAATCTTATTTTCTAGCTTGCTGGTTTTTTCTATTTGTTTCAGGTTTAATTTTAAAAGTTTAAAAGTGCTTACTACTATTGTAATTAAGTAAACGCCAATCATTACAAATAATAAATTCTGACTATCAGGAGCCATGTTCCTGTATTCGAAATGCGATAAATATATTAGGCCATAAAAAATAGAAAGTATAATAAGATAAGCCGATATAATAAAGGTATATAAGCTGTAAAGTGCAAAACGGATGTATTTTTTTTGCATTAAATACTCAGGTATAAGCTTGTAAATACACACGTAGGTTGTAGCAATGGTAATTGGCATTAAAAAGGCTGAAAACGAAAGTACATAACTCATGTCGTCACTTCCAGCTCCGAAAAAGTAGGTGTAAAACAATAGTACACCACACCAAAAAATAAGGTGTAACACTAATCGACCTAATTGCTTAAAGATAAAACGGCTTGTAATCATGATTGTAAACTATACAATATTACTATATTTTTAAGCAGGAGTTTTCTTTTATAGACGAATAACAGATTTAACAAGCGATTTAACAATGTGGTTAATTAAAGTATT
Organism: Formosa sp. A9; assembly: GCF_051200825.1. Classification (GTDB taxonomy): domain Bacteria; phylum Bacteroidota; class Bacteroidia; order Flavobacteriales; family Flavobacteriaceae; genus Formosa. The sequence continues at coordinate 2,681,639 of NZ_CP195158.1, read as the reverse complement.
AAATTGGTTATTGGTCGCAATAAAAATAATTGAAGTAATTGTGTAGGTAGTTTTGAAGTCTACTAACAATAATATTTTTAACTATGTATGTTTTACTTATCGAGCAACAAGGATTTTTTACTCAAATAGCCAATAGGTTTATGGAGGGCGGTGTCCTATTTATGTCTTTAATTTTAATTTGTTTATTACTTTCTTTATTCTTTTTGCTAAGCGGATTTTATCAGGCAAATAAAAATAAAGCATTTTCTAAAAAAATGATTGGCTTAGTGAGCGATGCAAGTTTGCTAGGTCTAGTATTGGGTTTTTTTGGGTCGGTAATAGGTATGGTATCTGCTTTTGATGCTATTGAAAGCATGAGTTCTGTATCGTCTGGAATGTTGGCAGGTGGTTTAAAGGTGTCTTTTTTAACCACTCTTTTTGGAACATTTACATTTGTAATATCTAGAATAGGAATTTTGATTTATAAGTGGGTATATTCTAAAGAAGATTAGGTATAAAAAAAACTGTCTAGAAAGTTAATTTTTCGTCAATCTGGATTTATTTCAGATTCTCATTATTAATTATTGATTTTTAATAAGATGAGATTCTGTGTCAAGCACAGAATGACGTAGTGTTAAGTTTTCTAGACAGCTTTTTGTTTTACTTTAAACTATTAGCGTCTGCCGCCACGAGGCTGTCTGTGACCTCCAAAATGCTGATTTGGCATTTGGGCACGTTTCATATTTTCTTTCATCATTTTAATTTGATCTGTAAGCATGCCTTGTTTATCTAGTTTTTGCGCTTCCGATAACAGTTTTGTTGCTTCTTGTTTTCTACGTTTAGAAAATGCAATTCCAGCCAAACTCAATTTAGCCATAGCCAAATCGTGATCCATACTTAAACCAAGCGCGATGGCTTTTTTTAAGTATTTTTCAGATTCGTTCATGTTGCTTTGCGATACCATAATGCCGTGTAAATAATTGTAGTACCCTTGCTGTTTAGTTACTAAGGCGCTTTCTGGATTTTTAATTTTATTCAGCCATTGTTTCGCACCATCAAAATCTTGCTTACGTAGTTTTAAAAAGGCCAATAAAATAAATTCATTTTTAAAATATAGGAAAATGAAAATAGATGATAAAAGAATTAACATGATGCCATTTCCTATATTGCCTTCTATAAATTGATATACAGCGTATGCAATAATTAAGCCTGCGATTACTAGTTTTATGTTTTTATTGAACATGTTTTATTGAATTTTATATGTTGTTTTAGAATTTATAATTGTGGGTTGTCGTTCTGGATTATTTAAATCTTTTGCCGATTGTGCCTTAGCTGTAACGGTCATTTCTATAATAAATCCATTTACTTTATTGGCAATAACTTTAATTTGCTGTGTACCGTTAAGTAATAAATTTGTGTGTTCGTCTTGAATATTCATGCTTAAAGTGCACTTGGCGTTTAAAAAGATAGCATCGGTAATTTTGTCTATGGCCCAAGTATTAACGGTATTAAAATCGCCAGTAAACGTGTTGGTCCAACTTGTAGTTGAGGGGTTAGGGTTTTCAGGGTAAATATGTGTTAGTTGCTCGAAACTGTTAGATAAAGAGGTACTGCCAAAATCCGATTTCATAGACTCGATCATGAGTTGTTTAGTGAATTCGTCTTCAATACCAGCTTGCGATATCATGCTGTTTATCATGTTTTCGGTTCCAGATACCCGTAATATTTTTCCAGATTTAGCCATCTCAATTTCTAACACAGCTGCAGTTAAGCCAGAAAATACACGGCCTTCGGTATCTTCTACAACGAGTGCTTTGTTGGTATCAATATCAGCTAAAACACCAAATTTATTAGATGTTGTTTTTAGTTTGAAACTGTTAAATTTAAAGTTTAAAATATATGTGCTGTCAGTTTTAGCCATCACCCTAAACGTATAGTTTTCCTCTAAAATGTTTTGAATGTTATGCGGTTTTCCGGCTTCGTCTTGAGCTATATCTTGGGTTGCTTGTTGGTTTATGGTTATGCTGTCTCCAATTTTTAAGCGATATTGCAATAGATTTTGGGCGGTAAGCGCTGGTATAAATATTAAATTGATAACGAATATGTTAACAAAAAGGCGGCACATTTAAACGGTTTTTATTTGTATGCAAAGAAACTAAAATTTTATTGAAAAAAATATTTTTAAAATAAGGTTTGTTAAACAAAAAAGTCTTTGTATATTTGCACGCAGTTTTGGTGAGACATCAAAACATTAGTTTAGTTAAAATATTGAAGATTTTTAAAGATACAAGACAATGAGTAAAAGAACGTTTCAACCATCAAAGAGAAAGAGAAGAAACAAGCACGGTTTTAGAGAAAGAATGGCTTCTGCCAATGGTAGAAAAGTCCTTGCACGTAGACGTGCAAAAGGAAGAAAGAAACTGTCTGTATCTTCAGAATCAAGACATAAAAAATAATGACAATCAAGTGTTTTATATATTAAAGGTGTTACTTAATGGTAACGCCTTTTTTTATATCTCGTTTATAATTACTTTTGCAATATCTTAATATAATACAATGCCAAAAAATCCAAAACTAAAATCTATACTTATTATTGGTTCTGGTCCAATTGTAATTGGTCAGGCCTGCGAATTCGACTATTCAGGAACACAAGCCTTAAGATCGCTTCGTGAAGACGGTATAGAGACTATCCTTATCAATTCAAATCCAGCAACTATCATGACCGATCCATCTATGGCAGATCATGTGTATTTGTTGCCTTTAACTACAAAATCTATTATTCAGGTGCTTAAAGAGCATCCACAGATTGATGCCGTTTTACCTACAATGGGAGGGCAAACCGCATTGAACCTTTGTATTGAAGCCGATGAAAAAGGGATTTGGAACGATTTTAATGTAGATATTATTGGGGTAGATATCGATGCCATCAATATTACAGAAGATAGAGAGCAATTCCGTGAATTAATGGAGAAAATTGGGGTTAAGATGGCTCCGCAAGCTACTGCTACCTCATATTTAGAAGGTAAAAAAATAGCTCAAGAATTTGGTTTTCCATTATGTATACGTTCATCGTTTACTTTAGGAGGCGCAGGGGCAGCTATTGTATATGAAGAAAAAGATTACGATGAATTATTAACTCGTGGTTTAGAAGTATCTCCTATTCATGAGGTGATGATTGATAAAGCCATGATGGGCTGGAAAGAGTACGAGTTAGAGCTGTTAAGAGATGCTAACGATAATGTTGTTATCATTTGTTCTATAGAAAATATGGACCCTATGGGTATTCATACAGGAGACTCTATTACAGTAGCACCAGCTATGACATTAAGCGATAGAACGTACCAGAAAATGCGTGATATGGCTATCCTTATGATGCGTAGTATTGGGGATTTTGCAGGAGGTTGTAACGTGCAGTTTGCTGTAAGCCCAGATGAAAATGAAGATATTATTGCTATCGAAATTAACCCACGTGTATCGCGTTCATCGGCATTGGCGAGTAAAGCAACAGGGTATCCTATTGCAAAAATTGCTGCGAAATTAGCTATAGGTTATAATTTAGATGAATTAGATAACCAGATTACAAAATCTACTTCAGCATTATTCGAGCCTACACTAGATTATGTAATTGTAAAAATTCCACGATGGAACTTCGATAAATTTGAAGGCTCAGACAGAACTTTAGGACTTCAAATGAAATCTGTAGGGGAAGTTATGGGTATTGGGCGTTCGTTTCAGGAAGCACTTCACAAAGCTACACAGTCTTTAGAGATAAAACGTAACGGTTTAGGTGCCGATGGTAAAGGGTATAAAAATTACGATCAGGTAATCGAAAAATTAACCAATGCCAGTTGGGACCGTGTGTTTGTAATATACGATGCCATTCAAATGGGAATACCTTTAAGTCGTATTCATGAAATTACTAAAATCGATATGTGGTTCTTACGTCAGTATGAAGAACTATATCACTTAGAAAAAGAAATTTCTACATTCACTATAGATACTATCGAAAAAGATCTATTACTGGAAGCAAAACAAAAAGGCTATGGCGACCGTCAGATTGCGCATATGTTAGGTTGTTTAGAAAGCCAGGTATATAATAAACGTGATGAATTAAATATCAATCGTGTTTATAAATTAGTAGATACTTGTGCGGCAGAATTTAAGGCCATGACGCCTTATTATTACTCTACTTTCGAAAGTGACGTACAAACAGCCGATGGTAAGCGTTTTACCGATAACGAAAGTGTGGTAAGCGATAAGAAAAAAGTAATTGTTTTAGGATCTGGACCGAACCGAATCGGGCAAGGTATAGAGTTTGATTACTGTTGTGTGCATGGGGTTTTAGCAGCTGCTGAAGCGGGTTACGAAACCATCATGATCAACTGTAATCCAGAAACTGTTTCTACCGATTTTGATACTGCAGATAAATTATATTTTGAGCCAGTATTCTGGGAGCATATCTACGACATTATCCGTCACGAAAAACCAGAAGGTGTAATTGTTCAGCTAGGCGGACAAACCGCATTGAAATTAGCTGAAAAATTAGATAAATACGGAATTAAAATTATCGGAACTAGTTTTGAAGCGTTAGATTTAGCCGAAGACCGCGGAAGTTTCTCTAAATTATTAAAAGATAACAACATTCCTTACCCTGAGTTCGATACTGCCGAAACAGCAGAACAGGCTTTGGAAGTGGCTAAAAAATTAGATTTTCCAATCCTTGTGCGTCCGTCTTATGTATTAGGAGGTCAAGGAATGAAAATTGTAATTAACGAAGATGAATTAGAAGAGCATGTAGTAGATTTGCTACGTTCTATTCCGAATAATAAATTACTCTTAGATCACTATTTAGATGGCGCTATAGAAGCCGAAGCAGATGCAATCTGCGATGGAGAGAATGTATATATTATAGGTATTATGGAGCATATTGAGCCATGTGGAATCCATTCTGGCGATAGTAATGCTTTACTTCCTCCTTTCAATTTAGGCGATTTAGTGATGCAACAAATAAAAGACCACACCAAAAAAATTGCCTTAGCCTTAAATACGGTAGGCTTAATCAACATCCAGTTTGCTGTAAAAGACGATGTGGTTTATATTATCGAAGCCAACCCAAGAGCATCGCGTACCGTACCATTTATAGCTAAAGCTTATGGCGAGCCATACGTAAATTATGCTACAAAAGTTATGTTGGGCGACAAGAAGGTAACAGACTTCGATTTTAAACCAAGATTAAACGGATACGCTATTAAGCAGCCTGTGTTCTCTTTCAATAAATTCCCTAATGTGAATAAAAAGTTAGGACCAGAAATGAAAAGTACAGGAGAAAGTATCTTGTTTATAGATGACTTAAAAGATGATGAGTTTTACAACTTATACTCTAGACGCAGAATGTATTTAAATAAGTAAAATACAGTAGTTGTTTACTTTATAAAAGCAAAAAAGGCTTCCTATCGGGAAGCCTTTTTTATTGGTATGTTTTTAGTTATTGATTAATCAGACCTAGTAATTCTTCTTCAAAAGTTTTAGAAAACATATTACTATTACTGTTAACAATTGTTTTGTTTTTTGTGATTAACATGACGCGGTGTATTGAATTTAAAGCCATAGCTTGGCGTGAAATTTCGGGGTTTTTAAAGTGAAACTCATTGTCAAGCCCATATTTATATTGCTTTAAAAAACTTAACCATTGTTTGTCGTCTTTGTCAATATTCATGGCAATAAAATCAATTTCGGGGTATTTTTGCATTAATTCCTGTACCTTTTTATGGCTTTCGGTAAAATGGTTCTTCATGTTAAATGACCAGAAATAAATAACCGTAGGGTGTTTTATAAAATCGTGAATGTGTAGTTCTTCATTGTCCTTATTAGTTACAATTGTATTTGGTAACTCGCTGCCTGGTCTTAGTTTTTTTAAAGACGCAATCAAATTAGTTAAATAAGTGTTATTGGTTTTTGAAGAACTTTTGTCTAAAAACGAATTAAGGTACGTGTCGCAGTCTGTAAGATTATTAGTCGAGTTTATGTATCGTAATGCATAATAGTTTAACCAATAATTTTTTATAGAGTCGTTGCTAACTAAACTGTCTACCAATTCTAATTTGTCTAAATTGTAATCTAAAGATTTAGGATTAAAAATACTGTCGTTAGAATGTTTAAAATGTTTTTGTAACGCGATGTTGTTAAAATGATATCTTAAAAACATGTAATATGGAAAATAATCTTTTAGGGCATCGTCGTTGTAGTTTATTTTTGCTCGGTAGTCGTAAAAGTTTTTCGGAAGTGATTCTAAATTTTTAAGTTCGCTATTGCCATAAAAAGTAAATGGGTATAACTCTTTTAGCGCATAATAATTGTAGTCGATATTGGCTAGGGCTATTTTTTTAAAGAGGGCAGAAGTTGTGTATTTAGAATTAAATGCAGAAAATTTTTCGCTCTGCTCAGTTCGTATGGAATCTAATTTCTTTTGAAAAACTTCAGGTGAAGCTTGGCTGAATTTTAAAATATTATGATTAATATGTTCATTCTCAATAAACATATTAATTAGATAATTATTTTCTTTTGCACCAATACCAGTATATACCAGCGACTCATCAAAATCTATGGTGTTTAGCCTGAACATTATACTGTCGTTGGGCTCTAAAAATACCATTTGTATTTCTCCGCCATGGGAAAACGTGTATAACCCAGGTTTTACAGGTGTAATTTTATAAAGAAATCGGTTGTTCTGGTCTAGCAGTATAGTATCTAAAAGTGTGTGGTCTTTAGAAATAGTAACAAATCTAGTATTAGGGTTTATTATTTCTCCGCCTAAATATCCGTTATCGCCTAAATCAATTTTAGCATCCTTTTTACAACCCCAAAAACAAGCCATAAGAAGCAGACAGAGGTAAAATTGTTTCATAAACATAAATGTGCTTTCTAACAATAAATTAAGTGTGTTGCAAACAAAAATAGCCTAAGCGCTTTATTTGGGATGTTAATTACCTGTTAAATATTAATAAGACTTTATTTGTTTCGTGTAATTAACGGAATTTTCTACTTTTGCAGCAAATTAAAACAAGAGCTATGTTATCAGTTTCAAATCTTTCTGTACAATTTGGTAAACGTATACTTTTCGATGAAGTTAATACGGTATTTACGCAAGGAAATTGCTACGGAATTATAGGCGCAAATGGTGCAGGAAAATCTACTTTTCTTAAAATTTTAGCAGGTAAGCAAGAGCCAACCTCCGGACGCGTGCATCTAGAAGCCGGTAAACGCATGTCTGTTTTAGAGCAGAACCATAACTTGTACGACGAGCATACGGTTCTTGAAACTGTTATAATGGGTAACAAACCATTATTTAAAATTAAAACTGAAATTGATGCATTATATGCCGATTATTCTGATGAAAATGCAGAGAAAATAGGTGAACTTCAGGTGCAATTTGAAGAAATGAATGGTTGGAATGCTGATAGCGATGCAGCGGCGTTACTTTCTAATTTAGACATTACCGAAGATTTGCATTATGCACAGATGAAAGATTTGGACGGTAAACAAAAGGTACGCGTATTATTAGCGCAAGCCTTGTTTGGTAATCCAGATGTTTTAATTATGGATGAGCCTACTAACGACTTGGATTATGAAACCATTTCGTGGCTAGAAAATTTTATAGCAAATTACGACAATTGTGTAATTGTTGTATCGCACGACCGTCACTTTTTAGATGCGGTGTGTACGCATATATCGGATATCGATTTTGGAAAAATAAATCATTTCTCTGGTAACTATACTTTCTGGTACGAATCGTCTCAATTAGCAGCACGCCAACGTTCGCAACAAAACAAAAAAGCAGAAGAGAAAAAGAAGGAGTTAGAAGAATTTATTCGTCGTTTTTCAGCTAACGTTGCTAAAAGTAAACAGGCTACCAGTAGAAAGAAAATGATCGATAAATTAAATATCGATGAAATAAGACCTACAAGTCGTCGTTACCCAGCTATTATTTTTGAGCGCGATAGAGAAGCAGGAGATCAAATATTAAATATTGAAAACTTGGCCGCTTCTATAGATGGCGAGGTGTTATTTAAAAATATTAATTTAAACTTAAATAAAGGCGATAAGGTAGTTGTGTACTCTAAAGACTCTAGAGCTTCAACGGCATTTTATCAAATTTTAAATGGTAAAGAACAACCAGATGCAGGTAAGTTTTCTTGGGGTGTTACCACGACTCAATCGTATTTACCATTAGATAATAGCGAATTTTTTCAAAACGATTTAACTTTGGTAGATTGGTTACGCCAATGGGCAACAACCGAAGAAGAACGCGAAGAGGTGTATATTAGAGGCTTTTTAGGAAAAATGATTTTTAGTGGCGAGGAAGCCTTAAAAAAATCGAATGTGTTGTCTGGAGGAGAAAAAGTGCGTTGTATGCTAAGTCGTATGATGATGGTAAGAGCAAATGTTTTAATGTTAGACGAGCCAACAAACCATTTGGATCTTGAAAGTATAACGGCTTTTAATAATTCGTTAAAGAATTTTAAAGGTACTGTTTTGTTTTCTACTCACGATCATGAGTTTGCCCAAACTGTAGCAAATCGAGTTATTGAGTTAACACCAAGTGGTATTATTGATAAGTATACGACGTTCGACGAATACATGCAGGATTCTAAACTAAAGGAACAGCGCAAAAAAATGTACGAAGACGCTTAGAAAATAAATTTACAGCCCTGACCAAAATGCTTCAGGGCTTTTTTTATGCGTTAAATTCAGAAAGTAGCGCGTTAATAATATCTTGTGCAGCGGCTTCTTCTTCTTTGGTTACAAACACTTCCTGTTCGCCTTGAATAGAAGCTCCAAAACCAGCCAATCTAGCCGATTCGCTTTCGTCTTTCACTATTGCATTAATACCTACAGCCTCTAATTGGTCTACAATACGTTGCGTAATAATAAAGGAACCCGTATATATTTTTATGTAATCAGAATCTTCCATGGTATTCATCTTTAAGTTAAATGTAATTTTCTATCATCATAAATTGTTAAGAGCGTTTACGATGTGTTGCGAATAGACTAAAAATACAAAATTTTCAATAAAAAAAATCTAAAAAAATTAATCATTCAAAAAAAAGCAGTATTTATTGAAAATAAAAATAAAAACAGAAAAGCAGTAGATATTTCATTTATAAGCTTACATTTGTACTATAATTATTTAATATTTTACAATGAACAAAGGAACAGTAAAATTCTTTAACGATTCTAAAGGATTTGGATTCATTATTGAAGACGACACAAACAAAGAACATTTTGTACACATTTCTGGATTAATCGATGAAATTCGTGAAGGTGATGTAGTAGAATTCGATTTGAAAGAAGGCAAAAAAGGATTAAACGCAGTAAATGTAAAAGTAATCTAGTACTTTTTTTACGATATACTTTTTTAAAATTTCAAAACCTATCAATAAAACGATAGGTTTTTTTGTTTTTTAATGGCGTATTAACTGTAAATTAAGAATCGTTAAGTTCTTAAAATAAACAATCGATATTCCTTTGATAAGTGCTTAATAATATTAAATTTGTTATAATTATTAACATTATTTTATAACAGTGAAAAACGGAACAGTAAAATTCTTCAATGAATCTAAAGGATTTGGATTTATAATCGAAGAGGGTTCAAACACAGAGTATTTTGTACACGTGTCTGGCTTAATTGACAGAATTGCAGAAAAAGACTCGGTAGAGTTTGAATTAAAAGAAGGTAAAAAAGGATTAAACGCAATAAATGTAAAAGTAATTTAATTTTTGTTCTTTAATTTTTTAAAAACAAATAGCCTGCAAATTTGCAGGCTATTTTGTTTTGTGTATGTCGCATTTACTATCTTAATTCGGCACCTAATTTAGTTTCGAAAGTCGTTTGTAATTTGCTCATAATCTTATCGATTTGCTTATCTGTAAGCGTTTTTTGCTCGTCTTGTAGTATGAAACTAACAGCATAACTTTTCTTGCCAGAAGGTAAGTTTTTACCTTGGTAAACATCAAACAAATTCACATCTTTTAATAGTTGTTTTTCGGTTTGTTTGGCTAATTTGAAAATGCTTTCAAAAGTTACTTGCTCGTCTAATAATAAAGCGAAATCGCGACGTACTTCTGGGTGTTTCGCTATTTCTGTAAATTTAGTTTTATTGTGTTTTGCCATATCTATTATGGCATCCCAATTAAAATCTGCAAAAAGGACTTCTTGATTAATATCAAAATGCTTAAGTATTTTATGGGAAATTAGACCGAATTCTACCAATTTGGTTTTACCTAAACTTAACTCTAAGCCTTCGCTAAATACATCGTTGCTTACAGGAGTTGTGTTATGTCTTGATAAACCCAGACGCTCTAAAAGGGTGTTTATAATACCTTTTAAATAAAAGAAGTCGCCTTTAGCGGAACTCAAGTTCCAAGTTTCTTGGGTTTTATTTCCTGTTACAAAAAGCGATAAATGTTTAGGTTCGGCCTTTTCATCTTGATATTGATGATACGTTTTACCAAATTCGAAAAACTTTAAGTTTGGTCGTTTTCTGTTTATGTTATGCGATATGGCTTCTAAACCAGAAAACAACAACGATTGTCTTAAAACCGATAAATCGCTGCTCAGCGGATTTAACATCGTAATGTTATGCTCATCTAACAATTGTTCGCTTAGGCTTATGTAATTAGGTGTTGTAAGCGAGTTTGCCATGATTTCGAAAAATCCTTGCGCTGCTAATTGATTTCCAATGATGTTTTGCAATTTATGGTCTTCAAAGCGTGACGAATTAGAGATCGAGGCATTTAATTTTTCGGTTGTTTTTACATTGTTGTAACCGTAAACACGTAAAATCTCTTCAATAACATCGGCTTCGCGTTGTACATCGTTACGGTATGCAGGAATGGTAAGTCCAAGTCCGGTTTCGGTAACGTTGTTTATTTTAATATCTAAAGACATTAAAATGCGTTTAATGGTGTCTTTAGGAATATCTTCTCCTATAAGACGTTTGGCGTTTTCAAAGCTTAAACGTACCTGGAAATCTTCAATTTTATTTGGATACGCATCTTCAATTTCGCTCGCAATTTCTCCTCCTGCAAGTTCAATTATAAGTAGAGCGGCACGTTTTAAAGCGTATTCGGTTAGGTTTGGATCGATACCGCGTTCAAATCTAAACGAAGCATCGGTATTAATACCATGACGCTTAGCTGTTTTACGAATGCTTACAGGGTTAAAATAGGCACTTTCTAAAAATATGTTGGTGGTATTTGCAGTAACACCAGAATGTTCTCCGCCTAAAACTCCAGCAATACACATGGGTTTATCGGCATCGCAGATCATTAAATCATCTTCGTGTAATTCGCGTTCTATACCATCTAAGGTGGTAAATTTTGTTCCCGCTTCTACGGTTTTTACAACAACCTTTTGTCCTGAAATTTTATTAAAATCGAAAGCATGAAGGGGTTGTCCAAGTTCGTGCAATACGTAGTTTGTAGCATCTACAATATTGTTTTTTGGTGTTAAACCAATGGCTTTAAGACGGTTTTGTAACCATTTAGGCGATTCGGCTACGCGAACATTGGCAATACTAACACCGCAATATCTTGGCGAAAGTTCTTTGTTTTTCACATCAACATCTACGCGTAAGGTTCTGTTGTTTACATGAAAAGAACTTACCGAAGGGGTAATAAGCTCTGTATGGATTTCTTTCTGAAGCAACCCAGCTTTTAAGTCACGTGCGGTACCAAAGTGGCTCATGGCATCGGCGCGGTTAGGTGTTAGGCCAATTTCGAATACAAGATCGTTTTCAACCTCAAAAATATCTGCAACAGGGGTGCCAGGAGTAAGCGCGCTATCGAGTACCATAATACCATCGTGCGATTGCCCTAAGCCAAGCTCGTCTTCGGCGCAAATCATTCCGAAACTTTCTTCGCCTCTAATTTTTCCTTTTTTAATAGTCCAAGCTTCACCTTCTGGCGAGTATAAAGTTGTTCCTATTGTAGCAACAGGTACTTTTTGCCCTGCAGCAACATTAGGTGCACCGCAAACAATTTGTAAAGGTACATCTTGTCCTACGTTTACAGTAGTTACTCTTAATCTGTCTGCATTGGGGTGTTGCTCGCATGTTAATACTTCGCCAACAACTATACCTTCTAATCCGCCTTTAACCGATTGATAGGCATCAATACCTTCCACTTCTAAACCAAGGTCGGTTAAAAGTTCTCCTGTTTCTTCTGCAGTCCAGTCGGTTTTAATAAATTGTTTTAACCAGTTGTATGAAATCTTCATATAAAGCTTGTTTTCTTAGAGGCGCAAAGATAATAATACTTCAACGTCTATAAAATTGTAAATTGCTTTTTATTGTAAGGAAATTAATGTTTCTTCGAATATTAATAAAAACATTTTTATGCGTTATATTTTATTGTTGTGTAGCTTATTTATGGTATTTAGCTGTTCAAAAAACACTACAAAAACATTACAGAAAGGGCAGTGGCGAGCAACACTTGCCGTGCAAGATAGCCTATTTTTACCATTTATTTTTGAAGTTAAAAACGATTCGGTTTTAAGTATTTTTAATGCAGATGAAGTAATAGCTGTAGATGAGGTATTTTATAAAAATGATAGTGTCATTATACAAACGCCAGTTTTTGAAGGTTATATAAAAGCAAAAATTGAAAGCGATTCTACTTTATTGGGGCACTATATTAAACCACAACTTGATAGGGTGGTGCCTTTTAAGGCTAAATATGGCAATGCCGACCGATTTGAAGCTAAGACGGTGGACGCTTTTAATGTTACGGGGCAGTGGGAAACCACCTTTAGTCCAGATACCGATAAGGCTTCTAAGGCCAAAGGCATTTTTACTCAGCAAGGCCAAAAGGTTACAGGTACGTTTAGAACGACTACGGGCGATTATAGATTTTTAGAAGGGATTGTAGACGGCTCTACACTAAAATTATCGACTTTTGATGGTGCACATGCGTATTTGTTTACTGCAGAAGTTACAGATAGCACACTATCTGGGATGTTTTATTCTGGAAATCACTTTAAAGAACCTTTTGTCGCAAAACGAAATGAAACGTTTCAATTGGCTGATGCCGATACGCTAACGTTTTTGAAGCCAGGTTATGATAAATTGAGTTTTGCCTTCCCCGACGAACATGGAAACATAATTTCGCTAAACGACGAACAGTTTAAAAACAAAGTGGTAATCGTGCAGTTAATGGGAACATGGTGCCCAAACTGTTTAGATGAAACTAAATATTTTGTAGAGTATTTAAAGACGCATCCAAACCAAAATCTCGCTTTTGTAGGTTTAGCTTTTGAGTATGCAAAGACCGATGAGCAAGCGTTTAAAAGTATTAGCCGATTAAAGGAACGTTTGGGAATTCCGTATCCTATTTTATTAGCGCAAACAGGATCTACAAGTAAAAAGACTGCGCAAGAAAAATTACCAATGTTAAACCATGTGTTGTCTTACCCCACAGCCATTTATATAGATGCGAGTGGAAACGTAAGAAAAATACACACTGGTTTTAACGGCCCTGCAACAGGTGAAATGTATACAGAGTACAAACGCGAATTTGAAAGTTTTATCTCGGAATTACTGGCAGAAAAAAATTAACTAATATAATTCCAGATGTTTTTGTATTTACTCAGTTGTTGGTAAGTATTTAAAATCACGCGATGTTCGGGTTGTATTAAACGCGGATCGGTTTTTAAAATGGTCATGGCATGATAGCGGGCTAATTTAAGAATATCGTTATCCTTTATGATGTCTGCTATTTTTAAGTTTAACACACCACTTTGCTGCGTGCCCATAATATCGCCAGGGCCACGTAATTTTAAATCGACTTCAGCAATTTCAAAACCATCGCTGGTTTTTACCATGGTTTCTAATCTGGTTTTACTGTCGTTACTTAGTTTATGGCTGGTCATTAAAATACAGTAACTTTGTTCGGCACCGCGCCCAACCCGCCCACGTAATTGGTGAAGTTGCGATAAGCCAAAGCGTTCGGCACTTTCTATAATCATTACCGAGGCGTTGGGTACATTTACGCCAACTTCTATAACTGTGGTAGCCACCATAATTTGGGTTTCGCCGCTAATAAAACGCTGCATTTCGTAATCTTTATCGGCAGGCTTCATCTGTCCGTGTACGATAGAAATTTGATATTTGGGAGCAGGAAAATCTCTGGCAATACTTTCGTAACCATCCATTAAATCTTTATAATCCATATTTTCGCTCTCCTGAATTAGCGGATAAACAATGTAAATTTGTCTGCCTTTATCTATTTCATCTTTTATGAATTTTAAAACTTTTAGTCTGTTGGTATCATAACGATGTACCGTTTTTATGGGTTGTCGTCCTGGTGGTAATTCGTCTATAATTGAAATGTCTAAATCGCCATAAACCGACATCGCTAAGGTACGTGGTATTGGAGTTGCCGTCATGACCAAAATATGTGGTGGCGATGTGTTTTTGTGCCATAACTTACTGCGTTGTGCCACGCCAAAACGATGTTGTTCGTCTATAATTGCTAGCCCTAGATTTTTAAATTTCACTTTATCTTCTAGTAAAGCATGTGTGCCCACTAAAATGTGTAAGCTGCCATCTTCTAAAGTATTATGAATGTCTTTCCGTTCGGAAGTTGTGGTAGAGCCCGTTAGTAATTTTATAGTAATGTTTAAGTCTGTGCACAGTTCTGTAAGTCCATTGTAATGTTGAATGGCTAAAATTTCGGTAGGGGCCATTAAACAGGCTTGAAATCCATTGTCTAAAGCTATAAGCATAGACATTAAGGCGACAATGGTTTTTCCAGAACCTACATCGCCTTGCAGAAGTCGGTTCATTTGGGCGTTGCTACCTAAATCGGCTCGAATTTCTTTTATAACACGTTTTTGTGCTCCTGTTAAATTAAAAGGTAAATGGTGCTTAAAAAAAGTGTTAAAGTGCGTGCCGACCTTATCGAAAGTGAATCCTTTGATTTTAGATTTATGGATTAAATTTTTAAGAATTAATTGTAACTGAATATAAAACAATTCTTCAAATTTTAATCTGAATTGCGCGCGAGCCAATAATTCTTGGTTTTTAGGAAAATGTACGTTAAACAGAGCTTCGGCCTTAGAGAGTAATTTTAATTCTTTTAAAAGCGGTTCCGAAAGTGTTTCTTCAAACTTACCTTGCGTTTCTAAAAAAAGTTGCTGCATAATTTTGCTCATCACCCTATTCGTTATCCCTTTGTTGCTTAGCTTTTCGGTCGATGGGTAAACAGGTTGCATGGCCGAGCGCAAGTTTTTTTCGTGTTCGGAAAGCAATTCCATTTCTGGATGTGGCATATTAAAAACGCCATTAAACCAATTGGTTTTTCCAAAAATAACATAATCGGTATTTAATTTTACGCTTTCTTTTATCCATTTATAACCTCTAAACCAGACCAGCTCCATGGCTCCAGTATCGTCTTTAAAAGTACCTACAAGACGTTTTTTTTTGCCTTGGGTTACTTCTTTAAAACCTACTAGTCGGCCTAGTATTTGTACGTCGGCATTATTGCGTTGTAATTGCGAGATTTTATAGTATTGCGTACGGTCTAAATAACGATTAGGGAATAGGTTGATAAGATCTTGATAAGTAAAAATACCAAGTTCTTTACGGAGTAAATCTGCACGATTTGGTCCAACCCCTTTTAAGTAATCTATAGGTGTTTGCAGCTTGGTATTCATAAAAGCGAATATAATTCTTATACTTGAAAAGATAAAATCTTAAATTTTATCCGTTTTACTAAAACCTTTGCTATATTTAAGCAAATTAGGGCTTTTATGGCCTTATTTTACGGTTAAATTTAATTAAAGTATTAAAAATCAATGAATAAAAATATTTCAATACTCATGGGACTTTTAGCGGTGTTTAGTGTCGTTTTTAGTTTTTTTGGTGATCTGACTTCTGCTAATTTATTAGGGTACGACATTAATATTTGGACATATAGAATTATTTGGAGTTTATTAGCGCTGTTTGTGTTATATCCGCATTACAAACGCTGGAAAGCAACCAAGCAAGAAAAGTAATTGGTTTGTAAACTGTATAATTATTAAGGAGGTGTATGTGTTCAAGTTAAGCCGTATATGTCCTTTTTTTTGATATGAGACATTTAAAATTCTTAGTAACTATTGCAATAGCTGTATGTAGTCAGAACCTGTTGGCGCAACAGCTGGATGTTGTAGATTTTAAATCGATAGAAGCTGATCTTGAAATTGATCCATACCGCAATAAAGTTTCGGGAGCGGTAAATTATGTGTTTGATATTTTGAAGCCTTCCGATTCCATTTTTATAGATGCTCAAAATATGCAGATTGCAAAGGTGAGATTTAATGGCGATTCGGTACAGTATTATACAACCAATACTAAATTATGGCTTATTGGCAAGTTTCAAAAATCGCAAGCGAATAGCATTCAGTTACACTACCAAACAGCGCCTAAAAAAGCCATGTATTTTATAGGATGGAACAATGGTGGAAAACCACAAGTTTGGACACAGGGGCAGGGTAAATACACTAGTAATTGGTTGCCTAGTTTTGATGATATGAACGAGAAAACTACTTTAGATTTGCAGGTGAAATTTCCTAAAGACTTTACCGTAATTGCTAATGGCGAGTTAAAAACGCAAACAGCAACTGATAGTTTAGTGGTTTGGAAGTATCAATTTAACAAGCCTATAAGCAATTATTTGTTTGCATTGGCAGCAGGAAACTATAATAAAACCACTGAGTATTCTAAAACAGGTGTGCCAATAGAACTGTATTACTATCCAGAAGATTCGTTAAAAGTAGCGCCTACTTACCGATATAGCAAGCAGATGTTCGACTTTTTAGAGGCGGAAATTGGAGAGCCTTACCCATGGCAAAATTATAAACAAATTCCTGTCTCGGATTTTCTGTATGCAGGAATGGAAAATGCTAGCGCGACCATTTTTTCGGATGCTTATATGGTTGATGATATTGGCTTTTTCGATAGAAATTATGTAAATGTAAATGCGCACGAGTTGGCTCACCAATGGTTTGGCGATTTAGTGACCGAGGTTTCAGGTACCGATCATTGGTTGCAAGAAGGGTTTGCAACCTATTATGCCTTGTTGGCAGAACGCGATATTTTTGGTTTAGATTATTATAAAATGCGATTATACCAATATGCAAAAGAATTGGAAGCGCAAGATAAAAACGGAGGAAGTACCGCTTTGTTAAATCCGAAATCGAGTAGTACAACATTTTATAAAAAGGGAGCATGGACATTGCATGCCTTGCGTTCTGAAATTGGAGATGTCGCATTTAAATCGGCTGTAAAGAATTATTTAATTGCGCATCAATATCAAAATGTAAATACTTCAGATTTTATTAAAGCCGCAGAGCAGGCTAGTGGTAAGAATCTAGATGCGTTTTTTGAAATCTGGCTTCAATCTGAAACATTTCCTACAGATTTTGTGCTAAATAATACAAAAGATGATATGAGTTACTACTTAAAATATATCGATAATTTGAGTTGTGTAGCAGATAATAACAAGGCGTTTTTGTTAGATCCATCTAAATATTATTTTGAAAAGCAACAAATAATCAGTGCGCATCCCGAACTGATTACCGAAGCTGTTATTAAACAAAACGGAACCGAAGTCCGGCAAACCATAGCTTCAGTTTTAACTGAAATTCCATCAGCATTAAGACCAGCCTACGAAACTTTATTAGACGATCCCTCGTATCAAACCCAAGAAATGGCCTTATATAATTTGTGGTCTAATTTTCCTATTAGTCGTAGCTATTATTTAAACAAAACCAAGAATAGTATAGGTTTCAACTCTAAGAACATACGGCAGTTATGGTTGGCTCTAGCCTTATCTACTCCAGAGTATGCGCCAAATAATAATTACACTTATATTAATGAATTGATAGGGTACACTAGCCCTGTGTACAGTTTCGAGGTAAGAGAGTTGGCTTTCAATTATGTTAATTTACTAAAACTATTTAATGAAACAGCAATAACAAATTTAATAGAAGCTACCAAGCATCATAATTGGAGGTTTAGTAAAATGGCAAAGGCCATGTTGCAAATGCTTCAACAGGATCCGACTTATCAAGAGTTGATAAATCAAGTACAGGAAACACATACAAAATGAGAGCATTAGTTATTTCGGGAGGCGGGAGTAAAGGTGCTTTTGCCGGTGGGGTAGCACAATACCTTTTAGAGCATAAAAAGCATAAATACGATATTGTTATTGGTACCTCTACCGGTAGCTTATTAGCGTCTCATTTAGCTCTTAAAAAAGTAGATAAAATTAAAGCGGCTTATACCAGTGTAACTCAAGATGATATTTTTAGTAGTTGCCCATTTTTAATTAAAAAGAAAAAAGGTATAGAAACTATTAAAATAAATCATGTAACTGTATTGCGTAATATTCTTAACGGAAGTAAAACATTTGGTACTAGTTTCAACTTAAAAAAACTCATTAAAAGCGTATTTACAGAAGCCGAGTTTTTTGAGTTAAAGCATAGTAACATAGATGTTGTTGTTACTGTGGCAAATTTGTCTATTAATCAAGTGGAATATAAATCTATAAAGGATTTCGACTACGATGAGTTTTGCGAATGGATTTGGATATCTTGTAATTATACGCCGTTTATGAGTTTGGTTAAAAAAAATGGTTGTGAGTATGCCGATGGTGGATTAGGCTCTATGGTGCCAATAGAAGAAGCTATTAAGCGAGGAGCAACCGTGGTTGATGCCATTATTTTACAAACCGAAATAACACAATTTAATAGAATGCCTTCTTTAAATGCATTTTCTTTATTAACCAATATGTTTGCTTTTATGTTAGACCGTATTGAAAAACAAAATATAAGAATAGGAAAGTATGTTGCTTCTCATAACAATGCCATCATTCATTTTTATTATACTCCTACGGTTTTAACTACAAACTCCTTGATTTTTGATAAGGAAAAAATGACAAGCTGGTGGCAAAGTGGTTTTGATTTTGCTAAATATAGAAACGAAGAAATGAGTCAAATAGAAGAAGGATGAGAGCATTAGTTATTTCGGGAGGCGGAAGTAAAGGTGCTTTTGCTGGTGGCGTTGCCCAATATTTAATAGAACGAAAAGATCGTAAATACGATATGTATTTAGGAACTTCTACAGGCAGTTTGCTTATTCCGCATTTGGCTACTGGTAACTTGAGCAAATTACATACCATGTACACCAATGTTACGCAACGCGATATTTTTAGTGTGAGTCCTTTTGTACAGCGAAAAAAAGGAGATAGAGAGTATGTGTCTATCAATTTCATGAATTCAATACTTCAGTTTATAAAACGAAAACGAACATTTGGAGAAAGCAAAGCACTGAAACGCAATATTAAAAAACATTTTACAGAATCGGAATTTAACCTGCTTAGAACAACCAAAGAAGATGTTGTTGTCACGGTATCTAATCTGTCTAAAAGTACGGTGGAATATAAGTCGATAAAAGATTACGATTACGAATCGTTTTGTGAATGGATTTGGATTTCCTGTAATTATATTCCGTTTATGTCTATTGCCAAAGTAGATGGTTACGAATATGCCGATGGTGGTTTTGCCTGTGTGGTGCCAATTCGCGAAGCTATCAACCGAGGCGCAACCGAAATTGATGCCATTATTTTAGAGTCCGAAAATATGGAAAACAATAAGGTTTTGGGTAAAAACCCGTTTTCTTTAATGCTTAATTTATTTGGGCATCTTTTAGATCAGGTAGAACATCATGATATTGTGATCGGAAAATTACTGGCAAAAAATAAAGGTGTTAAATTAAACCTGTATTACACGCCAACCCAATTAACCGAAAATTCGTTAATTTTTAGTAAACCTTTAATGGAAAAGTGGTGGAAACAAGGGTACGACTATGCTGAACAGAAACATTCTAATGGGGTGCCTTCGGAAAAAGACAGTATAGACGATTTAACTTAAACTACCACATGTCGCTAACTTCCTCTTTTATATAAGATAAAGCAGCATCGCTAGGCGCGCGTTTTTCCATCATTTCGGTTAAAACTACTTCACGAAGCTTATTGGCGGTATCTGTTTTTTCAGACATTGCCGCTTTACGAATTAACTGAATGGTGGCATTTTTTGCAGTTGTAATTATATTCCAACATTCATCGCTAATATAAATTTGTTGCGATAAGTTGTGATCGAATTCCTGTTCTATACTATTTATTAAAAGCGTTTCGTAATCGGTTTTATCGGCCGACATTGGTTGTACACGAATTAATAATTTTGAAGGCGTAATGCGTTCTAAAAACAAAGCCATACGTTCGTAAGCTTGAAGTCGTAAAGGCATGGAGTTTACCTGTAGGTCTTTTTTTAGCAAAAACCGTCTTCTGCCGTCTTCGTTTTTGGTGTGTTCTTTAAAAAAGTAATAAGCAATTAAACCTGTAATTAATGCAGGAATGGTATATAAAAGTAAGTTGATTAAGCTTTCTGGATTCATTATATTGGGTTTAGAGCAAACATACTAGCTTTTTTCGGTTAATGCAAAATGAAAGGGTTTTAAAATGATGTTAAATAGCAACAGATTCTTTCTTTGTTTTACCGCCTAAATAAGGACAATCTTTTAAGTCCTGCATACTGGTAAAAGGTACAACCGTTTTTTGATACTTATAGGTTTTATCTAGTTCTTCCGAAAGGTTTTTATCATCTACATTAACATCTATATCGCTCATGGTAAATTGGCAAGGATGCTCGTAACCGGCAGCATGTGTAATTTCTATAAATTCTTTTCTGAAAGTTTTAAAATACTGAGCCAATCTCACAGATTTTAAGGTTGGGTCTATGCCACTTTGTAGCCATTTGCTTTGGGTGGCTACTCCAGCAGGACATCTGTTGGTGTGGCAGGTTTGCGCTTGTATACAACCTATACTCATCATAGATTCTCTGGCTACGTTTATACAATCTACGCCCATAGCGAAGGCCATGGCAGCTTTGGCTGGAAACCCTAGTTTACCACTTCCTATAAATACAATATGTTCTGTTAAACCACGTCTTAAAAAGAGCTTGTACAAATCACTAAATCCATAAACCCAAGGTAACGAAACATGATCTGCAAAGCTTGGTGGGGCTGCACCGGTACCACCTTCGCCACCATCTACAGTAATAAAATCGGGGCCTTTGCCTGTTGTTTTTATAACATCGGCTAATTGTTCCCATTGGTCTAATTTTCCTATAGCAGCTTTAATGCCTACTGGCAAACCTGTTTTTTCGGCAATGTCTTCAATAAATTGTACAAGACCAGGAATATCGTCGAAAGCAGAATGGCTTGGTGGAGACACCACATCTTTGCCTAGAGGAACATGTCTTATTTTAGAAATTTCTTCGGTGATTTTGGCAGCAGGTAATACGCCGCCTTTACCTGGTTTTGCTCCTTGCGAAAGTTTTATTTCTATGGCCTTAACAAACGGATTGTTGTGAACTAATGCCACTAGCTTGTCCATAGAAAAATTGCCGTCGTCATCACGAACACCAAAATAAGCCGTCCCTATTTGAAAAATTACATCACCCCCATAACTGTGGTATGGAGATAGTCCGCCTTCGCCAGTATTATGGTAAGCGTCGGCCATTTTAATACCTTTGTTTAAAGACTCGACAGCTTTTGCCGATAAGGAACCAAAGCTCATTGCAGAGACGTTAATTACCGAAGCAGGCCTAAACGGTTTTTTCCTGTTATGGTGCAAGCCTATAACTTTTGCACACGGTAAAAAAGTGTTGTCTGTTAGATTAGGATGATTGGGTTGAAGTTTATAAGGAATCATGGCATTATTAATAAAAATATGCTGAATGGCATAAATATCGCGGTCGGTGCCAAAACCTTCGTAATTGTTTTCGTGTTTAGAAGAAGCATAAATCCAACCGCGTTCTATACGGTTAAAAGGTAGCTCTTCGCGGTTATTTGCTACAAAATATTGTCGCATTTCAGGGCCTATACTTTCCAATAAATATCGCAAGTGGCCCACGATAGGGAAATTGTGGCTAATGGTGTGTTTTTTCTGAATAAAAACATCTCGAATCGCTATAACTACAAGTACAATAACAAACCAGACCCACCAGCTAATACTGCTTAAATTCATATCCTTCAAATTTTTAGGTAGCAGTAAATATATTTAAAATAAGACCAAGACAAAAGAAATACGACAGATATAAAACCTAATAATTAAATACTGCAGTTACAAATCTTTTAACTATTTTGGTATAAGAATCATCTGTAACCTAATGAAGCGTAAACTATTTAAAGTATTCGGAGTTATTTTAGTTGTTGTGGCAATACTATTAGCTGGCTTGTATTTTTATGCCGATAATATTGTGAAGCATCAATTAGAAAAAACAGTAAAGACTTTACCCAAAACTGTGGCGTTTAATTACCAGGATTTAAAGGTCGATGTTATTGAAGGCACTTTACAAGTTACCAAGCCAGAGGTGGTTATTACCGAAGAGACAAAAAATAAGCTTCAATTTCATATTAAATTACAGGATTTTATTGTTGAAGATGTTAAGTTTTGGGAGTATTTGGTTTACAATAAAATTCATTTAACCGAATTGATTTTACAAAAACCAGAATTTACATACATAAAAAAAGATTCGTTAGCTACCAAAACTTCGTCAGATTCCAAATCGGGACTAAACAATTTTAGTAAAACGATAGTGATAGATCATTTTAATCTTAACGATGCGAAAGTTACAATTTTTCAAGGTTCTAAAGATTCTATTTATTTAAATACAAAAGGCGTTAATTTTGAAATTAATCATTTGCTTTTTAATCAAGAAACGGCTTTAAGTAGTATTCCTATACAATATTCCGATTACAAAATTACTACAGACTCTTTGGCTTTTCAGGTGGGAGAATTCGAGAAAATACGTATTAAAAATATGATTTTATCTAACAAAGCGTGGCAGATAAACGACGTAGAATTCAATACCATATACTCTAAGCAAGAATTGTCTAAAATCATAAAAAAAGAACGCGATCATTTTAATCTTGCAGTAGACAATATTATTATAAACACTCCAGAATTTGGCTTTGTAAATAAGCGATTTTATTTTAAGAGTCCAGAAGTGCAATTAGAACGTCCTATTTTAGAAATCTTTCGCGATAAATTGGTCGCAGACGATACTTCAATTAAACCGCTCTACAGTAAAATGTTACGCGATTTAAGTTTCGATTTAACCTTAGATACGTTACTGTTAAATAGTGGTGATATTGCTTACCAAGAAAAAATAAAATACGGCAAGCATGCAGGCGAGATAACATTCGATAATTTTAATGCTAAAATCAAAAACATAAGCAACACCTATACTGCGCCAACTAAAACAGAAATTGATGTAAATGCCAACTTTATGAAAACTGCTCCAATACATGCTGTATGGACTTTTGATGTGAATAACCAACAGGATGAATTCGAGTTTAAAGCAGACATTGGCAGATTGCCTGCTTACCGCTTAAATACCTTTGTAGAAACTAATTTAAACATACGGGTAGAAGGTGTTTTTAATAAAATTTATACCACGATTCATGGTAATTTAGATCGGTCGCGATTTACATTCGATGTGAAGTACGATAACATTAAAGTGCATGTTTTAAATAAACGCCATCAAAAAGATAAATTGTTATCTGGATTGGCTAATATTTTTATCCATAAAGATTCTAAGCACGAAAACGGTAATTTTGTACACCACCAAAATAAGGTGGTACGCGATAAAACAAAATCGGTGTTTAACTTTATCTGGAAAAATGTAGAAGAAGGTTTAAAAGAGTCTTTTATTAATCGTAAAAACTGATGTTTATAATTATTAATAAAACTATTTACATTTCCGCTTAACAAAGGTTAATTTTACGGCCTAAAGTTTAAGAAGTTTGGAGAAGTATTTAAGTCAGTTAAACGAAGCGCAGTTAGCACCTACCATCCAAAAAGATGGTCCTATGATTGTTATAGCCGGTGCCGGATCTGGAAAAACCCGTGTACTTACCTATAGAATAGCGTATTTAATGCATCAGGGGGTAGATCCATTTAATATTTTATCGCTAACCTTTACCAATAAGGCAGCACGCGAAATGAAAGAACGTATTGCGGCTATCGTGGGACCTAGTGAAGCGAAAAATTTATGGATGGGAACTTTTCACTCTATTTTTGCAAAGATTTTACGTATTGAAGCCGACCGTTTGGGTTATCCTAGTAATTTCACCATTTACGATGCACAGGATTCCCAGCGTTTAATTTCGTCTATTATTAAAGAAATGGGCTTAGATAAAGACATCTACAAATACAAGCAGGTGTTTTCTAGAATCTCTTCGTATAAAAACAACTTAATTACGGTACGTGCCTATTTTCAAAACCCAGAATTAATAGAGGCCGATACAGCAGCAAGACGCCCTAGGTTAGGCGATATTTATAAGGAATATGTAGAACGCTGTTTTAAATCGGGGGCGATGGATTTTGATGATTTATTGCTGAAAACCAACGAGCTTTTAACACGTTTTCCAGATGTGTTAGCTAAGTACCAAGACCGTTTTCGTTACATTTTGGTAGACGAGTACCAAGATACCAACCATTCGCAGTATTTAATTGTGCGCGCTTTGTCCGATCGTTTTCAGAATATTTGTGTGGTGGGCGACGATGCACAGAGTATTTATGCCTTCCGAGGTGCTAACATTAATAACATTTTAAATTTTCAAAAGGATTACGATAATGTGAAATTGTTCCGTTTGGAGCAGAATTATCGATCTACGAAAAATATCGTTAACGCAGCAAATTCCATTATCGATAAAAACCAAACCAAACTCGATAAAGTGGTTTGGACGGCAAACGATGAAGGTGGGAAAATAAAAGTGAATCGTTCCATGACCGATGGGGAAGAAGGGCGTTATGTGGCGAGTTCGATTTTTGAACACAAAATGAACGAACAGCTAAATAACAGCGACTTTGCCATTTTGTATCGTACCAACGCGCAGTCGCGAGCCATGGAAGATGCTTTACGTAAGCGCGATATTCCGTATCGTATTTATGGCGGATTATCATTCTATCAGCGTAAAGAAATCAAAGATATTTTATCGTATTTACGCATCATTATCAATCCAGCCGATGAGGAAGCTTTAAAACGTGTAATCAATTTTCCACCGCGAGGCATTGGACAAACGACTATCGATAAATTAGTGATTGCTGCCAATGGTTACAAGCGTTCTATTTTTGAAGTGATGAAAAATATCGATAAAACCGATATTAAAATCAATTCAGGAACACGAAATAAGTTGAAGGATTTTGTAACGATGGTCGAAAGTTTTCAGGTGATGAATCAAGGTGTCGATGCTTTCGAGTTGGCCGATCATGTTACCAAAACAACAGGCTTAGTAAAAGAGTTCAGTAAAGATACCACGCCAGAAGGAGTCGCAAAAGTTGAAAATATTGAAGAGCTTTTAAACGGTATTAAAGATTTTGTTGAAGAGCAAAAAGAGTTGGCAGATACCACAGGTTCGTTAACCGAATTTTTAGAAGATGTCGCTTTGGCAACCGATTTGGATAACGATAAGGGCGAAGACGACCGCGTGGCTTTAATGACCATTCACTTGGCTAAAGGATTGGAGTTTCCGTATGTCTATATTGTTGGTCTCGAAGAAGATTTATTCCCGAGTGCTATGAGTATGAATACACGTAGCGAGCTGGAAGAAGAACGACGTTTGTTCTATGTGGCATTAACCCGAGCCGAAAAACAGGCGTATTTAACTTATGCCTTATCGCGTTATCGCTGGGGGAAATTGGTAGATTCGGATCCGAGCCGCTTTATCCAAGAAATAGACGAGCAGTATTTAGATATTCTTACTCCTATAGAAGAACGTCGCGTAAACCCGATGCTGGATGCTAATATTTTTGGAGATGCCGATGTACCAAGTGCAAGTAATATCCGATTTAAACCAGCCAAGCAATTGCCTATTCAAAAGAAAGGTAATGTGGTAAAAAAAGAACCGGAAAAGTTTCAGGTTAGTCAGCCTAAAAATTTAAAACCACTTAGTCAATCAGGTTCAACAGCGGGAGCAGCTAATTTATTCGATAATAAATTGGTTGCAGGAACTGTTGTAAAACACCTAAGGTTTGGAAGAGGGGAAGTTATAAAAATTGAAGGTGTAGGAGCCGATACCAAAGCCGAAATTAAATTTGAAAACGGAGGCAATAAAAAACTATTACTGCGTTTTGCAAAACTTGAAGTGATTGGGTAAGTGAAGCCAATTTTTAATGCACATTAAAAAGCCTGTTGTAGTAGTAATTTAGTCTTCTAAATGGGCTTTAATAAAAGTCTTTAGCTTAGACCACGTGTCTAGCAATTCTAATCCCGCCCAGCCATGGGCAGCATCGGGATAAAGTGTATACTCGTGCATAACCCCCAATTCTTGTAATTTACTTTGCAGCATGCTACCTTGACTTACAGGTATAAGCGGGTCTTTACCACCATAAAATAAAATTGTAGGAGGCGCTTCGGTAGTTACCTGGTGGTATGGGCTTAAAATTTCCAGTAAATCTGTGGAAATTTCTATACCGTAAATATCTTGTAAGAGGGCTATATTTTCATTTTCTAAATAAGCGGGGTCTGTAAAATTTGTTGGGCCAACAATGCTGCAAACCATTTTGGCATCATTATCTGTATCGTAACCATAGCTCCATAATAACGCTAAATGGGCTCCAGCACTGGTACCAATAAGTCCGAAATCATCAGAGATTTGATAATCGTTTAGTTTAGATTTTACATGATTAACAACACCTGTAACATCGTTAATTTGCATAGGAAAAGCTTCAGCAGCTTCGTTGGCCAAGCGATAGTTCATGTTTACAATGGCCATGTTGGGCAGGTCACTTTTTACAAGTTCAACAAAACCATTCATATCTTTTTTATCGCCAGAAGTCCAACCACCACCATGAATCAAAATTAAAGTTTTGGAGGTTTCGTCGCGATGTGCAGGTAAATAGATGTCGTACACTTGCGATTCGTGATCGCCGTAGGCTACATCTAATTGGGTTGCTGCTTCCAAATCAATATATTCACTTACGTCGTTGCTAGCATCAGAACTACAAGACCATGTAGTAACAGCAATAACAACGCATAGGAATAAAATTTTGATTGGCTTCATACAAAAATATTAATTACTTTGTAAACGATTCTACAAGATACTTATTATGGCCGAATTATTAAAAATTTATGAAGAAAATCCGAATCCTAAAGCAATAAAAAAAGTTGTTGAGGTTTTACAGCGCGGCGGACTCATTATTTACCCCACGGATACTGTTTACGGTTTGGGCTGCGATATCACCAATACCAAGGCTTTGGAGCGTATTGCAAGGATTAAAGGTGTGAAGTTAGAAAAAGCTAATTTTTCGTTTATCTGTCACGATTTAAGTAATTTAAGCGATTACGTAAAGCAGATAGATACTTCTACATTTAAAGTGCTTAAACGGGCATTGCCGGGGCCTTATACGTTTATTTTGCCAGGAGCCAAAACCTTGCCATCGGTTTTTAAGAAAAAAAAGACTGTCGGAATTCGTGTGCCGAATAATAAAATTGCTTTGGAAATTGTAAAACAATTAGGTAATCCTATAGTGTCTACTTCTATTCGCGATGAAGATGTGGTGATAGAGTATACAACAGACCCAGAATTAATTTTAGAAAAATGGGATAATTTGGTCGATTTGGTGATTGATGGTGGTTACGGCGATAATACAGCGTCTACAATTATCGATTTTTCGGAGTTTGAACCTTTAATAGTTAGAGAAGGTAAAGGTAGTTTAGAAATTTTTTAACTTACAAATACCTGCTTTTTTTCGTAAGCAATTAGTAATTTAGCATGAAACTACAAACATGATAAGTAAAGCACAATTCGATATAGAAATAGAAGGCATAATTACAAACGCTATTCGAGAAGATGTAGGCGATGGCGACCACAGTTCGTTGGCTTGTATTCCTGAATCTGCAAAAGGGAAAGCTAAACTTTTGGTTAAAGATCAAGGCGTTATTGCTGGTGTAGAGTTTGCGAAACTCGTGTTTAATTATGTCGATGCCAATTTAAAAGTCGATACCTTAATTAACGATGGAGCACAAGTAAAACATAACGATATAGTGTTTTATGTTGAAGGCGCTTCGCAATCTATTTTAAAAGCCGAACGTTTGGTCTTAAATGCCATGCAGCGTATGAGTGCTATTGCCAGTAAAACAAAAAAGTATGTCGGGTTACTTGAGGGAACGGGGACAAAAATTCTGGACACCCGAAAAACCACGCCAGGTATTCGTGCTTTAGAAAAATGGGCGGTGAAAATAGGAGGTGGAGAAAACCATAGGTTTGCTTTGTACGACATGATTATGTTAAAAGACAATCATATCGATTTTGCGGGAGGTATTGGCCCAGCCATTACTAAAACTAAAGCCTATTTAGAGGCCAATAATAAAGATTTAAAAATTATTGTAGAAGCAAGATCTTTAGGCGAAATAAAGGAAATATTAAAATACGAAGGTGTACACCGCATACTTATAGATAATTTTAACTACGAAGACACGAGAACAGCTGTAAAGTTAATTGGTAACCAATGCCAAACAGAATCCTCTGGCGGTATTAACGAGCAAACATTAAGGAAGTATGCAGAATGTGGTGTAGATTATATCTCGTCTGGAGCCTTAACGCATTCGGTGTATAACATGGATTTAAGCCTGAAAGCGGTTTAACATGACAAAACCTATAGAAGATAAACTAGAACAAATTCCGGGAGTTAAATATTTAGTAAGGTTTTTTAAAACTTTAAAACTACCAGGGTTAGAAGGCTTGTCTTTATACGATTTGTTAGAGCTGTACATTACAGGAATTTTTAAAGGGGCCTTAACCTCGCGTGCCAGTGCCATAGCATTTAATTTTTTTATGGCTATTTTTCCTTTTTTGCTGTTTATTTTAATACTGATACCCCATATACCTATAGATGGATTTAAAGCTGAATTTTTGGAATTCTTAGAATCGTTTTTACCGCCAACAACTTCAGAATTTTTCTTTAAGAATATTTTTGAAAATATTGATAGCTCAGAGCGTGGCGGATTGTTGTCTACAGTATTTTTATTGTCTATTTTTTTAATGGCGAATGGCGTTAGTGCTGTGTTTTCAGCATTCGAGAGTTCTTACCATTCCGAGCTATCCAGAAGTGTTTTTAGGCAATATTTATATGCTTTGGGAGTGTCGTTAATTATAGCATTACTGGTTATTATTACCGTTGCAGGTTTTGGATTTGTAGAAATTTATGTGCTCGGTAATTTGTTTAGTACATTAGAACACCAAGGTGTAGAGGTGGGCGACCGCGGTATTATATGGGTAAATGTTTCAAAATATGTGTTCGGAATAATTATGGTCTATCTCACTACAGCAACCTTATATTATTTTGGAACGCGGGAGGGAAAGTATAGTAAATTTTTCTCGGAAGGCGCTTTATTAACAACCATACTCATTGTATGTTTGTCGTATTTATTTGGGGTATATATCGAAAAATTTTCGAGATATAACGAGCTTTACGGTTCTATTGGGGCATTACTTATTTTAATGTTTTATTTGTGGTTAAATGCAAATATTATTTTGTTAGGTTACGAATTAAACGTATCGTTAAGGCAACTCCGAAAAAGCTACTAAAGTTATGCAGTATTTTATAGATGTTATTCTTCCTATTCCAATAGAAAATCTGTTTACGTATAGTATCACTCAAGCAGAATCAGATTTTATAAAACCAGGCATGCGCGTAGCGGTTCCATTCGGAAAATCTAAAGTGTACACGGCTATTGTAAAACAAATTCATAATACACCGCCGGTTATCTATGAGGCCAAACAAATTCATCAAATTTTAGATGAAACACCTATTGTAACAACTATACAGTTAAAGTTGTGGGAGTGGATGGCATCGTATTATCTGTGTACAGTTGGAGATGTGATGCGTGCAGCATTACCAAATGCATTTGTGCTAGAGAGCGAAACATTAATTAGCAAAAATTCTAACATCACCATAAATGATACTGATTTAAAGGATGATGAATTTTTAATATACGAAGCCTTGCATCATCAGTCGTCTTTGCGCTTGCAAGATATTGTAAGTATAGTTGATAAAAAGCAGGTTTTTCCTATCATTAAACGGCTTTTGGAAAAAGAAGCCATTGTGGTACAAGAAGAAGTCTTCGAGAAGTATAAACCAAAACTTGTTAAGTATGTTAAGTTACAAAGCAAACATACAACCCAAGCAGGCTTGCAACATTTATTAGAAGAGTTGAGTCGTGCGCCAAAACAACGCGATGTGGTTATGCATTTGTTTCAACTGTCAGCTCAAACTAAAAAAGGCATTAAAGTAACCGATTTGGTAGAGCAAAGTGGGACTTCAACAGCAGTTGTTAATGCGCTCGTCGATAAGGAAATTTTAGAGTTATATCACATTCAAACCGATCGTGTAGAATTTCAGGGAGAGGTTATAGCA
Source organism: Formosa sp. A9 (assembly GCF_051200825.1). GTDB lineage: Bacteria > Bacteroidota > Bacteroidia > Flavobacteriales > Flavobacteriaceae > Formosa. Next base: position 2,651,135 of record NZ_CP195158.1, on the reverse strand, counting down.
GATTCAAAACAATTGAATGAGAAACAAGCCGAAGCTTTATCTCAAATAAAAACTCATTTTACTAACACAGATGTTGTATTGCTTCATGGGGTAACGGCTTCAGGAAAAACAGAAGTTTATGTAAAACTAATCGAACAGATTATTGCCCAAGGTAAACAGGTGTTATATTTGTTGCCAGAAATAGCATTAACGACCCAGTTAGTAAATAGGCTGCAAGATTATTTTGGAGAACAAGTTGCTATTTTTCATTCCAAATATACAGCACAAGAGCGCGTAGAAGTTTGGAATAATGTGCTTAACAATAGCAGTAAAGCAAGGATTGTTTTGGGGGCGCGGTCTTCTATCTTTTTACCGTTTCAAAATTTAGGATTAATCATTGTAGATGAAGAGCATGAGCAATCGTTCAAGCAATTCGATCCAGCACCGAGATATCATGCAAGAGATACGGCTGTGGTTTTGGCTAAACTGCATACCTCGAAAGTGTTGTTGGGTTCGGCGACACCAAGTTTAGAAACCTATTTTAATGCGAAACAGCATAAATATGGTTGGGTAGAAATTACTAAGCGTTACAATAATGTGTTAATGCCAGATATCGAATTGGTAGATATTAAAGACAAGCACAAGCGCAAATTAATGAAAGGTCATTTTAGCGATAGGTTAATTGAAGCTATGGCCGATACGTTTGAAGTGGGAAGTCAGGTGATTTTATTTCAAAACCGTCGCGGATTTTCACCGATAGTCGAATGTAATACTTGTGGGCATTCTCCGCAATGTCCTAACTGCGATGTAAGTTTAACCTATCATAGCTACAGAAGGCAGTTGCGATGTCATTATTGTGGTTATAATATGGCTATGCTAGTAAAATGTCAGGCTTGTGGCGATACCGATCTAGATACGAAAGGTTTTGGAACCGAGCAGGTAGAAGAGGAGGTGAAAGTGTTGTTTCCGAATGTGAAAGTGGGGCGCATGGATTTAGATACTACTAGAGGAAAATACGGTTACGAAAAAATAATTACCGCTTTCGAGCAGCAAGAGATAGATGTTCTTGTAGGTACGCAAATGTTAACCAAAGGCTTAGATTTTAGAAATGTGGCTTTAGTGGGTATTATGAACGCCGATAATTTATTGAATTTTCCAGATTTTAGAGCGCATGAACGCAGTTTTCAGTTATTATCGCAAGTGTCTGGGCGTGCGGGCAGAACCGATAAACAGGGTAAAGTGCTTATTCAAACGTATAATCCATATCATAATATATTACAGCAAGTGTCTACAAATAATTATGCTGCAATGTTTAAAGAGCAAATGGACGATAGGTACAATTTTAAATACCCACCTATATATCGATTAATAAAAATAACCTTACGCCACAAAGATTTTAATAGGGTAAACACGGCGTCCAACTGGTTAGGAACAGCGTTGCGACAGGTTTTTGGAGATTATGTTCTGGGACCAGAAGATCCGTTAGTGTCTAGAATACGCAATCAATTTCATAAACAGATATTAATTAAAATACCTCCAAAGCAATCGTTAGGGAGTACAAAAAAAGCTATTGTAAAAATTAACAATAGCTTTATGAATATTAAAGACTTTAGATCTGTAAGGTTAATCTGTAATGTAGATACGTATTAAATGCTGTTTAAAGCATCTATAAGTTGTGTCTTTTTGTTTCTGCTTAAAGGAATTTCGTAAGAACCAACTTCAACATTTTTGCTGTTAAATCGGTCTATCTTATCTAAGTTTACAATGTAAGATTTGTGTATTCTTAAAAATTTACCTTCAGGTAATTCTTGTTCAAAAGCTTTCATGGTAGAAAGTACAACAAGGCTATTCTCTTCGGTAACTAATTTTACGTAATCGCCAAGTGCTTCAATCCATTTTATATCGTTAATATAAACTTTACGTTTTTTAAGATTGCTTTTTACAAAAATATGTTCGCCTTCGGCTTCGTTAAAATCTAGTTTTAATTTATGGTGCTCTATAGCTTTTTCTACGGCAACCATAAAGCGCTCTCTTGTAATAGGCTTCTTTAAATAGTCTGTAGCATCGTAATTGAATGCCTTAAAAGCGTATTCGGTTTTACCAGTTACAAAAATAATTTGCGGTTTGTTGTTTAGTACGTCAAGTAGTTCGAAGCCGTTTAAAACAGGCATTTCAATATCTAAAAAGATAAGGTCTACTTTGTGTGTGTTTAGTCCGTTTTTTGTTTCTAGCGCGCTGCTATATTCTGCGATTAAGTTAAGCGCAGGGTGGTTTTCTATTAACTTTACAATGGACAATCTTTGGATTGCCGAGTCGTCTACTACTACACAGTTTAAAGTCATAACATTTCAGTATTGCGGTTAAGATATCGACAATAGTACAAATAAATCGGATAAAAAACAAAAAAAAACCGATAAAGCGTATTTTTTTTGTTTTCGTTAACATCTCAAATAACGATTTTTAATTTTGTTTAATCTATTTGTAATATTTAATAAAAACACTTAATTTTGCAGCCATTTTTAACAATAAATAGATTTGAATATGAATCATTATGAAACTGTTTTCATCTTAAATCCCGTTTTATCTGAGGCTCAGATAAAGGAAACAGTACAGAAATACGAAGATTTTCTTGTTTCTAACGGTGCTAAGATGATATCTAAAGAAGATTGGGGACTTAAAAAATTAGCTTACCCAATTCAAAACAAGAAAAGTGGTTTTTACCATTTATTTGAATTTACTGTAGCTGGAGATATTATTAACCAGTTAGAGTTAGAATTTAGACGTGATGAGCGTTTTATGCGTTACTTAACTGTGAAATTAGACAAGCATGCTGTTTCATGGGCAGAGAGAAGAAGAGCTAAATTAAAACAAAAAGCGTAATTATGTCATCTATAGAACAACAAGCAAAAGGAAAAAAAGACGGAGAGATTAGATACTTAACGCCTTTAAATATTGAAACTAACAAGCAAAAGAAATATTGTCGTTTCAAAAAATCTGGTATTAAATATGTAGATTACAAAGATCCAGATTTCTTATTAAAGTTTGTAAACGAGCAAGGTAAAATTTTACCTCGTCGTTTAACAGGAACTTCTTTAAAATACCAAAGAAAAGTATCTGTAGCAGTAAAAAGAGCGCGTCACTTAGCGTTAATGCCATACGTAGCAGATTTATTAAAATAAAATACCGATAACAATGGAACTTATATTAAAACAAGACGTTGAAAATTTAGGATTTAAAGACGATGTTGTAACAGTTAAGAACGGTTATGGTAGAAACTTTTTAATTCCAACAGGAAAAGCTATTTTGGCTACAGTATCTGCAAAGAAAGTTTTAGCAGAAAACTTAAAGCAAAGAGCTTTTAAAGAACAAAAAATTGTTGATGATGCTAATAAAATTGCTGAAGCGTTAAAAGCTTTAGAGGTTAAAATATCAGCAAAAGTAGGTGCAGGCGATAAATTATTTGGTTCTGTAAATAATATCGACGTAGCCGATGCTTTAGAAAAAGCTGGTCATGCTATCGATAAAAAATTCATCACTGTTGCTACTGTAAAACGTACTGGTAAGTATAATGCTGCCGTTCGTTTACACAGAACTGTAACTGTAGATTTACCTTTTGAAGTAGTTGCTCAAGCTAACTAATTTAAAAAGTAGTATATAATTTGAAACCGTTTAGATACGTCTAGACGGTTTTTTTAATTTAAAAAAGTATCAAAAATGAAATATTCTAGACTTACCAAAGAGCAGTTTGAAGAATTGCACCCAGAGTTTATTAACTTTTTGGCAACACAATCTATTGATGCCAGCGAGTGGGCCGATATAAAAGCCAATACACCCGAAGTAGCCGAGCAAGAATTAGATGTGTTTAGCGATTTGGTATGGGAAGGCGTTTTAGGCCAAGTAAAATATCTGGAGCACATATCTGGGCAACACATGCATTTATTTGCAATAGGGGAAACTAACATGCATTTAGTAGCCATTCAGTTAAAAAACGATAAAGATTTGGCAACAAAAGAAGGTTTCGACTGGTTGCGAAATAATTTATTAGACGATAATGTTGAGTTTTTACAAGCCAATAAAACCTATGGTGAAGATAAAAATTTAGATATTTTTAATCTTATTCAGCAAGGAGCCATTATTACAAAAGGCGAACTCTATAACTATTTCAACGATTTGGTAAATTCTGATAACTAATTATTCGTAACGTAACGATTCAATCGGATCTAATTTTGCTGCTTTAGAAGCGGGATAAGATCCCGAAATAATAGCTACAACAAACGTAATAAAGCTAGCCCAAATCATGGCAGCCCACGGAATGCTAAATTTAAAATCTACTGCCGCGGCAAACCCAAGACCTAGTAGTACACCTAACAGCATACCTAATAAACCGCCAAACTGACCAATAATAATGGTTTCTATAAAAAATTGAAAAGCAATGGTGCTTTGTTTGGCACCTAAAGCTTTTCTAACACCAATTTCTCGTGTGCGCTCGCTTACCGATACCAGCATAATGTTCATTAGTGCTATAGAAGACCCTAAAATAGTGATAATACTAATTACCCACGCCGCTGTAGATAGTATGCCAGTAATGGACCCAATGCGGTTTATTAAATCGTCGCTACGCTCTATACCAAAATTGTTTTCCTCTATTGGGCTTAATCCTCGTATATTTCTAAAGGTAATAATGGCATCATCTTGAGCGCCTTCTAACATCTCCTTGTTTTCTACCATAATACTTAAAGCATAATTAATATTAGCATTGGTGAAAATTGAGCGCGCTTTTTGAAGCGGAATTATAACCCTTAGATCCTGATTGTTTCCAAAGGTGGCGCCTTTAGATTTTAAGGTGCCTATCACTTTAAATTTAAAACCTCTTACGCTAATGGTTTTATCTATGGGGTTATCGTCTTTAAATAAGGCTTTAACCAAGTCGCTACCAATAATACATACATTCGAATTGTTTTCAACTTCAAGGGCATTAAATTCACGTCCCAAATCTACCTCCAAACCAGAATTTTGTATAAAATGAGAGTTGGCTCCAATGGCAGTAACTTCAGGATCGGTTTTTTTATTTTCAAACTTAACTTCGGCTGTCGAACTTCCTACAAAAGACACCGATGTTTTAGTATAGGGGAAGTCGTATTGCGCTACAAAATCACGAATGTTTTGGTAACTAATAATCGGATTCACCTTTTGGCGATCCCCACCTTGTTGGCGGGCTGTAAATTTATAACGCTGAATATTAAATGTATTGGCTCCCATAGACGAAAAATCACTGGAAATGGTATTCTCTAATGCCGAAACCGCACTTAAAATACCAACTAAAGCAGTAATGCCAATGGCAATAATTAAAACCGTTAAAATGGTTCGCAGTAATTGGTTTTTTATAGAATCGAAGGCAATTCGGATATTTTCTCGAACGAGTGAAAACATATATTTAGCGTATAAGTTTGGTGTTTGTAATGTAAGACTCCTAAAACCGAATAAAGTTACTATAAAATTAAAATATCTTATTAAGTCACCTTAAAAATTTAGATATTTGTGCTCAAATTTTAAAGTAAATGGCACAAAAACCAAGCATTCCTAAAGGTACAAGAGATTTTAACCCAGAGCAAGTCGCAAAACGTCAATATATTTTTAATACCATACAACAGGTGTTTGAAACTTTTGGATTTCAGCCTATCGAAACACCTAGTTTCGAGAATTCTGAAACTTTAATGGGAAAATATGGTGATGAAGGTGACCGGTTAATCTTTAAGATTTTGAATTCTGGGGATTTTTTGAATAAGGTTGATGATGCATTGTATGCAGAAAAAGATGCTGCTAAATTAACATCAAATATCTCCGAAAAAGCCCTGCGTTACGATTTAACCGTGCCGTTTGCGCGTTATGTGGTACAACATCAAAACGAGATTGAATTTCCGTTTAAACGCTACCAAATGCAACCAGTATGGCGTGCTGATAGACCTCAAAAGGGACGTTTTAGAGAGTTTTACCAATGCGATGCCGATGTGGTAGGTTCTAATTCGTTATGGCAGGAAGTAGAGTTTGTGCAGTTGTACGATGCTGTGTTTACAGGTTTGAAACTGGAAGGTGTTACGATTAAAATTAACAACCGTAAAATATTATCAGGAATCGCCGAAGTTATCGGTGCCAAAGACAAGTTAATCGACTTTACAGTAGCTTTAGATAAACTGGATAAAATAGGAGAGGAGAAAGTAAAGGAAGAAATGTTAAGCAAAGGAATTCCAGAAGAGGGCATCGTTAAAATGCAACCTTTATTCTCGCTTTCTGGTACTTTTGAAGCACAAATTGCTGTTTTGGGTGATATCTTGAGTACATCTAAAGAAGGTAAAAAAGGTATCGAAGAATTAGAGTTTATAAATTCTGCAATAGTGGAATTGGGCCTAAAAACCGCAACATTGCAGTTAGACGTTACATTGGCTAGAGGTCTAAACTATTATACAGGTGCTATTTTTGAAGTTGCTGCGCCAAAGACAGTGCAAATGGGATCTATAGGCGGCGGTGGCCGTTACGATGATTTAACTGGAATTTTCGGTTTAAAAGATGTTAGTGGTGTTGGAATTAGTTTTGGTCTAGACCGTATTTATTTGGTGTTAGAAGAATTACAATTATTTCCTGTAACAGTAAATAAAAATGTAGAGGTATTGTTTATTAATTTTGGAAATACCGAAGCTTTAGGTTGTTTACAGGCTATTAAAAAGTTAAGGGCGGTTGGTGTAAATGCCGAATTATATCCAGATGCTGCCAAGATGAAAAAACAAATGAATTACGCTAACAAAAGAACTATTCCTTTTGTTGTTCTTGTAGGCGAAGAAGAAATACAATCGGAGATGTTTACCCTAAAAAACATGACGTCGGGCGAACAAACTAAAGTCACTTTCCAAGAGTTATTGAAAACTGTAAAACAGTAGGCTTAATAAAATTCAACAAATTAAAAACGCCCCGAGACAACATGCTCGGGGCGTTTTAGGTTATGGTTGTTACAGCGGTTAATATTGAATGATAATTTTTTTGGTGGTAGTGCCGTTTTCGGTTTCTACTTTAATAATATAACTACCTTCAGATACGCGTTGTACAGGAATTTTACAGTTGTACGATAATGGTGCGTTTGTAGCATTCCACGTTTTAACGGTTTGTCCTAAGGTATTTATTAAATACACTTGTTTTATAGTGGTGTATTTTGGTGTTTTAATGTGGATTTCTTCTGTGTTATCTAAATAATTTACTTTTATCTGGCTTAAGTCACTTTCAATAATATCCAGTTTGTTGTCATCTTTAAAGGCTAGAAAATAACGGTCTGTATAATCGCCTTTATCCAAATGCATCTGATATTTAGAGTTGTTAATTTGGGTATAGGTATCGTTATACGCATCGTAAATAAACACATCGATTTCACTATCAAAATTCTCTAAAGCTTTTAAGCTTATTTCGATATTACCATTGTCCGACAGGAATATGCCTAACGGGAATTGCTTGGTGTTATCGAATGCACCTACTGCTTGAATAACGTATTTTTCGTTGTTAATGATGAAGGACATATCGTTAGATAGATCGTCAAAATTAGTGGCATCATATCCAAAGTCAATACCATCTGTAGCTGCATTGTCTGGAGTAAACCCTAATAATAATTCTCTAATGGCATTATCTGGGTTTTTAAAGGTAATGCGCACGCGTTGTAATTCGTTGTCTATTGAAGCTGTTTCTGTTTCTTGTGTTGTTCTTAAGAAAATAGATTCTCCGCTAGCTTCAGTTTTAAAGAAACGTTGTCCGTTATTGAACATGATATTACCCGTTTGCCCAGCGGTAATAAAGAATCCTTGGGCCACAGGAATGTAGCGTTGCGGTAAAAAACTATCGGCGTCGCCCACGCCAGCTATATCATCTGTGGCAACAGCTGTAATTGATCCCGCCATATTTAATGTCGCATAGCCACCTAAATATTCACTAGTAACATGTGAATTATTGGTTGTGGATTGCACCCATAAACGTACTTCACCATTATTGCCGCTACCATCATCTAGCATAGATTGGTTGTCTGTTAAAAATGCTCTAACATCTATAGCCGATGGGTATGGATTACCAACTAAAGCATCGTTTCCGGCATCTACAGATACTAAATAATCACCGTTGTTAGGTTGACCAATAAAGGTGTAATCTGCAATAGAGGCTCCTTTCATAATATAGCCTAAACCAACATTGATGTCGTAGTTTTGATCGATTCTATGCCAATTGAATACTGTGGCATCATAATTTTCGTAAAGGTACAACCATCTGGTACTAATTGAAGGTGGATTGCCAGGAGCGCCATCATGATTAGGAGTCCAGCCCACAGGGGTAGTGCCTACATGTAGTACTTCACTTAATTTATAAGTTCTGTTATTAGCAGTTCCCGTAGTACTTACAGGCGACGCCCAGTAATTGTAGTTGTAAAAATTGGTTGTACCTTGTTGGTCGCGATGCATTTCTCCTATTCCAGTATAGTCTACAATACTGTTTTCTGGCTGTAGCAATTGCGATTCGCCGTTTAGGACTAATGTGCCGTCTATTTTTAAATATTTCGTAGCCTCAATCGGTTGATTATTATTAATTGTAAGTGTATTACTGTTGACTATAAGCCCTAAAACAGTTGTAGCTCGGTTGGTTTGTACATTATTATTAATTCTAACAATATTCCAATCGATCCCATCTGTATTAGGAAGTTGTTGTACGGTACCATTTAGCCATGACGATGCACTATCCCAACTACCATTATTGGTACTGATATATGGAATTGGAGCAGTTTCAGATTGGAGGGTAGTCATGTTTCTTAGCGTTCCTTGGGTTCCTCCTTTGGTTGGGTTTAAAACACCACTGCTAATTTCGCTATCTAGATCCATTTGATAATACGCTGTAAGGTTGGTATTCCAATTTAGGTTGCCATTAATATCTAAAGGTATTTCTGAACCCCTAACAACATTTCCGTTGGCTTGTATTTCTTGGTTCATCATTTCTCTAATTTGCGTTTCAGTAAGGGCGGTATTCCAAATGCGGAGTTCATCTAACCAGCCGTTGTAATAATTAACAGGAACGCTATTAGAACTCATAGCGCCTAAAAGTGTGTTTTGTGTGTTGGATATAGGTGCGCTTCCCGTAGCTGTATCTACCGCAATACCATCTACATATACGGTATATGTGCTTCCGTTGAAAGTTACCGCTACGTGATACCAACGGCTAGTCGATACTACATTTGATACGCTAATAGAATTCGAATTCCAATTAAATGCAAGTGTAGAACCACCCACGATAGATAAATCATAACCTGTTGAGAGGTCGTTTGCATTTCGTTTAGAAATTATCGTTTGGGTAGCACTAGCTCCGTTAGGTTTTACCCAAATTTCTATACTGAAAGGGTTATTTAAATTGTAATTATCGTTAAAGCTTACACTGGTGTTTGTACCATCAAAATCGAAATTGTTTCCACAATCAGGGAACGTTACATTAACGTTAGCTGCATTGTCTACACAAGGTGTGTTGGTAACTGTCCATGTTAAAGTGTACGTTTCTCCACTTTCCCCTGTAAATGTAGATTCTGGATTGTTAATGTCTGAGAATACACCTCCAGCAGGAGTTGCAGACCAAGTTCCTGAAATGCCAGATTCTAAATTTGCAGAAAGATTGATGGTCGTATCGGCACAATCATTTATAGTGCTTTCGTTTGAAGCGATAGCAGGAATAAATGGAGTTACGTTAACAACTAATGTTCCGCTTAATTCAGAACAAGACACGCCGTTAAGGGTAGATGTTGCTAAAACACGATAGTAAGTTGTTGTATTTAGAACAGGTGGATCGTAGGTCGCCGATGTAGCTGTAGGAATTATGGACCAAGTACTATTGTCTGTGCTACTTTCCCATTGGTATTGTACAGTGCCGCTTCCTGTTGCTGGTGTAGGCATAGTAAATGCTATCGGGTTGGTCGTGCTACATATGTTTTGATCTCCAGCAATAACAGGTTGGGTAATTGAATTTACTGCTACAGAAACATAATTACTAAATACAGTACATCCATCGTCTGTAGATGCCACACGTCGGTAGTAAGTTGTAGCGGTTCCTGTTGTTGCAGGAGCATCATAGGTCGAACTGTTAGTACCGGAAATATCTGTCCAAGGCCCAGTAGGCGCATTACTTATTTGCCAAATGTAGTTTATAGTGCTAGATGCAGAAGCATCGATTGTACTACCAAAAGCTAGTGGATCACCTCCAAAACAAACCGTTCTATTGCTTCCTATCTGACCTGGAGTGATGTCGTTTGGAGTTACTGTAACTGTTGTGCTAATAGCACTACAAGTAACACTATTTAGCGTAGAGGTAGTTATACGTCTATAATCTGTAGCCGTTGAGAAGCCTGCTGGCGGATCGTAATTGGCATTAATAGCATTGGTGATATTTGTCCAACTATTAGCACCACTAGGCGAAGATTGCCACTGGTAACTTACAGTACCATCACCAGTGCCATTGCTTAAACTTGTAAGAGCTTCAGGGTTGTTTCCGCATAACAATTGGTCGCCTTCTATGGCTCCTGGATCTACATTGTTTATGGTTATTTCAATAATATTAGTACTTATAGCTTCACAACTTGTACCATTTAATGTAGCAGTGACAGTACGTTGATAAAATGTGGTTTCTGTTAAACTTGAAGGTGTGTACGTAGCTGTCGTTACCCCTAAATCTGTCCAAGGGCCACTTGCAGAATTGCTACTTTGCCAATTGTAATTAAATGTTGTTCCCGAATTACTGCTAGATGCGTTTACACTGCCTAAGCTAGTTGGTGTATCTCCAGAACAAATGGTTTGATTTCCAGAAACAGATCCAGGGTCAAAAGTGTTTACGGCAACGAAAATAGATGCTGTTGGGACTTCAGAACATGTAAAACCATTTACTGTAGTGCTTACAACTCGGCGGTACCAGGTAGACGCTGTTAATCCAGAAGGCGCATCGTAAGTAACTCCTGTTGCTCCCGTAATGGCAGTAAATGTAACGTTGTCTGTACTGCTTTCCCATTGGTAGCTTAAATTAGAGCCTGTTGCAGCAACAGTTTGTGTAAAGGCAACAGGATCGCCACCATTACAAATGGTTTGGTTAGCGGCAATAGTTCCAGACGTTACTGTAGGACCAACCGTAATAGTATACGTTATTGGAGTTCCTGTACAGCCGTTAGAAGTTGGAGTAATGGTGTAGGTAACACTTATAGGAGAGCCTGTGGTGTTTGTTAATTCATTATCAATAACATAATCAGAACCCGCCGCTATATTTCCAGAGTTTCCATTAGTAGCTCCCGTAATACCGCTAGGGGTGGTACGTGTCCAGCTAAATTGCATTGGGGCATCTGTTATATTACCAGTAATTTCTATATCGGCACTGCTGTCACTACAAATACTGTTTGCCGCAGCTGTTGCATAGGCTATTGGAGTAGGTCTGATGGTGATATCTATAACTTGCTCTGAAATATCACAAATGAAATCAGATTCAGTTGGGTTATTATCGGCATAGTTGTATACACTTGGTTTTATCCTGATTTGGGTAGTTACCGTTTCATTCGTATTATTTTGAACCGTTAAAGGTCCTATGTTTGCAGAAGAAGTCCTAAAAAGTGGTAGCCAATCAAATGGTACTCCTGGGCCTGTATTTCCCATAGGTCCACCAGATGAAGGAGAGATGAAGTCAGAATCAGATGTCCAAGAATAGCGAACGGCCGAACTTCCAACATGTACAGAACTAATTCCTGGAGTAAAAATAGTTTCAGGACAAATTTCAGTATTAGGTATTCCTGTAAGCGTAAAAGTGAATCCAATATTCGCAATTACTTGTACAAAGACAGTGTTACTTGTTACTGTTCCACATTCATCAGTTATTATAAGTTGGTAGAAATAATTTTGCGTAACTAAACCTGGTTGGTAAGAACTGTCGGTAGCTCCTGCAATATTCTCCCAAGCAGCAGTTTCAGTAATTTTTCTTTGCCATTGATAACTATAATTTCCAGATCCACCTAGATTTGAGTTTGTTATTTCTAATAGAGAAGGTGCAGCTAAAAAGCAAACAGCCTGACTTTCAGAAATTACAGGCGCAATTAAAGGCGCATACACATCAACCGTTGCTGTAGAAGTAGAACTACAGCCATCTGCAGTCGCTGTTATAGTAAAAGTGACTGTTTGTGTTGTGGTTGTGTTGTTGCTTAAGCTTGCGGTTATGGGGCTGCCAGCTCCTGAAGCAGCTATTCCCGTTACTTCCGATGTTTTATCTCGTGTCCAGCTGTAAGTGGTTCCAGAGACATTATTGCTTGAGCTTAAGTTTATAGAGAAGGAATCATCATCACAAATGGCCTGCGTATTAGGTGTGGCTACGATAAGTGGAGTTGGTTTAATATTCACTTGAGAAGTGATACTTTCCGAACAACCATTTCGCGTTCCTGTAATGGTAAAAGTAGTGGTAAGTGTAGTGTTGGTATTGTTTATAAATGTACCCGAAATAGTGGCTCCATTTCCGCTGGTTGGAATTCCTGATAGACCAGTAACATCGTTTCGTGTCCATGAAAAAGATGTACCACTTAGGTTGCTACCTGCCACTATGTTTGCTATTGTGGAATTACCACAAACCTCTTGTTCATCTATATTAACCGATAAAATTGGTTTTGGGTTTACAGTTACCGTAGCTGTAGTCGTGGCCGAAGAACAATCGCTCGCTTCTGCAGTTATGGTAAAAGTTGTGGTTTGTGGGGTGTTAGTAGTATTTGTAAGTTGTCCCGTTATGGAATTTCCGCTACCATTTGCAATTCCTGTAATGTTAGTGTTATTATCTCTTGTCCAACTGTAATTTACAGGTCCTGTAACATTATTTGGGTTTGATAATATAATTTCGGTAATATTTTCTTCCGAACAGATGGTTTGCGTAGCAGGTGTTGCAATAACTGTAGGCGTTGGGTTTACTAACACTTCTACACTAAAAGGAGGCGATTCACAGCCGTTTTCGGAAATTGCTGTTACAGAAAATATAACGGTTTGTTGTGTGTTTGTGGTATTGTTTAAGGTAACATTTATAGTACTACTATTACCACTAGTAGGTGTACCTGTAACATTTGCTGTATTATCTCTGGACCAGATGAAGTCGATGGCACCAGAAATTCCAGACTCTTCGGTAAAGCTAATAGTATTTATAGGCGCTCCAGAACATGTTGTTTGTGTTGTAGGTGTTCCCGAAACGATAGGTTGCGGATTTATTGTGAGTAAAATTTCGAAAACAGATGCCGAACATCCTCCTGTTTGTGCTGTAACCTGATACACTACGGTTTGCGGACTCCCTGTTTGATTGATTAAAGTTTGATTGAAGCTATTTTCGTTTGTGCCTGATGTCGCGCCAGTAACGCCATTCATATTGGTTGGTATGGTCCACGAGTACGTTGTTCCTGGAGGTACTGTATTACCACCTCCGTTAGGTGGTGTAAAATTAAAAGATTCTCCACTACATACTGTTTCGTTATAGTTATTGGGTATATAAGGGGTAATGTTTACGGTTACGGGATAGTTTGCAGATAGGGTTCCTGTACCACAATCGTTTTCACCTTGAACCGTTATCGCGCCAGAGCTAGCGGAAATGTCGTAATTTACAAGTATGGTGTTGGTACCATCTCCAGAAACTATAGTGGCTCCAGGAGGTAATGTCCAAATGTAATTCGTAGCATAATCTATACTCGGTACGCTATATTGTACGTTAGTTTCTCCTTGACAAACAACATTGGTTCCTGTAATTGTTCCGGCAGCCAATGGTTTTGGATCTATTATAATGTCTATTTGCGCACAGTCGGTTGTGTTACAGGTGCCTGTATAGCGTGCAAAATAGGTCGTGTTTGAGGTAGGAGATACCGTAATGCTTGCGCCTGTTCCTGCGGGAGTGCCTCCGCAGGAATCTGTAAACCATTCTATAGAAGCATCTGTACCTAAACTGCCTCCCGATACGGTAAGTGTTGTAGAGGTGTCTTCACATATAATGTTACTTACAGTTGGGGTAATGGTTGTAGGAGCAACAGATTCTTGGTTTAAATTAACTGTAAATTCAGAAATTACTGCGCTTACACCGCAATCATTTTCGCCAACTACCGAAATGATGAAATCGCTTAATGGTGTTGAAGAAATGTTTATGGCTATGGCATTAGTATCAGAGCCGCTTTCTATTATGGTTGCAGATGCATTAGAAATAGACCAAACATACGAACTTGCATTGCTTATGGCTGCAATAGAATATTCCACGGCAGTATCGCCAGGGCATACGGTATTTGGGCCACTTATGGCGCCTGCATTTTCTGGAATGGTATTTACGGTAATGGGTAGCGTTGTTGTATTACCTGATCCGCAGGCATTTTGGCCACTAACGGAAATATCGCCACTTACTGCTCCAGAAAAATCGACAGTAATGCTGTTTGTGTTGTTTCCAGAAGTAATAGTTGCTCCCGTTGGCACGGTCCAATTATAAGACGCTGCATCGGTAATTTCGGTAACGGTATAAGTTACGCTATCGCCATCGCAAACCACATCGGTAGGCGATTCAAAAGTTGGTGCTACGGTTAATTCATTAACAGTTACGGCCAATGATGCTACAGAACTGTCTCCACATTCATCGTTACTACCGGTAACGGTAACGTTTCCTGAAACTGCGGTAGTACTATAATTTACAGTAATGCTATTGGTGTTGGCTCCAGAAGTAATAGTTGCTCCTGTTGGTACTTGCCAAGTATAGTCGGTGGCATTGGCTATAGGATCTACCGTATAGGTAACATTGGTTTGGCCTTGACAGACTTCGGTGGTTCCTGTTAAATTTGTGGGAGTACCTAAAGGTTGTCCTACCGTTACAGTTATTGAAATACATGCTGTTTCGTTACAATCGCCGACATATTTTACGTAATACGTAGTGGTTGTCGTTGGGTTTACAGTAATAGATTGTGCATTAGAAAAGGAAGTATTACTACAATTGTCTGTAGACCATTGCGGTTCTGCATTAGTACCTAAAGTACCTCCAGAAACCGTTAAATTGATGTTTTCGCCACTACAGATGGCACTTGCACCGCCACCTTGTACTGCTATTGCGGTTGGTGCAGTAGATAATGTGTTTACAGTAATTACTTGCGTTAGTGCTTGGCCAGCAGGACAAGTACTGTTAACACCTCTTACAGTTAGGTTACCTGTTGAGGCGCTGGCAGAATAGTTTACAGAAATACTATTGGTGTAAGGCGGTGTAGAAGTTATGGTTGCTCCCGAAGGTACTGTCCATTCGTAACTCGTAGCATTGGTAATGGGGTCTATAGTGTAAACCACACCGGTTTGGCCTTGACACACTGTTGTAGCTCCGGTTGTTAATGCGCCTGCTGCTGCTATTGGGGCTACTATAACCTCTGCAGACACAGCTGTAGTAGTGTTACAATCGCCTTCGTAACGGGCATAATAGGTTGTAGTGGTAGTTGGAGATACCGTAATGCTATTACCTGTGTCTACTGGAGTGCCTCCAACGGCATTTTGGTACCATACCACTTGCGCATTAGTGCCAGCGCTACCGCCTTGGGCTTGCAGGGTGGTAGTACCACCAACGGTACAAATACTT
This sequence comes from Formosa sp. A9, assembly GCF_051200825.1. Classification (GTDB taxonomy): domain Bacteria; phylum Bacteroidota; class Bacteroidia; order Flavobacteriales; family Flavobacteriaceae; genus Formosa. The sequence continues at coordinate 2,635,514 of NZ_CP195158.1, read as the reverse complement.
GTAGTTCCTGTTATGGTTGTAGGTGCTCCCGATAGCGTATTTACGGTTACAGATTGTGCGCTAGATGCAGTGCCTCCTACCGTAGTAACTTGCACTGCTCCTGTGCTTCCAGAACCGACAGTGGCTGTTATTTGTGTGTTGGAGTTTACGGTATAATTGCTTACGTTGGTACCACCTATAGTTACTGCGGTAGCTCCTGTAAAATTTGTACCCGTTATGGTAAGCGATTCGCCTTCGCAGATATTGGTAGCGGATAAATTGGTGATGGTAGGGGTTAGGTTAATGGTGTAGGTAATGATGAGTTGCCCATTTCCTCCATTTCCTCCAGATTGATCGACGCCGAAAAACTGTTCCCCGCCACCGCCGCCACCGCCAGGTATTATACCGTCATCACCACTGCCATTGTTATTTCCGGCTCCACCAGTATTACTTGTGTTTCCAGCATTACCTCCGTTACCTCCAGTAGTTCCTCCTCCATTAGATCCATTTTGTCCACTTATATTAGTGGTGCCCCCAGTCGCTGGTCCTCCAGTTCCTCCAGGGATATTATTACTGTCATCTTGTTGCCCGCCATCTCCACCGAATGCAGTTAAAGAGGTTGAAGAATTACTATGGCTTAGTGTTGAGTTTTCTCCATCTTCACCATCGTTAGTGTCTCCAACACCACCGCTACCTATTTGGTAGTTGATTATCTGCCCGGGTAAGACGTTAAGGGTTATAGCAGTATATCCGCCGCCGCCGCCGCCTGATCCAGCATCATTATTGTTTTGGCAGCCACCTCCAGCACCGCCAGCACCCCACAATTGTACTGTAACAGAAGATACTCCGGCTGGTACGGGCCAAGTTTCAGAACCATTATCAGTGTTGTCTGTAAAGGTTTCTTGCCCTTGAACGTTTAGTACAAACATACAAAGCGCCATTCCAAAAAGGAAAAATTTAGATTTAGCAGGCTTTAGTAAAGTGTTTACGTGGTGCCAAACAGTGTTTAAAAAAGAATACGAGATGTTTAAAATAGTAACGTTATACATGGTTGGTCAGGGTCAGGTTAGTATGGTTGTTGCAAATGGCAGGCAATACTAAAGTGTTGCTGTTTAAAATTGCTGAGGTTTGTGCACTGGTGTTATATTGGTTTTTAAACACCCTGCGGATTTTTGATGAGTATGAATGAATGGTATAAAATGCGTGCGTAGTAAGTTGCTTGGTACTTTTGTAGCAAATTGTTGAAGTCTGAAAAAATAAGATTAGTACCTGCTGTACACTAAAGGGTAATGCGCAAAATATCCGAATCATAATACTAGTTGTGTTATGAATTACTAAATGTTTTAAAAATGCGCTATTAATCTGAAAATCCTTTTGGGAAGGATTGAGTATAAAATAATTATAATTACTAGTGGATATCAAAATTAATCGATGAATCGCAAACTAAACCCTATGTAGTTACAAAATAGGGCTAATTTTCTTAATTTTAGTGTTTAAGCTTGTAAGAGTTTATAAAGAGATTTTTAGGTGTATAGTATAGCACATGCCAAACAGAATAGTATCTCTTTTTTGAATTGAGAATATAGGAACATGTTTTTTAGTTGCTTAGCCAGGTATGTTTAAAAATAACACCCTCTTCTTAAAAATAAGAAGAGGGTGCCATTTTAGAATTAACTTTAAAAACGCTAGACCATTGTAATGTCTAATTCAAACAAAATAGTTACAACATCGTCTATTTTTATTAAACCAAAAGCTTTTTTAGGGTTTTCCAGATTAAAATCTCTAATATTCAAACTGAGTGCTCCCGAGGCTTTAATAACATTTTCTGTTTCTATAGCCATTGGTATTTTATAGCTTTGGGTAACGCCCGCAATATCAAAATCTATTAGGGCGTAGGTGATGTTTGGTTCTGTTTTCGATGGTTTTAGTGCTTTTAAAGTTAATGTAATTTCTGGGTAAGTTTCAGCTTTTATCAATTCGCGAAAATCTTTTGTAATCATTTTTTTTCCGCAATCGAAACAATCGTTTTTAAGGATTAAAGTGGCTTCCGAAAAAATAATATCGTTTTCTTCAACGGTATAATGCACGGTGCTTTCGCCTTTTAAAACAGCAGTATTGAACTTACAGGTAAATTTATTAATGTTAGTACTGCCTTTTATTGATAATACACTGCTGGGCTGAATATGAATTTTTGCTGTGTTTTGACTTTGTGTTTTAAAACAAGAGCCGCATAGAATTATCAATAAAATAAGCAGATACTTTTTTAGCATGTTGTATTTGGTTTTAGAAACTAATAACGGCTTCGAACATTACACCATCAAATTTACCATCGTTGAAGATGCTAGATTCTGTATACCCGTCGTAAGTTTGTGTTACGTACTCTAATTTAGCTAAAATATTTTTAGTCATAAACCAACCAGCACTCGCTTGGAATCTTTGAATAGAAATGTCGTCTCTATCATCGTATTGAGAGTCTACTAAGTTGTAACGCCCGCCTACATAAAAGTTCTCGTTCTGACCAAATCTGTAGATTAGCTCTCCAGCATACTGTTGTGTTTTTCCTTCTTTTCTAGGGATGATTGTACCGTCGTCGCTCACGCTGCTATTTGTAGCTCCTGAAGCACTTTCTAAAGTACCAAAGAACTCTAAACCTTTAAACTTTACAAATGGATTAATCATGAAAGCAGTAACACTGTTTTTAAAATCTGGATTGTAACGTCCAGATCTAAATCCGCTAGAACCAGGAGCTTCCATTACGCTGTAATATCTAGAACCAGCTCGGTCTGCACTGTAAAGGTATAAGCTAGGTACATACCCTGTGTTGTATAACGATCCTGTTAAACGTACTCTAATATCTTCAGTTACTTGTTTGTCGTAACCTAATTTTGCTAATAACGAGGCACCTCCAGTTTTGCCATTGCCACCTTCGGTAACCGATTGGTTTAATTTACCGTTGGTTACACCTATCATGCTTATAAATCCGTTACGTTGGTAGTAAAGTTCTGCACCAATTTCTGTAGTAAACGAATCCATAATTAAGTTGCCTACAAATGGGTTGTAAATGGCTTGGGCATTGTCTGTTCTTCTAAAGTGGGCATCACCATAGTTGTTTTCCATTTGTCCAACTCTAATAGTGGTGTATTTCATAACATTTTCTAACAGACCTGGTTTAATGAAATCTAAGCCATCTACTTGAAAATAACCGCCTTTTACATAAGGTTCTGGGTGGTGACGCGATGATAGATAAGTTCTTAAATGCATTCTAACGCCTGGCGCTAAAGCCACATCTAAATCTAAGTTTGCTGTAGGAAGGTTAAAGTTGTATCCTATTTCTCCTAATGGTACCATACCAGAATTTTCGTGCTCTAAGGCTTGAAATTGTAATGCAAAAGAACCACCCATTCTAACTTTAATTTTCTCGAAGGTCTAGATGGTATCTTTTGGGTCTTCAAATACATTTATACCTCTTTGGTCTGGATATCTATAATTATCGATATGCCTGTCATTTTGCGCATACATACTTGCTCCAGCAAGACATATTAAAGCAATTACGAATGATTTGTAAAATTGTGTCATGTTTAATTCAATTTTAGATTAATTATCTTTTTTATTTAAATACAGTATTGAAAGTGATTTTAACTTCGTCTCCAGTAGTAATAGTGCCAAACATAGCTGTTGGCGGGTCTATTTTAAATTCAGACATTTTAAACGATTTTTCGCCTTTAAGTGTTACGGTATTGCCACTTGTTGTTAGGGTGAAATTTAATGGTACATTTTTAGTAACGCCAGCTATGGTTAAATCGCCTTTGGCACTTACCTTGTACGCATTGTTTCCGGCAGCCGAAATAGCTGTAGTTTCGCTTAATTTAAAAGTAATGGTTTTAAATTTAGAAGTTTTTAATGCTTTGTAAGTGTTTTTATCCATCCCCGATTTGCCACTTTTTAAGCTCTCTGCTACAATTTCTATAGTTAAAGCAGATAGTGTAGGGGTGTCGCCAGTTTTGTCGATAGAGATGCTCCCTTTTTGCTGTTCGGCTACTTCTTCCCAGTCGTGTAAACTCGAAGTTCCAAAAACCGATAGTTTAGAATCTGAATTGTTTAGGGTTAAAGATTGGGCAAACATGCTTAGTGGTAAAACTAAAAGCGCAATAAGCATAGCAGGCAAAAAGGCCTTAATTCCTTTTGTAGTTTTCATAATCGTATGTTTTTGAATTATTTTTATTGTAATTAATTAACAATACTGATGCTTAAATAGTTAGCGTCTTGTTTTGCTTGTTAATTACACTATCAAATATACGATAGGTTGTTGTATAGAAATTATGATTTTTGTCATAATTTTAACAGCTAACACATATTTAATATTATGTTAATATTAACAGAAGCCACGCTATTACTACAAATATTGCCTAAAACGCATGAAATGTCTTTAACATATTTTTAACAATTACAAAAAGTGAAAACGTTTGAAATATGATAAAAATAGCCGCTTTTTTTGGGTTTTGATTGCCATAAAACTGTTAAAAACGCTAATTGCTTAGTTATTGGTTAATTTTTGTAGGGCAAAATTGAATCTTCTAAAAGTAGTAAAGTCAATTTTTTTAATACTTTTTACTACATGCGATTCGTTTTTTGTGTAAGTGATACAATAAATTTATTTAATGAAATCACTGAAATTAATTTTAATAGTTCCTTAATATAGACGTGTAGTTAAAGTTTGTAACTTAAGAATGGAATTTTAATAAACTAATATTATGGAAAAATTAGCGCAATATAGTACAGACGAATGGGAAAAAATTGCAACCATACCCCAGCTTATAGGTAGTATTATGGCGGGTGCGGGAAGTAGCGGTTTAATAGGTACGGGCAAGGAAATGTTGGCGACTGTTGAGAGTTTTTTGGATGGTCGAAAATCGTATAAAGACAATCCTGTAATAAACGCTATTGTACCCGATGCAGAAACCGATACAAGTTCTGAAGCTATAGAAAGTGCAAAAGCACAACGCGCTAGACTGATGCATAAAATTAATAGTTACCAAATAAAAACACCAGAAGAGCTTGCCGATGCAGTGCTTATGGAATGCACAGAAGTGATTAGCATTTTAGAAGCTAAAGAAACGCCTAATGTAGTCAAGGAATATAAACATTGGTTATTAGAAATAGCAGACCATGTGGCTAATGCCGCAAAAGAAGGTGGTTTTCTAGGTTTTGGAGGGGTACGTTTTAGTGAAAAAGAACAGATTATGTACGATAAGTTACAAGCTGCTTTAGATACAGAACCCAATATATAACTAAAAAAACATCCGATAAACTATCTAAAAAAGCTTATCGGATGTTTTTTGTTTGATGTTTAAAAAATATTGTACGTTTAGTTGGAATCTAATCGCGTGATTTTAGCACCAATAGCTCGTAAACGTTCATCAATATTTTCGTAACCACGATCTATCTGTTCTATATTATGTATGGTAGAAGTACCTTTAGCAGATAATGCTGCTATTAATAAGGATACTCCAGCTCTAATATCTGGCGACGTCATGGTTGTAGCTTTTAAGCTCGATTTAAAATCATGCCCAATAACAGTTGCTCTATGGGGGTCGCAAAGTATTATTTTAGCGCCCATATCTATTAATTTATCTACAAAAAATAAGCGGCTTTCAAACATTTTTTGATGTACCAATACACTGCCTCTAGCTTGTGTTGCTACAACCAGGATAATGCTTAAAAGGTCTGGTGTAAACCCAGGCCAAGGTGCATCGGAGATTGTTAAAATAGAGCCATCTATATAATTTTGAATTTCGTAACCTTCTGTATGTGCTGGAATATGAATATCGTCTCCTTGTTTTTCAACGGTTATTCCAAGTTTTCTGAATATGTTAGGGATAACACCAAGATCGTCCCAACTCACATTTTTTATGGTTAATTCGCTTTTTGTCATGGCAGCAAGTCCTATCCAGCTTCCAATCTCGATCATGTCCGGTAACATACGGTGGTCGGTGCCGCCCAAAGTATTTACACCTTCTATAGTAAGTAAGTTAGACCCGATACCTGATATTTTAGCGCCCATGCGGTTAAGCATTTTACAAAGTTGTTGTAAATAAGGTTCGCAAGCGGCATTGTAAATGGTAGTTTTGCCTTCGGCTAAAACGGCAGCCATTACAATATTAGCAGTACCTGTAACCGAGGCTTCGTCTAAAAGCATGTAAGTGCCTTTTAGTTTTTTGGCTTCAACACCGTAAAAGTGATCTTCACGATTGTATCTAAATGTAGCGCCTAGGTTTATAAACCCTTCAAAGTGGGTGTCTAGTCGTCTACGACCAATTTTATCGCCACCAGGTTTTGGGATATAGCCTTTGCCAAATCGGGCTAACAATGGCCCAACAATCATGATGGAACCTCTTAACCCTTTGCCATCTTCTTTAAAAGCTTCAGATTCTAAGTATTTTAAATTGATGTCGTCTGCTTTAAAGGTATAACTACCAGCAGCTATTTTGTTTATTTTTACTCCAAGATTACGCAATAAATCTATAAGTTTATTAACGTCTACAATATCTGGAATGTTATGTATAGTTATAGTTTCTTCTGTAAGTAAAACGGCACATAAAATTTGAAGTGCTTCGTTTTTAGCGCCTTGGGGTTGGATGCTGCCTTGTAATTGGTGCTGTCCTTCTATAATAAATGTTGCCATGAGCTATTAGTAGCGTTTTCTATTACGGTTAGAATTGGAGTTAGAATTTTTTTTGTAGTTTTTCTTGTTGGAAGAAAATTTCTTTTTGTTGCGTAATAAACTTGTGGCATCCGAAAGGTCTTCGTCTGCATTTTTTAAATTGATTTTACCTTCTGATAATTCGTAAAGATGGTCAAAAATAACATTGTCGTCTACAGTGTCTTTGTTCCAATTTAAAAAACATTTTTTCATGTGGTTGGCAATGGTATAAATAAGTGCGTCTTTAAGATCGCCATCATCCCAGGTGTTTGCCACATCTATCATGGTTTTTATATTGTTGCCATAAAACCTGTATTTTGGAAAATTTTGTGGGTATGGCAGTGGGTCTGGGCGTTTTTCCAAAAGTTCTTTAGATGGTTTACCATAAGGCGAATCGACATCCAAATCAAATTCAGCGATAATGAATAACTGATCCCATAATTTATGTTGAAAATCGGGTACATCTCTTAAGTGCGGTTGTAAGTTGCCCATAACCGAAATAATGGCATTTGCCTCTTTATTACGATCTTCTTTATTTTTTACAGTTTTTAAGTGACTCACCATTTTTTGTAGATGTCTTCCGTATTCAGGAATAATCAAATGTTCACGTTCTGTGTTATATTCTATGTTATCTATCAAAATATATTTGTGTAGTGTTAATGTGTTGCACGAAGTAATTATGCTTTCGCAAAGTACAAAAAAATATTAAAGACTAATAACACCTTCTACATTTTCTGTAACTTCTTTGTATTTTGAGATAACAGCCTCAGGATCTTTCATTTTTACATTTATAGACACGCTGGTGTATTTTCCGTTTTTAGACGGGATTGTTTTAATAACAGCACCCATATTGTTGAATAGAGCTTCGATTTCTGCTATTTTTTTAGGTTCCGATTTTACTATAAATTTATAAAGGTACTCCGATGGCCAAGTGGCGGTATCGTATAATTGAGATTTTAATTTGTCGTAGAATGCGTTCGAATTTTGTGGTATGCTCATAAGTTTTGTTTTGAGACGCAAAGATACTATTTGCTTTGCATTTTTTATTTCTGATTTAAATTACGAATTTTACAACCAAAACCTTGCCAAATTGAACACTAAAAAAATTGTTATAACAGGAGGTCCTGGAACAGGAAAATCGTCTATTATAAATGCGTTATCTAAAAGAGGCTACACATGTTTGGAAGAAATATCTAGGCAAGTAACTTTAGATGCGAGAGCAGAAGGCGTAGAACAACTGTTTTTAACAGAACCCTTATTATTTAGTGAGCGCCTTTTGGAAGGTCGGAAAAAGCAATTTCAGGAAGCAGAAAATTTAAAAACGCCGTATGTGTTTTTAGATCGTGGGGTGCACGACGTTTTGGCATATATGGATTATATTGGAGACGTGTATCCCAATCAGTTTACATCGGATTGTAAGCAAATGACATACGATGTGGTTTTCATTTTAAAGCCTTGGAAAGCGATTTATCAAAGTGATGCTGTGCGTTACGAAAATTTTGATCAGGCATTAGAAATTCATGAAGCTTTGGTAAATACCTACTCAGCGTTTAATTACAAGCTGTTAGATGTGCCTTTCGATACGGTTGAAAAACGTGTCGATTATATACTAAAAGTTATACAAGCGGTGTAATGCAACATCCCATAAAAATATTAGAACGTTATTGGGGCTTTACGGCGTTTAGGCCATTTCAAGAAGAAGCCATACAGGCAGCTTTGGCAGGCGAAGATGTTTTTGTGCTTATGCCTACAGGAGGCGGAAAATCGATGTGTTTTCAAATTCCAGCGTTAGTAAAAGAAGGGGTTTGCATAGTTATTTCGCCTTTAGTAGCCTTAATGAAAAATCAAGTACGTGTTTTACAGGATAAAGGTATTAAGGCCATGGCTCTTACAAGCGGTTTGTCTTATAACCAAATAGACACCATGTTAGATAACTGTATTTATGGTAACTATAAATTCTTGTACATTTCGCCAGAACGTTTACAGCAAGAGTTAGTGCAGGCTCGTATTAGACAAATGAATGTAAGCCTTATTGCCGTAGATGAGGCGCATTGTATTTCGCAATGGGGTAACGATTTTAGACCTGCATATAAAAATATAACCTTGTTAAGGGAATTACAGCCTACAGCCAATTGTATGGCATTAACAGCATCGGCCACGCCTTTGGTGGTAGACGATATTGTAAAAGAACTCGACTTTATTAAGCCTAAAATTTTTAAGCAGTCGTTTTACAGGCCTAATTTAGCCTACATGGTATTTCACGAAGATGATAAATACTACCGAGTAGAATCGATTTTAAAAAAATACAAGAGTTCATCTATCATTTATGTGCGAAGCCGAAAACTAACTTTTGAAATATCGGAGTTGTTAAGTGCTAAAGGTATTAGTGCAGCAGCTTTTCATGGGGGTTTAAGCACAACCGAAAAAGAAGACCGTTTAAACGATTGGTTGGCTAATAAAATACAAGTAATGGTAGCCACGAATGCATTTGGTATGGGTATAGATAAACCCGATGTTAAAACCGTTATTCATTTAAATTTACCAGAGAGTTTAGAAAGTTATTTTCAGGAAGCTGGTCGTGCGGGTAGAAATGGAGATAAGGCATTTGCAGTAATTTTAAAGAATAAAAGTGATGTAGAATTGGTTAAAAATCAGTTTTTGGATGTTTTACCAAGTATAGATTTTATAAAACAGGTATATCGTAAATTGTGTAATTATTGTCAGATTTCTTTTGGAGAAGGCGCATTAACCACTCACGATTTTAGTTTTAACGCATTTTGTAAGGCGTATCAGTTTAACGGAACTATGGCTTTTAATGCCCTGCAATTGTTAGACAGAACCAGTGTTATAGCATTGTCTAAACAATTTAATAATAAAACCTTGCTTCAATTTACAGTAAGCAATGCAGCTTTGTTTCATTATTTAGATACGCATACCGAATTACAATTAGTCGTTAAATCACTTTTAAGAACCTACGGTGGTATTTTCGAGCATCCTACAAAAATAAATACTACTTTAATTGCCGATAAAGCGTCTATACCAGAAGCCACTTTAATGCGTGCTTTAGATGCTTTGGCTAAAGACGATATTATTACTTTACAACAATCTAAAACCGATGCTCAAGTAACTTTTATTCAGCCTAGAGAAGACAATAATACCATTAATAGAATTGCTAATATTATAGAGCAGCAAAATAATTTAAAACAAAAGCAGGTACAAAGTGTTTTGCAGTATATCGATGACGATACAATGTGTAAAACGGTACAATTGTTAACTTATTTTGGAGAAAAGGAGGTGCAACCCTGTGGCATTTGCTCGGTTTGTGTTAGTGCAAAACCACAAGCGAAAGTAGATTTGGCCGCATTGCGAAAGCAAATTATTACAGCTTTAGAACACGGCGATTTATCGTCTAGAGATTTGGCAGCGCTTCTCAAGAGTAAAGAATCCGATGTTCTTAAAGTAATAACACAATTGTTAGAACATCAAATAATAGCGGTTACAAAAACAAATACATATAAATTATTTCATATTTAAACCTGTAAAAGGCGTTTACGATTTTAAACATATACTAAAATGAAAACCTTAAGAATTGTTTTTATGGGAACTCCCGATTTTGCGGTAGATACATTAAAAACTTTAGTCGAAAACAATTATAATATCGTGGGGGTAATTACAGCTCCAGACAAACCTGCGGGTCGTGGTAGAAAATTAAACCAAAGTGCGGTTAAACAATATGCCGAGTCGCAAAACTTGAATATTTTACAACCAACTAATTTAAAAGACGAAGATTTCTTAAAAACACTACAGGGCTTACAGGCTAATTTACAAATAGTAGTTGCTTTTAGAATGTTGCCTAAAGTAGTTTGGAATTTGCCAGAATTGGGCACCTTTAATTTGCATGCATCCTTGTTGCCAAATTACCGCGGAGCTGCACCTATTAATTGGGCGATAATAAACGGGGAAACTAAAACAGGTGTGTCTACTTTTTTTATAGACGAAAAAATAGATACGGGTGCTATGATTCTTCAAAAAGAAGTTGCTATTGAAGCCGATGAGAATGTAGGGCAATTACACGATAAATTAATGCGTGTTGGTAGTCAGTTAGTACTCGACACTGTTAAACTAATAGAAGCAGAAACAGTAAAAACGATTCCGCAAACAGATGATGCCGATTTAAAAACGGCGTATAAACTAAATAGAGATAATTGTAAAATAGATTGGGCAGCGCCTATAGATACTATTTATAATAAAATACGAGGCTTAAGTCCCTACCCCGCGGCTTGGTGCATATTACAAAATGGAGAAGAGGTTTTAGATGTGAAAATTTACGAGGTGTCGAAAGTTTTAGAAACACACACTTTAGCAGTAGGAACCATCATTTGTAGTAAAAAAGAAATACGGGTAGCTGCAGAAGGCGGTTTTATTTTAATCCACTTTATGAAGTTGCCAGGGAAACGAAATATGAGTGCAACAGACTTATTAAACGGCTACGAATTCAAAAACGGAGCAAAAATGCTGTAAACCCTTATTATTGCTCGATTTACTAAAATATCGACGAAATACATGGTCTTTATTAACAAATGTGTTAAGTTATTAACAAATAGGTGTATTTCCCTTGCTATTACTTGCGTGGTTGGGTAATCCGTATAAATTTGTAAAGGATTTAACCAAATGTTTAACCAACGATTTATTAATAATTAAATTTAAAATTATGAACAAAACAGAATTAATCGATGCAATGGCGGAAGCTGCAGGAATTTCTAAAGCAGCTGCAAAAAAAGCATTAGAAAGTGCTCTTACCGAAATAGGAGGTGCATTAAAAGGTGGTAAAAGAGTATCTTTAGTAGGATTTGGTTCTTTTTCAGTATCTCAAAGAGCTGCAAGAGAAGGACGTAACCCTCAAACAGGAAAGACTATTCAAATTGCTGCTAAAAATGTAGTAAAATTCAAAGCTGGATCAGAATTATCAGATGCTGTAAACTAATCATTTACATCATTTATACTTATAAAAAGCCTTCTTTTAAAGAAGGCTTTTTTATTATTATGACTACAAATATTGGATTTTAACAAAAATAATATTAGATTTAATTATAAATTCCTATGACATATGATTACAATTAAACCAAAAAAAGGTAATTTGTTAATCGCGGAACCATCAATAATAGGTGATGTATCTTTTAATCGCTCAATAGTTCTTTTAGCAGATTACACCGATGAAGGCTCTATAGGTTTTATTTTAAATAAGCCTTTAGATTATACGATAAAAGACCTTATACCGGATATCGATGCCAATTTTAAAGTCTATAATGGCGGACCAGTTGAGCAGGATAATTTATATTTTATTCATAAAGTTCCAGAGCTAATACCCGATAGTATAGAAATATCTTTAGGGATTTATTGGGGGGGCGACTTTAATGTTGTAGCCGATCTTATTGCGAATAACCAAATACAAGAAAAAGACATTCGGTTCTTTTTAGGATATTCAGGTTGGGACAGCAAACAATTAGATGAAGAGCTGCGCATAAATTCGTGGGTGGTTACCGAAAACGTATACCAAAAAGACATTATTGAAAAAGATTACGAAACGTTTTGGAAAGAAAAAATGTTAGAGTTTGGTGGGGAATACAGTATTTGGTCTAATGCTCCAGAAAATCCAAGTTATAACTAACCCAAGCGTATTTTTACATTCAATTTTTGTAACAATGATTTTGAAACCACATTTGTAAATATTTTTTTACGGTATTTACTTATAGGTTGTATGCCCGTAATGGTGTTAGTTATAAATATTTCATCAGCTTTCTGTAATTCGAAAGGCGAAATAGAATCTTCAATCAACGTGTAACCGGGCACACTTTTTATAACTTCGATAACCTGAGTACGCATAACACCTTTTAAACAACCATCAGATAAAGGTGCTGTTTTTATAGTTTGATTTTTAACAACAAAAATATTTCCGTTTAAGGCTTCTACTACATGTTTGTTGGTATTTAAAATTAGGCAATTATCGAGTTTGTTTTCTTTTGCATAAATACTACCGACTACATGTAAAGCTTTATTTGTGGTTTTTAAAGTAGAAAGTAAGCTAGGCGAAATGTAGTAATCTTTAAATAAATCGACTTCGTAAGTTGCTGTATTGATGGTGTAAAAATCGGTTTCTAAAGCTTTTGTGGTAATAATAAAACTTACGTTGTTTGTTTCTGGCAAATATAATCCGCCTTCGTTTCTAAATACAGTAAGTTTTACTCGGGCAGAGTTATTCGTTAATTGGTTGGCTTCAAGCGTGTTTTTTATTTGTTCTTCTAAAAACTCCATGGTAAAGTTCATGGGGATTTCCATACGTAAAATGCGCATGGATGCCATAAGTCTAAAATAGTGATCTTCCCAAAACAGTATTTTTCCATAAGATGTTTTTATGGTTTCAAATAAAGCATCTCCGTAAGCAAAACCTCTATTGTTTATAGATAAAGTGGTGGTGTTTTCTTGAATGTTTCCGTTAAAATTAATCATAAAAAAGCCCGAATAAGTTTCGGGCAAATATACTTTAAATATCATGAAAAATCGATTAAGCAGAGCCTAAGACATGTTTTAAATCTGAAATTTGATTTTCCCAAAGCATTTTTGTTTCATTCAATTCATCTTCTTCAGAAAAATCTACAATAATAAGCGAAACATCTTTTGTAATTTCATCAACTTGAATACGAAGCTCGAAATAATACGGTTCATCTTCATCGTGCAACCATTTAAATTTAATACGTTCTCCACTTTTTTTGCTTAGTAATTTGGCTTGTTCTTCGGCACCGTCCCATATAAATTTGTAAAGTTCGCCACGAGAATTTACATTGTCTGCAAACCATTCTGATAAGCCTGAAGGTGTTGATATGTATTGATAGAGTAGCGACGGCGAAGCGTGTATTGGGAATTCAAGTTCAAATTTAATTTTATCTTCCATGTGTTCGTTCAAAAAATTATGTGCTCAATATATACATTAATTAAATAAGATTTAAACTAATTTAATAAAAAAAATATTTTGTGATTTTATGTTTGCATAGATTGATATTGTTGTTATATTTGCACTCTCAAAAAAATGGCGAGGTAGCTCAGTTGGTTAGAGCGTTGGATTCATAACCCAGAGGTCCCGAGTTCAAATCTCGGTCTCGCTACGATTTTAAATATGTGAAAACAAACGGTTTAGCTTCTGTTAAACCGTTTTTTTATGCTTACAATTCAGCAATTTATTACATTTGCATACGAAAGTGAATACGAAACTGCATACGATTTGCCCAAAAAAAAGAATTTTTCCATCCCCAAAATTTACACTGCAAAAGGAGATTTAAGTAAGCGTTGGTACGTTTATTTTTCCTATCGCCATCCAGAAACAGGAATGTTAAAACGAGTGACACCGTTTTATGGAGAAGCCAATACTTATAAAACTAAAGAGCAGCGCTTAGAAATTTTAACCGTTTACCGAAAAGTTTTAATCAAATTATTGAAGCAAGGCTACAATCCTTTTGAAGACAATACCGAACTCTACAACAAATTAAATTCGGAAAACGAGCACTCAGAAGTACAAACGGAAGCCAAAAAGACGGAAGAAAAAGCAGCTGTTATTGTTAAAGAAACAAAAAGTGAAGAGGTTGAAGCTATTCCATCCGAACCTAAGCAAACGTTACGTTCTGCTTTTGATTTTTCGCTAAACCTTAAAGAAAAATTAGTTAGTAAAACAACATTACGAGGGTATAAGGGGAGAGTTGAGTTTTTTCTCAATTGGTTAGCTGAGGTTCATCCTGAAGTAAAAACTATCGATCAACTCACTAAAAAACTATTTTCAGCATTTTTAAATGATGTCTTGGTGAAAACCAGTCCGAGAAACAGAAACAACTATAGAACGGATTTGAGTAGTATTGTTCAGTTGTTGGAGGATAATGAAATAATAACAGATAATTTCATTAAAAAGATACCCGTATTAAAAACCATACCAGAGCGCAATAAAACCTATTCACAGGAAACACAGGAGGCTATTTTTGAGCATTTAGAAAAAACGGATCCTGTTCTTTTATTGTATATCAAGTTCATTTCCTATAATTTTTTAAGGCCAATTGAGGTTTGTAGACTTCAGGTAAAAGATATTGATGTAAATACACGAACCATTCGTTTTAAGGCTAAAAACAGCCCTTTAAAGACTAAAATAATCCCAGAATTATTATGGAATGATTTGCCAGATTTAACAGGTCTTAAAGACGAAGATTTTCTGTTTACACCCGATGCTATAGGAGGGGAGTGGGATACGGCTTTAAATAATAAACGCGACTACTTTTCAAAACGTTTTAAGCGCATTGTAAAGGATCATTTTAACCTAGGAACAGATTATGGTCTGTATAGTTTTAGACATACCTATATTACAAAACTCTATCGAGCCATAGTTAAAGAATCGTCACCTTTTGAAGCAAAAAGTAGACTGATGCTAATTACAGGACATTCCTCTATGTCCGCTTTAGAAAAATATTTAAGGGATATTGATGCCGAGTTACCAGAAGATTATTCTGCAATGCTAAAACCTACCCATGAGTACAAATAATACCTTACAGGATTTTTATAATGGATTAGTAACTAATCTTTATATGGAGCTGTTATTTTTTGTTTCCGATGCAGAGCACACGAGACGTATAATAGATAAAATAGAGGTCTTTAAAGATATGAACTTTTACGAAGAGGCCTATATTATAGACTATTTTAAAGGGCTTGTCCCATATAATAGTGCGGAAACTAATTTTGTTTAGCAAAAGCCCTTGAAACTGGAGGAGAATATTTTTAAACTTTTAAGAGCAAAGCATGAGGTGTCAAAATTTGAGTTTAATTATATTCTGGATAAATATTTTGAACAGGTGGATTGTGTATGCTACATATGCCATTGGTTATTGGAAAATCTGCATGTCATAAAGAATGACCATTCAGAAATGCAAAACCTGTTTAATTTACAGCATGAGTATTATAAAAAGCATTTCGAGACACTTATTAAACAGTTTTACAAAGATGAATCGGCAATTCCCTATAGTAATTATAATAAATCAAAACAGTTAGAAGCGAGTATTTTTGATTTTATAAAAGGGGAGCAAAAAGGAAATACAGTACCTAAATTTCCTGTTATGTTAGGTCAAGATACATCTAAATCCAACCTAGATAAAGGAGATGGTTTAGCAGCTCTAAGTGAAAAACGACCTAAAAAGCGATCAAAAAAAGAGCCACTAATCACCGAAAATGCAGCTGAAAAGGAACTTTTACGATCAATATTCAGTATAGGTTAGACGTTGGGAAAATGAAATTATACGTCAATTAAACGTTTAATTTACGCTTAAATATGAGAAAACACGAAATTTGCCTGAATTGTGGCGAGGAATATATACCAAAACGTAGGGGAGTTCAAAAATATTGCAGCAACTCTTGTAGAAGTAGTAGCTGGCAACTAAAACAAAACAAACCTCAGAAAGAAACAAGCCTCAAGCCTGTAAATGAACCAGCAGTTGTAGAAGAAGAAACAAAGGAAACAAGTTCTAAAAAGCAGGGGATGACTTGGGCTGGTGTGGGAGAAAACTTTGCAGGTAATGTTTCATACGACATGATGAAATCTATGTTTACATCAGAAGAGAATAAACCAGCTTCTAGAAAAGATATAGGAGAACTTAAAAACTTAATATTAGGAGGTAGATACTTGCCTGTAAATAATGTGCCCAAAGATAAAAATGGAAGATTAGCATTTTACGATGTTAACACAGGGAATGTAGTTTTTTTGAAGGCGTAAAATGGAGTGTGTTTTAATTATTAACTATCAAATGTAATTATTTTAAATTCTAGGAAGTATATCAAGAAATAAAGTGACAAATATTCTAATATAAGAATATTTAGGAGCTGTTTCGATAGTGTGTATTTTTAGTGTTTCGCTTGTTTTTGTTGTATCCATAAAGGTTGTTTTTATTAATTAATACCTTATCTAAAAAGTCAGTCAGTTATGTTTCAAAAAATATTAAAGGTTTGTAAATATGTTCTATATATAATTGTCTAATTGCGATGGACTAAGTATCATGGAAGTCATTGAGAAGTCAAACATGGAATGATTAAATAGTCGGCTTGTTTTTGTACCATTTCTTGACTTTTGCTAAGATCTTTGTTTAAAATATTGGCAAAAATGGCTCTCACATCTTCAGTAAACTGTTTTAGGGTTTGCTTAATTTGTGCATCGGTATCTTCTCTAAGTTCTCCAGCTGTATTGGTTATTAAACACCTTTTTAATACCTGCATCTTGTTAAAAATCAATAAAGCAATAAAAATATTGTTTGATATCTTCAATATTACTCGAGTTTTATTTTAAGCAACTAAGTAATTGATTTAATTTCTTCTTATAACAATTTAAACTTTCTAAAAAAAGCTCGCTTTTACTGCAAAAGCTAGAGTAAATAGAAAATTTTGTTAATGCCCATTTCATTCTCTAGCATGTTCATAGAAGTACTTTTAAAGCCTTGTTTCCAAAACAAATTCATGACTTTTTCAATCTCCTCTTGTTCATTATATTTTTTGACTCTTGGCATGTATTGTTTGTTGTTGAAACAAAACTAACTGATGGTTTAGTTTTGTCAAAATGTTTAATATACGTTTTGTAATTAAAGGAGTTTAGAGGTTTCAAAAAAACAATGAGTGATGCAATTTCAGAATCATGGATCATTTTTTATGCTCCCTTATAACGATTTTTATTTCCTTCCTATTCCTTTATCATTGCTTGTTTTTAGTATATAAATGAGAATAATTTAAAAATAATTGCGATAATTATGGATGTTTTTTAAAAACCACATAAAATAAATTATTAATGCAATAATTTGTTTCTTATTTAAAAACATATATATTTGGTAAACCAGATTGGAGAACCAATTAATAAAATATGATAAGTCAAACTTTTTTAGTGATTGAAAGTGGTATTAAAAGCCTCATTTATATTGTTGCTTTTGCTTTTTTTGGGTCTTGCCAAACGGATGATAGTAGTCCTAGTTCCGTGAACCAGGAATCTGAGGAGGTTATTATAGAACCAGTTGAGGAAGTAACCTATGCTAATATTGATTTTTCAAACTGGAAATTAACATTGCCCATAGATGCCAATGATAATGGTAGTCCAGACGAGTATCAGCCATCACAACTAATCAACAAGGGGTATAGATCGCTCCGGTCTATACAACCTTTTATGTATGATGATACCAGCGATGCTTCCATTGTTTTTTATACCTATCCAGAAACCTCTACAGCCAACAGTTCTTATTCGAGAACGGAGTTACGTGAATTAATCAATCCTGCCAATGCCAGAGATAATTGGACTTTGTTAGAAGGTGGCGAAATGACAGGTAAGCTAAAAGTAGAAAGTGTTTCAGAAAACATATCTTCTAATGACGAATTTCATTGGGTTATAGTCATGCAAATCCATGGTATTATTTCCGAAGAAGATATGGATACATATGGTTTTAAAGGCAACAATGGGCCACCGCTAATTAAAATATATTGGAAGGATGGTTATATCTGGTGCCATAAAAAATCTTTAGTTGATGAAGCTACTGAAGGCTTTGATTTATATGGTGTTTATGACAGGACTTGGGCCGATATTAAAGTGAACCTAGGGTATGTAGGTCATGATGTTTTTGATTTCAGGATCTCAGCCTCAGATGCTCGAATAGAAGTACAACTTAATGATGATTCGCCATATGTGTACGAAGACATAAGTCTTGAAAAATGGCCCTTTGAAAATTATTTCAAAGCTGGTAATTATTTAGGAACTACAGACCCCAATGCCTTTTCCTATGTAAAGTATTACAATTTGAGTTTAAACCATTAAAACAATTCATATGAAAACAAAATTACTTTTTGCCAGACAACGTTGTAAAACGATTTACTTTTTTTGATTTTGTGTTTGTCTTTTAATTTCGGATGGAGTCAAACAAACCTAATGTTGAATCCAACATGCGATGACCACGGAACAAGCGAAGGCAGTATGGGAAGTACATCAGATAATGCTGATGCTTACGACATGACGCCAAATGATGAAATTTTGGATGAAACGGGGAATGCTTTAGCAAGTCCATATCAAGCCATTTGGGATAACGATGTTTTAGAAGATTGGTTAGAAATTTACTATCTAGGTGAGGCAGGGAGTATAGACGAACAACTGGGCGCTACCGGTAGTGGAAACAACGGTACCAGAGGAGTTAAATTATATGATGACGGTAGCCCCGCCATCACAGGAAGTTCCCGTCGCCTATATCAAAAGGTTGAAGGCCTTACCATTGGCAATGAATATACGTTTTCTGTAGAATCACGCTCAGAGGCTATGGATACTCCTTCAGAAGTGTATCTTTTAAATACCGAAATTACGGGAGAAGACGGCATTAATGCTAACGGGGAATCTGATGAGAGTGTAGACGGATTTATGATGATTACGGATGATTACGATGAATTTACATTAAATTCAGTCACTTTTACAGCAACCAATACCTTTGTTGTGGTGTATGTTAGATCTTTAAGTTCTATCAATGAAGAAACTGAAGTGTTTTATGATAATTTTTCACTGGTTGAAGGTACTCTGTCTACAGAAGAATTTTCGAACGTAAATTTCCAAATTTATCCAAACCCAACCACTAATTTATTGCATTTTAAAAGTCATGGATCAGATGATCTTAAAACTGTAGAGTTATATGATGTTCTAGGAAAAAAAGTACTCAGTACAAGTGTCTCTAACAATGTTTTAGATGTTTCAAATATGGCTAAAGGTATTTATGTTTTAAAAGGATATACACTTTCTAAACGACAGATAACGAGTAAGATAGTTGTAAAGTGAAATTATAGTGGCACTAATCAACGAGGTCGTCTAAAAAGTAATTTTTAGACGACCTCGTTATTTTAATTTAATATTTACGCTTAATAGGATATGCTTTTTTTTGTAGAAGGCGGTTAATAAAGTTCAAAAATTAGTACTTGGAATATTTTGTATATGAGGGTTTTTATAAATGCTTTGATGATAAATAAAAGACTAGCTATTATTTTTCGGAGGAGGTGTTACAATATTGATATAACATTTTAAAATGCGTTTTCATGGTTTGCTCTGCAAGTTCCGGCTGTTGAGATTTTATGGCCTCATAAATATCTGTATGCTCTTGAATGCCAATAAATGCCATGTTTTTGTCGCAGACATGATGGTTTTCGAAATTAGTAATTATTTCGGGAGTAATCATGAGCATTAAAGTGTTAATGGTGCTGTTACCGCTAGCTCTTGCTATGGCCAAATGAAATAGTAAATCTTCATGTACCGCGTCTTCTTCTTTAAGTACCTTATCGGTATAAGCGTCTAGAGCTTCTTTTATTTGAAGTACATGTTCGGCTTTTCTCCGTTCTGCGGCTAGTTTTACAGTTTTTAATTCTAAAAATATTCTGGTTTCGACTAGCGATCTAAAATCGGGTTCTTCCAATCTTAATATATCTTCAATAATGCCATTTAATGCAATTTGACCAATGTCGGCCACAAAAGTACCGCTTTGGGGTTTGGATTTTAATAAAGCATAAAATTCTAATTTTTGAATCGCTTCGCGGATGTTGTTTCTGCTTACACCAAACTTCTCTGATAATGTGCGTTCCGAAGGAAGTTTATCGCCTGGCTCTAAATTTTTATAGATGATGAGATCCCGGATTTGTGTGATGATGCTGTTTAGGATTTCTTGATTTTCGTTTTTGGTAAGGATTTCGAATTTCATGGGCGCTTATTATTTCCGCTTAAAATGAATCGGGCTAGTGTTTTTGTATTAGAAAACGCTTCAATAAGATTAAAAGAGGTATTAAATAATTTTACTAGCCCTATTACAGGCTAGCAAAATTATCAGACTAATTCAAACAAATATTAACTACGTGTTTATGGTACTGGTTAATTAGTAACCAGGGTTTTGTGGTAGTAAGTTAGGGTTTCGCTCTAACTCATCTTCTGGTAATGGTAATAAGTAATCGTCGGCGGTAAAGAATTCTTTATTCCCTTCTAAACCGTTAGGGCCATAGGCTTGGTCTCCAATTTGTCGTCGTACGATATCGTACCATCGTTTGCATTCGAAAGCTAATTCTAATCGGCGTTCTTCCAGTACATCGTTTATGGTAACTGTACCCGTTAGGTTTGCTGGAACTGGACTTGCAGGAAACGTTTTTTCAATATCTGCTCCTGTTTTGTAGGCACCACCCATTCTTGCTCTAGCTCTCACTTGATTAATATAATCTAGAGCAGCTGCGTTGTTGCCTAATTCTACAGCAGCTTCTGCAGCAATTAACAATACTTCGGCATAGCGTATCATAGAATAATTATGACTTGTTGCTCTGGCGTTAATTCGTGCGTAAGGTCCAGGGTAGCGCATGTATTTTGCGATGTATGGTACGTTTTTAGCGAATTGATGACCACTAATATCAAATTGTGTGTAATTAACATAGGTGCCATTAATATTGGCTTCATCGTCTAAACTTACGGCACGTCTATAATCGCCAGCATCCCAAGTGGTATACACTTCTAAAGATGGTACGGCTACAGACCATCCGCCACCGTCGTTACGGTCGTCTCCTCTAATACCTGTCATAGGTGCAGTTTGGTCGTAAGCATTGTCTTCGGCTTCAACGTTGTTGTAATCTAATGCAAAAATAGGTTCTGGAGATGCGTCAATAACATTGGCATTAAATAAATTCTGGTAGTTACTATCTAAAGCGTACATACCGCTATTTATAACTTGTGTAGCATAGTCATAGGCTTTTTGAAAATCTGCAGTATTGCTTGTGCCAGCTCTTGTTAGGTAAACTAAAGCCAAATACGAGGTCGCTGCACCTTTTGATGGAATTGCAGCCGAGGCAGTCGTTTCTGGTAACCAAGTTTCTGCAAATTCAAGATCGGCAATTATTTTTTCGTAAACTTCGGCTACAGGTGTTTTACCTATTGTTAAATCTGCTTCGGTAAACGGACCGTCTATGTATGGAATGTCGCCAAATAAGCGTACTAAGTGAAAATAGTAGAACGCTCTTGTAAAATAAGCTTGTGCTACTACTGGATTTTTAATGGATTCTTCGGCACTAACGCTTTCGGCGCCAGAAATGGCTAGGTTAGCAGCGGCAATACCTTGGTATATTCTAGGCCAAAATTCGCTTAACATACCGTTGCTAGCTAAGGTAGTAAGTTCTTCCATTTCAACCCTTCTGGTTTCGTTTGAAGCTAAGCTTACCATGTCTGAACGTAGCATTAATGCAATTGATAACTTTCGACCCCATATTTTTTCGTTTATGGCATGCGTAAGCGAACCATCTACAGCAGCTTGCACATCGGCCATAGAGGAGAAAAATCCTTCGGGAGCAAGTATACCAACTGGCTCTTCTTCTAAATCTGAACATCCAATTATTGATAGGCTTATCAATAACAGAAATAAATATTTATATGTTTTCATTGTGTGTTTCTATTTAAGTATTAAAATTTCAAATTAAGGCTAAAGGTTACTGTTCTAACTGTTGGATAGTTTCCGAAATCGAAACCTTGTGCAGTGTTAGACGAGAAGTTGTTGTTGCCTTCGGAACCAAAATAGTTTACTTCTGGATCTA
This sequence comes from Formosa sp. A9, assembly GCF_051200825.1. Classification (GTDB taxonomy): domain Bacteria; phylum Bacteroidota; class Bacteroidia; order Flavobacteriales; family Flavobacteriaceae; genus Formosa. Next base: position 2,613,199 of record NZ_CP195158.1, on the reverse strand, counting down.
AGCCCGAGTAATCGGTCCATGTTAATAGGTTTTGCGCACTTATGGCAAGTCTTAATCTTTCTATTCCAATATTATCTAATACATCGGATGCAAATGTGTAGCCTATTGCTATGTTTTTTAGCCTTACATAACTTCCGTCTTCAACAAAACGAGACGAAATTTCTCTGTTACTGTTGTTACCAACTCTAGGTGTGTTGGTGTCGGTATTTGTTGGAGTCCATGCCGAGTAGTAGTTATCTCTGGTAGTGTTGGCATCTCCGTTGGTTAATTGAACATTGGTCATGTTAAATATTTCGTTTCCTTGAGAACCTTGAAAGAAAATATTCATATCGAAGTTTCCTAATGTAAAATTATTGGTAAAGCCCCAAGTAAAATCTGGGTTAGGATCGCCAATGGTTGTTCTGTCTGCTTCGGTAATATCGCCACTGTCATCTAAATCGGCAAATAGAGGATCTCCAGCAACACCACCTGGTAAAGTTGCTGTTCCTGCAGGTACATTACCACCTTGGTAAACACCAGCATAATCGTAACCCCAAAATAAGCCAACCGCTTCGCCTTCTCTTAATACATAACTTCTGTCGTGCGAGAAATAAGATGGTGCCGCATTACCAAAATAATCTAATCCGCCTACAAGACTCACCACTTCATTTCGGTTAAAGGCAATATTAAAATCGGTACTCCAAGTAAAGTTTTCGTTAGAAATGTTTATGGTGTTTAATGCGAATTCAAATCCACGGTTATTAATTTCACCAACATTAGTTAAAATTTCGTCATCTAAATATCCTGCATATTCTGGAAGGGCATTGTTTATTAAAATTAAATCTTCGGTATTGATATTATAATAATCGAAAGACATATTAATTCGGTTGCTTAACAGGCCAAAATCTAAACCAAAGTTGGTTTGGTAAGACGATTCCCATTTTAAGTCTGGATTACCTGGGCGGTCTGGTGTAACGGCACTAACTGTTTCTCCGTTACTGGAAGCGTAAATACCTTCAATTCTAGCTAAAGACTCGTATGCCCCGATAGAAGGGTTACCTGTAACCCCATAAGAGGCTCTTAATTTTAGGTTAGAAATCGTGTTGCTGTCTTTTAAGAAATTTTCGTTAGAGATTTTCCAACCAATAGCTCCAGAAGGAAAAATGGCGTATTTATGATTTTCGGCAAAGTTCGATGCCCCATCGCGACGTACGGTGGCAGTAAATAAATATTTATCGTCCCAATCGTAGTTTAAACGGCCAAATTGTGATTGAATTTCTACTTCCGAAATAGTAGAATCTGGCTGTAAAATATTTGTGGCCGAGCCAAATCCGTAATACGAGAAGGTATCAGATAAGAATCCTGTTGCTTCCATATAATAATATTCAGAAACCGATTTCTGGTAAGAATATCCTCCCATTAATGTGAAGTCTCCTTTTCCTATTGTTGTGGAATAGGTTAAATAGTTTTCGCTTAGTACTTGTGTGTTTTTATTGTTTTGTACCGAAGCGCGACCATCTATACCGCCAGCTGTAACTTCTAAGGTAGATGGCGAGAAAATACCTCTGGTTCTGTTTTGTGTGCTAAAACCAAATGTAGTTCTAAACGATAGGCTTTCAATAATATCCCAGTCGGCAAACAAGTTGGCTCTAAAATCATCGGTTTTATTTTCGTCTATTCTTTCGGTAGCCACAGCATATGGGTTATCTACTGGATCTCCAACAGAATTACCAGAGTTATAGCTACCGTCTTCATCGTACACAGGCTGATCTGGTGCATATCTCATGGCAAGAGTAATAACATCGTCTCCACCGGCAGAAACCGATCCATCCGATTGTGTGGCGGCTCCATTTTTTTCATCTCTACTACCATATAGGTTCATTCCTAATTTTAAATTGTCGAAAACTTGAGCATCAATATTCGATAGGAATGTTAATTTTTCGAAATCAGAATTGATAACGATACCGTCTTGCCCAAAATAATTGGTAGAAGCATAGAATTTAATTTTTTCTGAACCTCCCGAAAACGCCAATTGGTAATTTTGAGTGTTTCCAGATCTGTAAATTAAATCTTGCCAATTGGTATTGCCCGAACCTTGGGTGTAAGGGCTTGTATTTCCTGTATTGGCTCTAATGTCGTTTTGATAGTTTGCAAATTCATCGGCATTTAATAAATCAATTTCATTAGCTGTATTTTGTATAGCATACGAGCTGTTAAACTCAATATTTAACCGACCCGATTTTCCTGTTTTTGTGGTTACTAAAATAACACCATTAGAACCTCTGGAACCGTAAATAGCGGTAGCCGAGGCATCTTTTAAAACTTCCATAGAAGCAATATCGTTAGCCTGTGGCATGGCGGCGCCAACAAAACCATCTACAACTATAAGTGGGTTACTGCTTGCATTAATGGATGTATTTCCTCTAATTTTAATATTTATTGGTGCTCCTGGTTCGCCACCATTGTTGGATTGTACTACCACACCAGCAGCGCGACCTTGTAAGGCTTGCTCTGCATTTGATGTTGGGTAAGCCGTTAATTCTTCGGATTTTACTGAAGCTACAGATCCCGTTATATCACTCTTTTTACGAGTACCATACCCAACCACCACAACTTCTTCTAGTTGACTAGCATCTTCTACCAAGGTGATTTTTACAGGATTTTGGTCCGTTATAGTTACTGTATGGGTTACATAACCTAAATAAGAGATTTGAAGTACGTCTCCAGACTTTACTTCCAATTCAAAATTACCATCGAAATCGGTAGACGTACCAGTGGACGAACCTTTAATAAGGATATTAGCTCCTGCAATAGGAACATTTTGAGCGTCGGCTACATGACCTGTAATGTTGTAACCCGTTTGGGCAAATAGCGCTACATTAAAAAAAAGCAGCGCGAGTGCAATACATTGAGTTTTTAAATTCATTATTAGTTTTGTTAATTGTATTAGACTTGTTAATTGTTGTTAATCAGTTGCGATGTAGATATCGCTTTTTAAAATGTTTTTTCCGTTTTAGGATGTGGTTTGGTTATCCTTACTGTTTTACTCTGGTATTTTTATAGAATGAAATACTTAAAAAACGAAACATAACATTTGCAAGTGCTTTGGTGTTACCAGAACCTTGCGGGTAGTGTGTTTAAATCTAATCTGGATTTTTAATCATGGCTTATTCTTTTTTTAATTAATTGTTGTTTGTTTTTTTTTGGTTATCCAATTTGGTTATCCAATTTGGTTTACCAAATATATGTTATTTTTTCGTTAAAAAAAGTGATTTTGATATTTTAGTTTCTATTATTTTATCAAATCGCTTGCTAAGCCCTTAAAATATTTGGGATATCGTAAAATGTTAAAAATTGTGAGTTTGAGGGATATAATGCCTGCTTTATTGAGAAGAAATTACGTTTAACGAATATTCTATCTTTTTAAAATGTTGAATTGCTTAAGAGGTATTAGATCTCGTGGTTTATCATTCTGGCATCTAGAATAGTGTACTTAATTTGTCTTGACATAAGATGGTTAAAGGAAATATACTTATGTTGTTATACTATTAGGTGTGCTGGGATACAACAGATTAAGTTAAACTATTTTAATTTAGTTTGTCTTAAAAATGATAGCATTATCTGGATTTTTATTTCCAAATCAATATATACTAATTAATGATTTCTCATGTAGCGACCAGATTAGCCTTTTATGTTATTGTTGCTTTTTAAGGCATTATTTTATCAAATTCATTAAAAAAAATAAAAAAAATTGGCAACATATATAATTATACATATATTTGGTCAACCAATTTGGTAAACCAGTTAATAATTATTTAATATATGTCAGTAAATATTCGTTTGAAAGTGAGGGGGTTTAGTAAGATTGTACTAGCATTATGTTGTACAGCCGTATTCATAACGGCGTGTAATACCAAAACCAGTACATCTAAAGATCTTGTTAGTAATGTAGAAGCATTTAATACTAAGGTTGTCAATGCAAAACCAGGTGATGAGATTGTTCTTGCTAATGGCGTTTGGACCGATGCCGAATTAATTTTTGAAGCGCATGGCACTAAAGAAAACCCAATTACTTTAACTGTAGAAGATAAAGGAAAAGTTATTTTAGAAGGTCATTCTTATTTAAAAATTGCTGGCGAACATTTAATAATAAAAGGATTGGTATTTAAAAACGGATTCACGCCAACAAGTAGTGTAATTGAGTTTAAAAAAGATGACCAAACTTTAGCAAATCATGTAAGGCTAACAGAATGCGTAATTGATAATTATAGTAACCCAGAACGTCACGAACAAGATTATTGGATTGCACTTTACGGAAAAAACAATAGGGTAGACCATAACCACTTTGCAGGAAAACGTAACTTGGGAGTTACAATGGCAGTACGTTTAACTACTGAAGCTAGTTTAGAAAACAATCATTTAATCGATCATAATTATTTTGGCCCGCGACCAAATTTAGGGGCTAATGGCGGTGAAACACTTCGTATAGGTACCAGCCATCATTCTTTAAAAGATTCTAAAACAACTGTTGCTTATAATTATTTTGACAGATGTAATGGCGAACATGAAATTATTTCGAACAAATCGGGATCTAACACTTATAAATACAACACGTTTTACGAATGTACAGGTACACTAACCATGCGCCATGGGAGCAAAACTTTGGTTGAAGGCAATGTGTTTTTAGGTAATAATAAACCAAGCACAGGAGGTATTAGAATAATTAACGGACAACAAACCGTTATTAATAATTATGCCGAAGGTTTAACCGGTTACAGATTTAGAGGTGCTTTTGTGATTATGAATGGCGTGCCTAATTCACCAATTAACAGATATCATCAAGTAGAAGATGCAGTTGTAAAAAACAACACCTTCGTGAATTGCGACCATATTCAGCTGTGTGCTGGTAGCGATGCCGAGCGCAGCGCCACGCCTATCAATTCTATTATGGAGGATAATATTTTTTACCACGCTACACGCGATTCGTTGTTTACTATTTACGACGATATTAGTGGCATTACATTTAAAAATAATAGTATAAGTCCTAATATCGTTACGGGTATTACATCAGGATTCAATCCTGTAGATTTTACTTTAGAGGAAGACGACAGAGGGTACTTAATTCCAGTTTCAGAAACATTACAACAAAAGGTTACTATTGCCGACGATATAGCGACTAAAGATAATACAGGTGCATCGTGGTATTCGAAAGCCGATACCGATGTGCTTTTAAATTCAGGTAAAACCATTCAAGTCAAAGCTGGAATGAATACTTTATTTGATGCTGTAAAACAAGCTGAAGCTGGTGACGTCATCGAGTTAACAACAACAGATCAGCCTTATGTAGAAACGAAAACGATTGCTTTAGATAAGCCCATATCGTTTGTATCGAAATCCGATAAAAAACCAGAAGTATTATTTGAAAAGAAATCGTTGTTCGAAATTAAAAACGGAGGTAGTTTACGTTTAGAGGGCATTCAATTCGACGGTAAAAAAGCACCAGATTATTCGGGGAATGCTTTAATTGCTACGAGTAAATATTCTATGAATAACAATTATAAGTTATTTATAAATAATTGCGAGGTTATAAACTTAGATGTTAATCATTCTTACGATGTATTAAAAGTGTATAAAAATACATTTGCCGATACTATTAGTGTTACAAATTCATCCTTTAAAAATATTTCTGGCCATATTATGGCTTTAGATAAAGAGACCGATAATATTGGTATTTACAATGCCGAATACGTGATCTTAAAAAACAACAGTTTTTCTGATGTTGAAGGTGCGGTGCTTAGGTTACACCGTGGAGGTAAAGACGAAAGTACTTTTGGACCATTTTTAGAAATGGAGCATAATGTGTTTCATAATATCGGTTTTGGAAAACGAAATGCTTATAACGCTGCTGTTTCTTTATACGGTGCTCAAGAAATAGACATTACAAACAACATTTTCGATCATACAAAAGCCATAGATATGCATTTGGTAGTAGGCGAGCCTATTGTTAACGTTGTTCGTAATAACTTTTATCAAGCAGACGACATGCGGGTTACAGGCGACCAAAAATATACGGTAAAGGATAATTTAAATGTAAATCCTGAATTTGTAAATACCGATGCGTTTAAATTACCAAAAGCGTCTCCGTTAAAGGGAAAAGCAACAGATGGAAAAGATTTAGGTGTATTACACAATTAACAACTCATGGTTTATTTAAAAAACATCATATGCTTTTGTAGTTTCTTTTTGGCGGTGCAAGTTATGTCTCAAGAGCATCCTAACTTAATTTTAACACAGCAAGGGGTTCAGGATATTAAAAAAGCATTAGGAAACGTGCCGTTGTTTGATGCATCGTTAAGCGAAGCAAAAAAGTTTGTAGATGCACAAATAGCAGAGGGCATACAGGTACCTATACCTAAAGATATGGCTGGCGGGTATACCCACGAGCGCCATAAACTGAATTATCTTACCATGCAAAAAGCAGGAGTGTTGTTTCAAATTTTAAACGATAACACTTATGCTATATATGTACGCGATATGTTAATGGCCTATGCTAAAATGTATCCTAACTTGCCAAGGCACCCAGAAGAGCGTTCGTATTCGCGAGGTAAATTATTTTGGCAATGCTTAAACGATGCAAACTGGTTGGTATATACCAGTCAGGCTTACGATTGTATCTACCCGTTTTTAACAAAAAAAGAGGTTCGGTATTTAGAGACAAATGTGTTTAGACCTATGGCCGATTTTTTATCAATCGAAACGCCACAGTTTTTTAATCGCATTCACAATCATAGTACTTGGGGTAATGTTGCTGTGGGAATGATTGGCTTAGTAATGCAGGACGACGCGTTAATTAGCAGAGCACTATATGGTATTCCGAATGCACAATTAGAAAAAGGAGCGAAAGATAACGATGGAGGCGATATTTTTATTGAAGGCCAAAAGGCAGGATTTTTAGCCAATTTAGAAGAGCCGTTTTCGCCAGATGGGTATTATACCGAAGGGCCTTACTACCAGCGTTATGCCATGTATCCGTTTATGATTTTTGCAGAAGCACTACAAAATGTAAAACCAGAAATAGCTCCTTTTCAATATAAAGACAGTGTGTTATTAAAAGGTGTAGAGGCTTTATTGAATTTAACCGATGCCGACGGAGAGTTTTTTGCACTTAACGATGCACAAAAAGGGATGTCCATTTTTTCGGGATCCTTAGTGTCGGCGGTAAATATTGCATATTATTATGGAAACCGTAACCCAAGTTTACTATCTGTTGCCCAATCGCAAGGTCGTGTGCAATTAGACCAAACAGGTTTAGCTGTGGCTACCGATGTTGCATTAGGAAAAGCAAAACCATTTGTTAAAACTTCGTTATTGCTAACCGATGGGGCTAACGGAGATCAAGGTGCCATCGCTATTTTGAGGTCTAATAAAGGAACTCCTTTAACTTTAGTTATGAAAAACGCTGCCCAAGGTTTAAGTCACGGGCATTACGATAAATTATCGTTTTCACTTTTTCAGGGCGGTAACGAAATTATTCAGGATTACGGCTTGGCGCGTTTTGTAAATATTGAACAAAAAAATGGAGGCGGATACTTAAAGGAAAATAAAACTTGGGCCAAGCAAACCATAGCTCATAATACGGTAGTTCAAGACGAGATCTCTCATTTTAATGGCGATTATAGTATTGGTAGTCAGTATCATTCAGATATGTATGTGTTCGACACTAGTAATCCAGATATTCAAATAGCTAGCGCTAAAGAAAACAATGCGTATTCAGGAACAGCATTGCACAGAACTATGGTTATGATAAACGAGCCGACTTTAAAACAACCTATCATTCTGGATATTATGCGCGTGAAGGCCAAAGCGGCTCATCAATTCGATATGCCATTTTATTATTTGGGACAAATTATTTCAACTAATTTTGAGTATACAAAATCATCAACTCTATCGCCCTTAGGCAAAGCCCATGGCTATCAGCATTTATGGTTAGAAGGGCAGGGCACCAGTACATCTGGTAGTGCACAATTAACTTGGCGAAATAGCAACACGTTTTTCACCTTAACAACAGCAACTACCAAGAACGATGATTTGCTTTTTGCAAGAATAGGAGCTAACGATCCCGAATATAATTTACGTCCAGATCCAACTTTTATAGTCAGAAAGCAGGCACAAGAAACGGTTTTTGCATCGGTTATAGAGCCGCATGGCAGTTACAGTACTGTAAGCGAATTGGCACAGGATATTTTTACAAGTGTTAAAATGGTAGGCGTACTGTATAATACAGAGGCATATACGGCTGTTAAAATTCAATTAAAAAGTGAAAAAGAGTTTATCTTTTTAATGGCAAATACGGATGCCTCTTCAAATAAAAAACACACAGTGAAAATTAATAATACAACGTTTACCTGGACTGGGGTTGGCGATTTACAAATTCAAGAATAACAATAGTAATTAAATACATTAAAATATGGATCGATTTAGTAAAAAATACATCATTAGTAAAGATTTGGAATGGGAAGAACTAGGCGGAGGAGTATCTAGAAAATTCTTGGGTTATGATAACCAAATTATGATGGTAAAAGTGAAGTTTGAAAAGGGTGCTTTAGGATCACCGCATCAGCATTTTCATACGCAAGCTACGTATTGTGTTTCGGGTAAATTTGAATTTGAAATTGATGGCGTTAAGCAAATTGTAGAAGCAGGAGATGGCGTTTATATAGAACCAAATTTACTACACAGCGCTGTTTGTTTAGAAGAAGGAATGTTAATAGATACATTTAGCCCTGTTAGAGAAGATTTTTTAAGTGGCAATGGTGTGTCTTATTTTGGAGATAAAGATTCTAAATAAGTTACTAACATAAGAAAGTAGAGCTTTTAAATAATTTTAGATACCCATTATTGCTAGTAATAGTAATGGTTGTATTGTAAGCGATTAAGCCTAAACTTTCGAATAATTACAAATCAAATAGTGCTTTTTAAGAATTTCAAATAAAAAGCACTATTTTTTTATCAAATAATTTTTTTTTAACAATATATTAATATATATTTGGTAAACCAGATTGGGAAACCAATTTGGATAACCAAAAAGTTTGATTAGTTCTCATTTTGAAAAAAACAGATATAAAAAAAGGATAGGTGCACGCCTATCCTTAATACATACTTCTTGTGGAAGGGAAGTAAAATAACATGCCTTTAATAATGCATGCTTTGCAAAAATATGAAAAATAATTCATGTTAAATACAGCAACGCGTTTTTATAAGGTTCATGTTATTTTAAGTATGCAAGTTTTTGTTTTTAAACTAATCGTAGAGCTAACTATTTATTATTAAAACAACAACAAACAAATGAATTTGAAAAAACAATTAGTATTGTATGTCATCTTGTTGCTTAATACAGCCATGTTTGCGCAAGATGTCGTTACAGGACTTGTAACGTCTGGTACAGACGAACAACCAATTCCTGGTGTTAATGTCTTGGTGGTAGGTACTACGCGGGGTACAACTACAGATTTTGATGGTAATTATTCTATTAATGTAGAAAGTGGGGAAATCTTACAGTTTTCCTACATTGGTTTTGTAACACAGTTAGTTACAGTATCTTCAACCAAAACTATTAACGTGGTTTTACAAGAAGATGTAAGTAAGCTAGACGAAGTTGTTGTTGTCGGTTACGGAACTCAGAAAAAATCACATTTAACAGGAGCAATTTCTAAAGTAGAAAACGAAAAACTAGATCAAATTGCAGTACCAAGGGTAGACGATGCTTTGGTAGGGCAAGTATCTGGGGTTAATATTCAGGCCACCGATGCCGAGGCTGGTGCAGCACCTTCTATTACCATTAGAGGGGTTGGTTCTATGGCTGGCGATTCTACACCTTTAATCGTTGTAGATGGTATTATTGTAGATTCTTCGTTCTTAGGATCTTTAAGTATGAACGATGTAGAGTCTTTTGAAATATTGAAGGATGCCGCTTCATCTTCTATTTATGGGTCTAAAGGATCTAATGGTATTATAATGATTACCATGAAATCTGGTGTAGCTGGTAAAACCAGAATAAACTATAGCATGTACACGGGTATGAAAACGCCGCGTAAAAGCGATGACTATGGGTTTACCACCCAAGAATGGGCAGATAAGCAAATGGCAGAAAATGGAGTATTATCGCCATATACCGTTGCGCAATTACAAATAGGTACAGATCGCTCTTGGCAAGATGTATTTTTTGAAAGCGGTATGATTACCAATCACTCTTTGTCCTTTAGAGGGGGTAACGATAAAACCAAGTATGTTGTAAGTTTAAATTACTCCGATGACGAAGGGGTAATGTTAAAAGATAACTTTACTAAATATGGCGCACGACTAAAAGTAGACAGCGATATTAACGACAGATTTACTATCGGTGCCAACTTAAGTCCGTCGTATACCGACAGAACACGTTTTTCCGAGAATATACACAACGTGGCGAGACATCAGCCATGGTTGCCAATTTATCACGACGAGCATTCGTTACAGTATGTCGATCCTAATGGGGCATTCTCTCATTTACAAGTTGGCGATTATGCAAGACAAGACCACTTTACCATTTTCGATTTGGATGGCGATGGCGAAATAGATGATATCTTAAACAATATTGGTAATAGTAATAACCAAAACCCTTACGCTAGAATTGTAGAGCGTACCAGGGCCGATAAAAAATTCCAATTATACGGTAATTTTTATGGACAGTATAAAATTCTAGATGGGTTACGATTTAAAACCACATTATCGGGTTCGTTTAACGATACCAAGCGTACCGATTATATGGGAACCCAAGCTCGCGAAAGTATTACAGATGCATATATGACCGAAATTTCGCAAAAAGAAAGTTACATGATTTTCGATAACTTTTTTAATTACGATAAATCGTTTGGAAAGCACGATCTTGGCGTAACTGCAGGTGTTTCTGTAGAGAGTAGAAATTATTTCTTCTCTGGTTTTACAGGTACAGGCTATACCAACGATGTTGTACAAGAAATTACCAATGCGACAGCAATTTCAGAATTTGATGGCTTTCAATGGGAGAAACGCGGTATTTCTTATGTTGCCAGAGTTAATTATGCATACGATAGTAAGTATTTATTATCTATGAGTATGAGACGTGACGGAAGTTCTATATTCGGTTCAGATTATAAATACGGTAATTTCCCGGCGGCTTCTATAGGATGGAATATCGCTAAGGAAAATTTTTTAAGAGAAAGTAGCTTTGTTAACAATCTTAAATTGCGAGCTAGTTATGGGGTTACAGGTAACGACCGTTTAAATACGGGAGCGGTTGATCCTGATGCTAACGGTAGCACCTCCAATTTAAGTACAGGTAATATTTTAGTAGATTATTATCCGAGTTTAGCCTTGTTGGGGGCTTCAGGTTCTAGTTATTCGGTAGATGGTACTATTACTGCTGGTTTTTCTCCTTTAAACATTGCCAATCCAGAATTAAAATGGGAGCGTTTAATCGAGATTAACCCAGGTATCGATTTCGGAATTTTAAACAACAGAATTACAGGTTCGGTAGATTGGTATCAACGTACCAGCGACCAGTTATTGTTAAACAACCCTATATCTGTAACTACTGGTTTTTCTGGCGCTCTTGTTAATTTAGGTGAAGTGAAAAATGAAGGATGGGAATTCGAAATTAGAACCAAAAATATAAGCTCAGAGAAATTCTATTGGAACTCAACCATTATTGCGACTACCAATGAAAACACTTTAGTAGATTTTGCAGATTCCGACGGACAAATTACAAGTTTAGATCCATCTAGACCTGCCGAATGGATTAACTTAGAGGGGCAACCTATATCGTTATTCTACGGATATGTTGTCGATAAAGAATTAGCATTCGAAGATCGCGACAGACCATGGAGACACGTAGGTGCAGAAGCCGGATTGGTATATGTAAAGGATTTGAATGGCGATGGTGTTTTAGACGACGAAGATAAAACCGTATTGGGTAATCCTTATCCAGAATTAATATGGAGTTTTACCAACGAATTCGGAATAGGAAACTTAGATATTTCGTTCATGTTCCAGGGGTCTCATGGCGCAGAAGTTAGAAACATTGCAGACCATTACTTGTACAGTCACAACAATAACAGAACTATTTTAGATTCAGCACCCAATACCGAGTTTTTAGTAGATAAGTATTTTACCAATAGTATGGTACAAGATGCTTCGTATATCGCACTTCGAAATGTAAACATAGGATATAATTTCCCGAGCGATGTGTTAGACAGATTAAAATTATCGGGTTTAAGAGTGTATGCTACTGGTCAAAACCTATTGTATTTTACAGCCGATAATTATTCAGGATGGAACCCAGAGGCTTTAGATAAAACAAGCCCTACTCAATTAGGATATCAACGTGGTGGTTCACCTGTTTTTAGCACCATATCTCTAGGTTTAAATTTAGATTTTTAATAAGGCCTTAAACGAATTAACAATAAAAGATTATGAAATACTTAAAATATATAGCCGTTGTTTTAATAGGAAATATTTTGGTGTCCTGTAGCGATTATTTAGAGCCTACACCAAGTTCTTCTATTACAACCGACAATTATTATACTAATGCCGACGAATTAGAAACGGGATTGATAGGCGTTTATGCCGCTATTAAAGGCATTAACAGTAGTGGAAAAGACGACAATCACGGTGTGCAATGGGAATTTTATGTTACCGAAATGCGCAGCGATAATACAAGTACAAAAACTCCAGATTCTGAAGATGCTTCCGATGCTGGCCAGTTAGAAAGTTTTTCTACACTTACTACAAATAACTTTGTATTAAACTATTACACGAGCTTTTTTCAGGTAATTTACAGAGCCAATGTTATTTTAGATCACATCGATGTTGTAGAAGACGAAGATAGAAAAGCCGCTATTGCAGGCGAAGCTAAATTTTTAAGAGCACATGCTTACTTTAATTTAGTAAGACTATTTGGCGATTTGCCATTAATAGATCGCGTGGTGTCTCCGTCGGATGTCGAAACACAGTTTACCAGAGTAGACACTAATAGCATTTACGACCTAATAGTATCAGACCTTCAAGATGCTATCACTGGAATAGATCCATCGCAAACCTACAGAACTAGAGCCTCTGTAGCAGCTGCGAAGGGCTTATTAGCTAAAGTATATTTAAGTTTAGAAACCCCTAACTACACGCAAGCCCAAGTGTTATGCGAAGAGATTATCAATAGCGGGCAGTTTAGTTTAGAATCTGATTTTTACGATGTGTTTTATACCGAAGATAATTCGGAAACCATGTTTGCTATAGGGTACAACAGCAGCATTCAGGATAATAGTCAGATTTTTTCTGCCGAATGGATGAATGCAGTAGGGCATACCAGTGGTGTAAATTACGGAACAACAGATTTGAAAGCTGCAGTAGATGAATACGGCGGAAATAGAATAGAGCATACCTATAGAGAAGACCCATTAACGCTTTTTGGAGGTACTATACGCTACCAATGTACCAAGTATTTCCCTGATGGAGAATCGGGTGGAAGCGACGGACAAACCTTTACCGGGTTGCCACAATTGGCAGGTAACGATTGGATTGTTTTACGCTATGCCGATGTCTTGTTAATGCATGCCGAAGCCATTATGGCTGGAGCTTCAGAAACAGGTAATAGCAATGCTATTAATTCGTATATGGCAGTTAAGGAAAGAGCTGGTTTCGACCCAATAGCCGATCGTCCAAACGCATTAACCAAAGCAGCTTTATTGGTAGAGCGTCGCGTGGAGTTTGCTTTCGAAAATCAAAGACTATTCGATTTATTGCGTTTTAATGTCGCGCAATCGGTACTCTCTGCTTTCGCTGCTGCAAATAATTTCAATTTTGCATCTACAGATTTATTGTTACCAATTCCTCAAAACGAAATTAATATTAGTCAAGGTGTAATGAAGCAAAATCCAGGCTACTAGTTCAACCTTAAACAAACTAAAAACAAATAAAGACATGAAAACAAACAGTAACCGTAAAGGACTTTTAACAAGCATAGGAAAGTATGCTATGTTAGGTGTGCTTGGTTTGGTAATATCGTCTTGCGATCCTACGCTTGATGCTTTTTCATACGATTTACCAGAAGCCAATTCTAAAGAAGACCAAACACCGCCAGCAGCTAGTTTTACTGCTACCGAAACCGCTAACTATTTAGAATACGAATTTTCGAACACATCATCAAGTGCTACAGACTATGTTTGGGATTTCGGAGATGGTAATACTGCAACAAGTTTAGATGGTTTTAATGCATACCCAGACGAAGGTGTTTATACTGTAACACTTACTGCCACAGATAAACTAGGAAAGTCCGATACCTTTTCAATGGAAATCGAAGTTGTAGAACCAGAGGTGCCAGCAGCTATAATTCCAGATATTTTAAATGGCGATTTTAACGATGGACAAGATTTTTGGAAATCAGAATCGTTTACAGGTGGTAATACCAATCCGTTTAATTCTAGTTCTGATGGTTCGCCATTAAACTACGACGGATCGGATAATGGCTCAAAAACGCCTGGCGCAAAATGGACGCAGTCTACTTCGGCAGGTGCTTATTTAAGTTCTAGCACACGTTATGCTTACCAGTCTATTACTGTTACTCCAAATACGCCGTATGTATTAGAGTACGAATACGCCATAAAAACACCAGACGAGCAAGATGGTATAGCGCCAGGTGGTAACCGAATTATAGGCGAGATTCTTCCTGGACATTTTACAGATGGTGCAGATGCAGTAGTGGTGTCTAACGAAGGACCTTTAACACAAATTATCGGTTCGGAAATTAATGGAAAAGGAAATTTTGTTGTAGCAAAATCGGTGTTTACTTCTAACGCTACAGGCGAAATCTCTATTTGGATTTATGCCGTAACCGATGTCGATGCTTATGTAGACAACGTAAAAGTATATCCAGTAAACTAATTGTTTATGAAGCAATGTTCTAAATACATATTAGGGGTAATAATATTGTGTTTTTTCTCCGTTGCAACTGCTGGTCAGGCACAGACCAGTGGTGCAATGGAGTCTTCTAAAACCGAAAAAAAGAAAAAAAAGAAGAAGAAAAAATACAAGTTGCCAAAAATCGATTTAAGCCATTGGAGTGTGACTACACCAGAGTTAAACGCTAAGGGGAGGGCCATGAATATAGAGCCGCCAGAAATTTTAAACTATGCGACCGATCAACGCTTAATACCTTACATGTATAACGACTCTACAAACGGAGCATTGGTGTTTTATGCATTTCCGAGTGAAGCGACAACAGCCAATACTAAATACACCCGTTCGGAATTAAGGGAGCAAATGGTGCCAGGTGATAATAATACCAACTGGACTTTTGCGCAAGGCGGGTATATGAAAGGCGAACTTGCCATGGAGGAGGTCTCTAAAGCTACCGATGGTAAATACCATAAAGTAATTATTATGCAAATTCACGGCAGATTAACTAATGAACAACGCGATTTAATTGGTCAGAAAGACAATAATGCCCCTCCAATTTTAAAAATATATTGGCAGGACGGTAAAATACGTGTTAAAACCAAGGAACTTAAAAATTTAAGTGCCACAAACGAGGAGATTTTACATGAAGATGCCTGGGATGACGATAAAGGCTTCACTTTTAATCAGCATGTGGGCTTTGGTAAGTTTACTTTAGAAGTTAAAGTAACTGATGGGAAAATGGTAGTGATTTTAAATAAAAATGAATATGCGGTTTACGATAGCATTCACATGAAACGTTGGGGCGTATTCGAGAATTATTTTAAGGCTGGTAACTATTTTCAATCGCGAGATGAAGGTGCTTATGCAAAAGTTAAGTTTTACAAATTAGAAGTTACGCATTAAGGTTTAAGTAAATAGCAACAGTATGTACCGATATTTAAAAAATCAATTTAATCACAAGTAATTTGTCAAAAGTTTTTTATTTTTATCAGATTATAGCTGGTTAACCAGTTTTTTAAATAAATTACAAAAACATGAAGTTAGAAGTCCTTATTAAGAGTGATAATCAAGAGGTTCAAAATCAAATCATCGCTAAAATTGGTGAGTTGATTAATTTAAAAAATTTAGAACCTGGCGATAAATTGCCATCGGAACGTATGTTGTCTGAAAAGTTTGAGGTGAGTAGAAGTAATGTGCGGGAAGCCATTAATAAATTAGAGTTTTACGGCTTGCTAAAGTCTATACCACAAAGCGGCACTTTTGTTGCCGATATAGGAGTAATTGCCATGAACGGGATGATTGCTGATATTTTAAGGTTGGAAGATCCAGATTTTAAATCGTTGGTAGAAACGCGTATTCTGTTAGAGCTTAAAATTGTAAAATTGGCTGCGTTAAGACGTACAAAAGAAGATCTTATTCATATAAAATCGGCTTTAGATGCTTACGAAGAAAAAGCGTCACAAGGTTTGGATGCGGTACAGGAAGATTTGTTGTTTCATCTAGCTATTGCCAATGCTAGTGGTAACAGTACATTAAATACATTCATGTTAAAGATTACGCCAGAAATAATTACAAATTTTAAAAAGTATCATGTTTGCGACGATAGTTTGTCCTTATCGGCGATAGATGAGCACAAGGCGGTTTACGAAGCGATAAAAGCAGGAGATCCGCAGTTGGCAAAAGATAAAATGAAAGTACATTTTAAAGCATTATATCAATATTGCTATAATATTTAAATACAATTATGAAACTGGAAGGTGCACGATTTTAGTTTCATAACACGTAAAATAACATATAAGGAAGGGAAGTAAATTATAGTCTTCACAACGTTTTTAATAAGTGTTTAAAAGCGTAAAAAGTCACCATGTTTACTATCAATTAAGTACATCTTGTAGTAAAATCCAGTATTTGGTTTTTATATACGAACAGGAGGTGTATGGTTTAGACTTTCCTTTAAAAAATAGAATTATAAAGATGAAAATTAAAGGATTACGGTGGTTTATTATAGGTTTAATTTTTTTGGCAACAGTCATAAATTACATCGACAGAAGTGCCTTAAGTATTATGTGGGGTAGTGAAGATTTAGAGGGTTCTATCTCGCACTCCTTAGGTTTAGATAAGCGCGATTACGGGCATATTTTAAACATATTTATGGTGGCTTATGCGTTGGGGCAACTGTTTTCAGGAAAGCTTTTCGATAAGGTTGGTACTAAAATAGGTTATGTACTTAGTATTGGTATTTGGAGCTTATCGACCATATTCCATTCTACTGTTAGAGGGTTTGTATCCCTAGCCTTTTTTAGAACCACACTAGGTTTGTCCGAGGCAGGGAACTGGCCAGGAGCCGTTAAGAGCAATGCCGAGTGGTTTCCTATAAAAGAACGCGCCATTGCACAGGGGTTATTTAATGCAGGAGCATCAATAGGTTCTGTAATAGCACCATTATTAATATCGGCATTGTTTGTAGCCTATGGATGGAAAACAACGTTTATATGCATAGGTACTATGGGTTTGCTATGGATCATTCCGTGGTTGATTTTTCAAAAAGCAGGGCCTGAAAAACATCCGTGGATTTCCGAAGAAGAAAGAAAATACATTCTAGAAGGGCAAAGCCAAGCCGATAGAGAAGCAACCGACGATACTAAAGGTTTAAGCTTAAAACAAATATTATCGTATCGCGAATCGTGGGCCATAGTTGTTGGGCGTTTTTTCTTAGAGCCTATTTGGTGGCTGTTTGTGGGCTGGATGCCAATTTACCTGTTCGATGTGTATGGCTTTAACGTTAAAGAAGTAGGGCTGTTTACTTGGGTACCTTATGTGGGGGCAGCTATAGGTAGTATTGCAGGCGGTTACGTGTCGGGTAAAATTATAGCGAAAACCAATTCTATAGATAAAGGCCGAAAAATAACCATATTAATTGGTGGTTTAATTATGTTTTTAGGCTTGATAGCCACCGTGCTGTTTGGTACGACTGCCGAACGCTTTGTAGCCATAGTTTTTGTGGTGTTATTTGGGTTTCAATTTGCCATCGGTAATATACAAACCTTACCTAGCGATTTGTTTAACGGTAAAAACGTTGGGTCTTTAGCCGGTTTAGGCGGCATGGTAGGTGTATTTTCGGTAATCATCATGAACTTTATTGTGCCTATCGTGGCCGAAGTGTCTTACACCCCAATATTTATTGCCATTGCACTGTTTGTGCCTCTGGGTATTGGAGCGATATACTATTTCGCTAGAACCATTCAATTAGTAGAAAAATAAATCAATATAAATTAAAATTATAGAACAATGAGTGAAGTAAAAGATAAAGTAGCTGTAGTTACTGGAGCAACTGGTGGTATTGGCTTTCAAGTAGCCAAACGCTTAGGAAAGGATGGATATACCGTAGTTTTAAATGGTATAGACGACGAAGCTGGGCTTAAATGTGTTGAAGATTTAGCAGCCGAAGGTATTACTGCAGAGTACTGGGGTTTTGATGTAACCAACGAAGAAGCGGTAAACACAAACATTACTAAAATTGGTGAAAAATTCGGGAAAATAGACGTATTGGTTAACAATGCAGGCGGTTTAGGCGGTCGTTCTAGATTTGAAGACATGACTACCGAGTTTTACAGATTTGTAATGGCCTTAAATTTAGATTCTGTGTTCTTCGCTTCTAGAGCAGCGATTCCTTTCCTTAAAAAAGGAGACAACGCCTCTATTATTAATTATACCTCTATCGCAGGATGGAATGCAGGAGGGCCAGGTGCTGGTGTTTACGGAACATCTAAAGCAGGGGTGCACGCCTTAACACGTGCCCTAGCTAAAGATTTGGCAGAATATGGTATTCGTGTAAACGCCGTTTCGCCAGGGACTATAGATACGCCTTTCCACGCACAAATTAAATCGACTAAACCAGAGGTGTTTGCTTCATGGAAAAATAACATCCTTTTAGGGAAATTAGGACAACCAGAAGAAGTGGCTTCGGTAGTATCGTTTTTAGCAAGTAAAGATGCGTCGTTCTTAACAGCTGAAACTATTCAGGTAACTGGTGGTCAAGGTTTAGGTATTTAATAACCGGTAACGCATATACAATAAATAGTTTGTTGAGCCAACACTGTTGGTTTGTTTTTCACTTTGTTAGTATGGATGTAATCCAGCCAATCAAAAATAGACTTTAGTATCTGTAAAGGTGCATTGTTTGGTTTTTAGTTTGTAATGTGAGTTTGTTAAAAAAATCGATATTGAGTTAGTGTTTTTAGTTTGAATAATTCAATAATAACAATGTCACCCTACGATACTAAAGTTTTTTGATTGGATTTTTACGAATACAGAGGCACAAGTTACAGGAGGCAAATACAAAGATGATAAAGCTAGACTAAGGTCGGGCTTAAAAAAAATGATATGAGTAAAGTAATTACATTTGGTGAGATCATGTTGCGTTTGTCTACCGAACGGTTTTTAAGGTTTTCTCAGGCATCTAATTTTCAGGCCACCTATGGGGGAGGAGAATTTAACGTTGCTGTGGCCTTAGCCAATTTTGGTTTAGATTCGGCATTTGTAACACGTATTCCAAATAACGATATAGGAGCATGCGCATTGCAAGAAATGCATAAAAAGCAAGTGGGTACGGAGCACGTGGTGGTAGAAGGCGATAGATTGGGCATTTATTTTTTAGAAACAGGTGCTGGTACACGTAGCAGTAAAGTGGTTTACGACCGAGCCAATAGCGCTATGGCTACCATTACGGATGATACTTTTGATTGGGAAGAGATTTTTAAAGACGCTAAGTGGTTTCATTGGAGCGGTATTACACCAGCCATTTCCCAAAGTGCTGCCCAAGTGTGTTTATTGGCCGTTAAAGCAGCTCATAAGCGAGGTATTCCTATTTCAACCGATTTAAATTATCGATCTAAATTATGGCAATATGGTAAACAACCGCACGAGGTTATGCCAGAATTATTGCAGTATAGTACAATAATTTTAGGCGATTTAGATACGGCAAATTTCATGTTAGGAAAGCCAAAACTGAATCCAGATTACGAGCTTACCAAGGCCCTGCCAGAGGGGTATAAGCAAGTGTTTTCGGCGTGTAAAAACTTAAAATATATGGCTACCACCTTACGCTACTCTGTAGGTGCATCGCACCAACGTATAGGCGGTATTTTGTATGATGGAGAGACCTTGTATCGCGGACAAGTAAAAGACGTTACACCAGTTGTAGACCGTGTGGGCAGTGGCGATGCTTTTATGGGCGGATTGATTTATGGTTTAATACAATCGGCAAACGATCACCAAAAAGTTATAGATACTGCTGTTGCCTGTTGCTGTTTAAAACACACCATATTTGGCGATTATAACTTAATTACCTTAAACGACGTAGAACAATTTTTAAGCGGAGATCTTTCTGCTAAAGTATCTAGATAAATATATGGCACAATTTACAAGAATAGAAGTAGCTCAAGTTATGAGACAAACAGGTTTAGTTCCTTTGTTTTATAATAAGGATGTTGAAATCAGTAAAAGATTATTAAAAGCATGTTACGATGGAGGTGCTCGTGTAGTTGAATTCACGAGTCGAGGAGATTTCGCTCATGAAGTATTTGAGCAATTAATAAAATATTCTATAGCTGAACTTCCTGGAATGATTTTAGGTGTAGGATCGGTAACCGATGCCGCAGCAGCATCTTTATACTTACAGCTGGGAGCAAATTTTATTGTTACGCCAGTATTACGGGAGGATATTGCAGTTGTATGTAATCGGAGAAAAGTTTTATGGTCTCCCGGCTGTGGTACTTTGACGGAAATTGCTAGAGCAGAAGAATTGGGATGTGAGATTGTTAAACTGTTTCCTGGAGATATTTATGGTTCCCAATTTGTTAAGGGGATTAAAGGACCACAGCCATGGACCTCTATTATGCCAACTGGAGGGGTGTCTCCAGATATTGAAAATCTTAAAATGTGGTTTGAAGCTGGCGTGACATGTGTGGGAATGGGATCTAAGCTTATGGTGAAAAATCCTAATGGAAATTTTAACTACGAAGAAATTGAAAATTTAACTAAGGGAGTACTTGAAAGTATAAAATTATTTCGTTAAAAGTGCTATTTGGATTACATTAATGGAATTGACTATATTTTCCGTTATTCTATATTCAAGGATTCAATTAAATTGATATAACCATAAGTATTCCTTTTCCTAACAAACTTTTTAGATAAAGGTCATTAATAATTGGTAATACGGATGCATATAAAAGCCATTCAGTATATGCTGATAAGTACTCTTGCATTTTCAGCTTTAAATACCTTTCAGGATTTAATGTGTATCAAATAGTATTTTTTAGGTCCTTAGGATCTTTATTTTTTACTATTCCTTTTTTAGTTAAAAAAACAGATTCCCTTTGTAGGTAATAAAAAAGGGCTTTTGGTTTTGAGAAGTTTGGTTGGGTTAATTTCAATGGCCCTATTTATTGCTTCTGTAAAATTATTACCTATGAGGACAGCTGTATCTATACGTTATATAGCTCCTATTTTTGCTACATTTTTTGCTGTTCTGTGGCTAAAAGAAAAGATGAAACCTAGACAATGGCTATTCTTTTTAATTGCTTTTATAGGAGTTTTGATTCTTAAAGGTATTGACAGAGGATCAGATTTTCTGGGCTTGATATATGCTATTGGATCTTCAATTTTTGCCGGCCTAGCTACCCTATATTTTTGGATTCCTCCAAAGGGAATTGATTGGTTAATTTTCGCTAGTTTGGGTGTTTTTGGTTACGCCGCTCAATTGTATATGACAAAGGCTTTCCAAGCGGCTGAAACAAATGAAGTGGCACCTTTAAAATATGCCGAAGTAATATTTACAATGTTAATTGGGTTAGTTTGGTTTAATGAAATTTACACCTTATATAGTCTATTGGGAATCTTTTTAATTGTAATAGACTCAGTTTATATTTGATGGTGAAGTAAATTAGGTTTACTTTTTTTATTTTATATTATTGATTAATTATTTTTGAATCTATTAGATCTTTCCTAAATTGCATCATCAAAATTTGTTAATCTAAGAAGTTAAAACTGCATACGGTTTTGCATACGGTTTTAAAAAAGTATAGGCTGTGAACCCCAGTAAATGCGTTTCAAAATTCATTTTCGAGGAATTCATAACCCAGAGGTCCCGAGTTCAAATCTCGGTCTCGCTACAAGACTTAAAGTTCTAATGTTAAACGGTTTAGTTCGCGCTAAACCGTTTTTTTATGTCCATATTAAATGAATTACTTACATTTGATCTTCAAAATGAACACGATTTAGAACACGATTTGATTAAAAAACCCCAATTTTCCACCCCAAAAATTTACAATGCCAAGGGAGATTTAAGCAAACGCTGGTACGTTTATTTCTCTTACCGAAACCCAAAAACGGGTAAACTGGAGCGCATGAAAAATATTTATGGTAAAGTCAATTACTATAAAACCAAGGAAGATCGCATGACGGTCTTATCCAAATACCGCAGCCGACTTGTTAAATTATTAAAAGCAGGATTTAATCCCTTTGAAGATAATACAGAATTATATCAGTCCAGACTGGCCAAAAAACAGGAATCAGAAGTTCCAAAAGTAAAGGCTGTTATAGAACGGCAACCAGAAGCGGAAACTAAACCAGAACCCGTAGTTGAAAAGGTGGGACCTGTACTGGAGATGGTGGAGATGGAGGATGAAACAGTTGTACCAGCTAAAATTGAAAATCAGGAAACCGTTGTATCTGTCGAATCCAAACCAGAAGAAAGTCAGGAACCGGAATAAACACTGGAAGAAGATACAGGGATGCCTGTACAGGAAGCTCTGGAATATGGTTTAAAACTGAAAGGGAATATGGTAAAAGCAAGCACACTTCAAGGTTATACCTATTCCATAACACATTTTGTGAACTGGTTGGAGGAGCATCATCCACATATAAAAGGCATCAATCAGGTGAATAAAAAAGTGGCGCAGGAGTTTTTAAATGCCATTTTGCTATCCACGAGTTCAAGAAGCCGAAATAACAATCGTTTAAACTTGAGTAGTATCATGCAGCTCTTAGAAGATAATGATATTATGACGGTGAATCCGATGAAGAAAATAGCGGTGCTTAAAACGAAGCCGAATCGGAATAAAACCTATACCAAGGAAAAGCAGGAAGAAATTTTCAAATATCTAGAAGAAAACGATCCGATATTGCTTTTGTATATCAAATTTGTGTCCTATAACTTTTTAAGACCAGTTGAGGTGAACCGTTTACGGGTAAAAGATATTAACCTGAAAAGTAAAACGCTGGAATTCGAAGCCAAGAATAAGGTGTTTAAAACGAAATTAATACCAGAGATTTTACTGAATGATCTTCCTGACTTATCAGGAATGGAACCCGATAACCTTCTATTTACACCAGAAAAGCTAGGAGGTGAGTGGGAAGCCTCGGAAACTAACCGCAGAGATCATTTTTCAAAACGGTTTAAAGGTGTTAAAGACCATTTTGGACTGGATGGGAATTATGGCTTATATAGTTTCCGACATACCTTTATCACCCAACTATATCGGGCTATGGTAAAGAACTCAACGCCTTTTGCAGCCAAGAGTGCCCTTATGGAAATTACAGGACATACCACTATGGATGCTTTAGAGAAGTATTTAAGAGATATAGATGTAGCTTTACCAAAAGATTATTCACACTTATTACAAACGGCTAATGACCAATAGCATTTTTGAAACCATAAGGTGTAACCTGACCAGGGTATATATTTTTTACATCCCTACTTCCCGTTGGGAGCTGGTACAGGATACCATTTATAAGGATACTGTTCCTAAAGAGCTTTTAGATACTGTTGTGTTTTTGGATAAAGAGCAGAAGACTACAGCAGACGTTTCAAAATTTCAAAAATTTCATTTTGCAGAAAAGGGACTCATTTTTGATGAAACCATGTTTATGCTGTTGGATGCAAAAGAAACACTAAGTGCAGCACAATTCGATCACCTGTTTAAGAAATACTGGGAACATCTCGATAGTTTTACTTTTATCGCACAATGGATGCACGAGAATATTCACACGTGCTTTGTCGCTCCAGAAGAATCAATAGTTTCGTTATTTGCGTTGCAACGCCAGTGTTTTGTAAAACATCATGAGTTGATGGTTCAAAAATATGGACAACCAGAAGGCAATAGCTGGATGGACGATTGGAGGAACAAGATCCATACTAAGGTTACTGTACCTGTAAGTTTACCAGACTTTCAGAAGAAGGAAACCAAAACTTTACCAGTGCCGAAAGCAAAACAACCTGTTAAAAAGAAGCAAGAATTGATCTCGGATGAAGAGGTGGATGCTTTGTTATTGGAAACAGTATTTCATGTTACACTCTAAACAAGAATAGGAGAGAGCAGAATGTGAAATTGGTTACAAAAGTAACCAAGAAGAATAGTGAATTCTCGAAAAATCAAAAATAAACGTCAAACGTGCGTTAATTTTACGTTTAATTTATGGAAAACGAATTTTACACCTGTAAGTATTGCTTTGAACAATTTAAGCCAAAACGCCGTCGTGCACAAAAATATTGCAGTAATACCTGCCGTTCAAAAGCCTATCATTCCAGAAAAATAAAGCCGAGTATTGTACCAGTTCGAGAAGATGTCAAGGTGCCCGATATGATGCCCCAGCCTAAGCAAAAGGTGGAAGCTGTAAGTGCTCCTGGTGTGATAAATTCAGCATTGGGAACAGCTGCTGTAGATGGTTTAAAGGCCGTCTTTACCCCAGAAAAACAAAAGCATGCCACAAAAGGAGATTTAGATGTTTTAGCATCTAAGATTACAGGAAGATATCATTTGGTGAAAAATATGAAAGCCTTAGCTGATGGCAGAAAACCGTTTTATGATATGGAAACAGGGCAGGTTGTGTATTTGTATGTGAGATAAAATTTCACATTAAAGTTTTTTTGAGCCAATTAGCAACTTCTTATAGCTCAAAAAATGATTATATTTGAGCTATAAAATTGTAAAATATAGCTCATGATGCGCAAAATTTGGAATTGGCAGAAGAAAGAATGGCCTAATTTTACCTATAAAGAGGACAGATTAAAAGCCTTAGAATTTCAGTTTTCTAAAAATATAGGAACAGTTTTAGGGGCATTTAAACATGTTGGTGATGATGAGCGCGAGCAATTTATAATTGAGATCTTATCCAGCGAAGCCCTTAAAACTTCTGAAATCGAAGGGGAGTATTTGGATCGCGACAGTATTCAATCATCTATCAAAAGAAATCTGGGATTGCGTGTGGATAAACGCAAAGTGCCTCCAGCCGAATTTGGTATTTCAGAAATGATGGTTGATCTCTATAAAAATTACAATACAGCGCTTACACATCAGCAATTGTTCGATTGGCATAAGATGTTAACCAATGGACGAAGGGATTTAGTGGATATAGGTCGCTATCGTACCCATGAAGATCCGATGCAGGTGGTTTCTGGGAGACTTGATAAACCAACGGTGCATTTTGAAGCTCCGCCCTCCAATGAAATGCAAGAAGAAATGGAGCAATTTGTAAGCTGGTTTAATGCCGTTCACAATCCAAATAACAATGAAGTTTTACCACTTGTAAAAGCAGGGATAGCACATTTGTATTTTGTAAGTATCCATCCATTTGAAGATGGTAACGGACGTATAGGTCGTGCTTTGGCAGAAAAGTCCATCTCTTTAAGTGTTGGCGAGCCTGCTTTAATTTCTTTATCTAAGACTATTGAGGCAAACAAGAAATTGTATTACGATGTATTAGAACAGAATAACAAAACCTGTGATATTACAGATTGGTTGGTTTATTTTGGAGAAACAATATTAGAGGCACAGCAGGACACTCTGAAATTGATAGACTTTATAATTGAAAAAGCTAAGTTTTTCGATCGCTATGCCAACCAGATGAATGAACGTCAGCTCAAAGTTGTCAACCGATTATTTGCGGCAGGACCTCAAGGGTTTATTGGAGGTTTGAGTGCTGAAAATTATACCCGTATTGCAAAAACATCCGCTTCTACAGCAACCCGTGATTTAAAGGATTTGTTAGATAAAGGAATATTAACAAAGACTGGTGCCTTAAAAGGAACGCGGTATTGGTTGAATGTAAAGTGATTTTATTTAGAAAATCATATTCTTATTTATTCTCAGGACAGAACAGGATGTTGATTTGTAATTCTAAATTTATCTTTCCGATTTTAAGTTAAGTTCAAGAATCTATAATCAACTACCATGCGGAATTTATTCATTTTATGTGTTATAGTATTGTATAATACGTTCATTTTTGCTCAAAACCCAAGAGAAGATATCTTATTTAATTTCGATTGGAAGTTTATTCAAGACGATAATGAGTCGTTCTCAAATTCTGATTTTGATGATACCAATTGGCAACAATTAAACATTCCACACGATATGCAAATAAACATGCCTTGGGATGAAAGTGCTAAAGCCAGTCGAGCATTCAAACAAAATACAGTGGGATGGTATTGTAAAACATTTAAAGCAAATCCAGATTGGAAAAACAAGCAAGTTTTATTGGATTTTGATGGCATTGCCATTCATGGGGATGTTTGGGTAAACGGAAAAAAAGTTGGAGAAGCCGATTATGGTTATTTAGGTTTTGAGGTAAATATCTCAGAACTTTTAAATTATGAAGGTGATAATGTAGTGGCTGTTAGAGCCGATTGTAATACTACTGGATCGCGTTGGTACACGGGAGCAGGATTGTATAGAGATGTGCACTTATTGGTTCGGAATAAAATTAGTGTCGCTCGTCATGGTATGTTTGTAACTACTCCTGAAATTACTGGGAATCATGCGAAAGTAGGGGTACAGGTTGAGGTACAAGGGTTTCATGGATATGAGGATGTAATGATTAAAGCAGATATTTTTAATCCTCAAGGAGAAAAAGTAGGGAGTTCAGAAATGTTAGCTTTTAAAAAGACACGTAAGCATACACAAGAAAATCAATTGCCAGAAATAAAGGTGAATAACCCACAATTATGGTCTTGCGAAACTCCAAATTTATATACGGCCGAAGTAAGTTTAATTTTAGACGGAAAGGTGTTAGATAAGGTAAGCGATCGTTTTGGAATTAGAACTTTAGAATTTTCTCCAGACTTTGGATTTAAATTAAATGGCAAGAAACTGTTTTTAAAAGGGACCAATTTACATCACGATTTAGGAGCTGTGGGAGCCGCTGCTTTTGAAACTTCAATGGCTCGCCAGTTTGATGTGTTAAAACAATTTGGATTCAATCACATTCGTGCAGCTCACAATCCGTATTCCGAAGCATTTTACGATTTAGCCGATGAAAAAGGATTTTTAATTGTAGATGAATTGTACGATAAGTGGAGTAATAAAGATTATTGGATTGGTCGTAAACCATGGACGGATTCATGGTACCATCACATGACTGAATGGATCAAACGCGATAGAAATCACCCTTCGGTAATTTTATGGAGTTTTGGAAATGAATTTCAAATGCGAGAAGATTTAGCTGGGTATCCTACAAGCGATTGGGGCGTAACCTCATATAAAATTTTGGATGTTCTGGCAAAACGTTACGATCCAACCCGAAAATCTACTGTTGGTTTGTATCCTTCAAGAGCAAATGCATTAAAACGACGCGATAAAGGTTTTGATGACGAAGAAAATATAGTACCTCCCGAATTAGCTTCGGTAACAGAAATTACCAGTTTTAATTATCAAAGTCATAATTACGAGCAATACTTAAATCACGAACCAGATATGATTGTGTATCAAAGTGAAGCGACTTCAAATCAATTGTTGGTGCCTTATTACGATATGAATTACGAAAAAATGGTAGGGCTCGCTTACTGGGGAAGTATTGAATATTGGGGAGAATCTAACGGATGGCCAAAAAAAGGATGGAATTATTCGTTTTTCGATCATACCTTAAATCCGTTGCCAGAAGCCTATTTAATTAAAAGTGCTTTTTCAGAACAACCAGTGGTGCAAATAGCGGTTTTAGAAGAAGGTGAAGGAGAGCAAGAAATATGGAATGATATAGCCGTTGGTAAAAAAGTAACCTCATCACATTGGAATAGAGAGGCAGGAAAAAACTACAATGTTTTTACGTACACCAATGCAGAAGAAGTAGAATTGTTGGTTAACGGTGAATCTATTGGAGTACAAAAAAATCCGTCAGATAAAGCAAATAGAAATATTATTACTTGGAAAGCTGTGCCTTACCAAGCAGGAGAAATTGTAGCCATTGCACGTACAAATGGAAAAGAAATAACTCGCCATAGCCTAGAAACCACAGGAAAAGCAGTTGCATTACAATTTGAGATTGAAGATTATGGAGCGTGGCAAGCCAATAGCATGGATTTGCAATATGTAAAAGTGTATGCCGTAGATAAAAAAGGAAGAAAAGTGCCTAATGTAACAGGCGAAGTTACTTTTGAAGTATCGGGAGCTGCAACGTTGTTAGCGGTAGATAATGGTGACCATTACAGTAACGAATTGTTTAATACCAACAAACGAAAGTTACACAATGGCTTTGCATTGGCTATTCTCAGAGCGAACCAAGAAGCTGGTAAAGTAACTTTAAAGGCTAGTGTTAATGGATTAAAATCGGATAAAGTAACCTTGAAAACTCAATAATGATGATAGGCTATTTCAAATTCAAGGGCATTTTACGAGTAATTATATGTGTTGTATTATTGTTGGGAGCTGAATCAGTGAAAGCTCAACTTTCAACAGCTTCTGTTATTTCTTCAAATATGGTGCTACAACAACAAAAAGCAGTACCTATTTGGGGAACGGCAAGTCCTAATGAACGAATAAAAATTACGTTTGGGAAACAAACCATAAAAGGCCGTGCAGACAAAAATGGAAATTGGCAATTGTTGCTTCACCCCATGTTAGCAACCCAAGAGCCGCAAACGTTAGTTATTACAGGCGAGACGAAAACTATAAAATACGATAATATTTTAATAGGAGAAGTTTGGCTGGCTTCGGGGCAGTCAAACATGGAATATGCTATGGTGCCTTATCATGAATTTTTACCGCCTCAACATGGTAGCGATTTAGCAAAGTTAGCATTACAAGAACCAGCTAATAACTTGCTATTAATCATAAAAAATAGTTCTGTTATTTAAAAGGGTATTATGGGCTGAATGGTCTTTTCAGAATTATTAATTAAAATTTTATGAAGCAAAGGTCTATGTTTAGTTACTGTTTAATGTATCTATATCTCTGCTTGTTGTATCCAAATATCAGTTTATTAGATTGATAGTGCTTATTTTGATTTTTTTTTGTAAGCTGTTAAGGGGAGATAAGTGGGTAGAAAACCTAACTGATAATAGAGTTAAAATTATAAAAGTTATCCATGAAAATAGAATAAAGACAGAATGTAAAATGCGCTTCTTAAATCGGGAACAAAATATGGTTTTAAAATCTTTGATAATGCAAATCATTACATACAAGAGGCAATATCAGGTAGTAGGGAAGAATATGCAATGTTAAGAAAGAGGTTTGTCTCTAATTTTTTAAACCAACTTTCTGAATGGATTCTTCAATTTTGATAGCTTACGATATCATTTTTAGTTTTTTGCAACACCCTTCTGTGTTCATAGATAAAAGTATGTTACGCGCTTAAGTTTCTAAAAATAAGCAGTCTAAAAATCGGTTTTTCAAAATAACTCTAAAGTTCCAGTGTTTTGGTTTTTTGGTAATCTGTTTTGATAATTTGTAACTGTACCAAAAGTTTGTCCAATAAAAATTATGCAGTCTCTAATTAGATCAAATTGTTTTTTTCTAATGTAATTCTCAACTCATGGTGCTGGTTCCAAAACTGTTGTTTTATCTTAGAAATAGTAGCCTCATACTCAGGATGTGATTTCAGTTTTTTCAGTAACGGATCTTCTTCTAAAAACAAGACCATCCAATATTGAAAGTTAGATTCTTGGCTAAACCTCTTTAATTTAACAATAGCTTCATCATATTTTCCTTGATAAATGAGTTGCATAGCCAAACTTGCAGGTTGATAAATAGATGTATCAGTTTTACAATAAGTGTCATAGGCTTCAAAATATGACGCCGCTTTTTTTGAATCTCCCATGTGGTTGAATACCATTCCAATCTTCAAATTTTCTTGAGGATACAAATCAATTTGATTAAGTTGTAATTCTTTGTATCGACTATAATAAAAATAGGATTGGTCATAATTCTCTTGAAAGTAATAGAGCTTACCTAACTCTTGAGTGAGGTCTAAACGAGTGGTGTCTTTTTGCCATTCAGTTTCTAAGCTAGAAATCAACTTATCCATATTTTTATCATTGGCGTATTCAATGAACGCTTTTAGATAAGGTGCATGTTCGTTTTTAGGGTTAAATTCTAATGAACGATTAATATATTGAACCGCTTCTTTGGCAAAACCTGTTTGCACCAAAGAATTACTTAAATGAAGATAAACATAGCTTTGTGCTATAGAATCGTTTGCATTGACTTCTAATTGCATTCCTTTTAAGGCATAGGAAAGATATTTAGACGTATTTGGTACGGCACGAGCATATAGGTCTGATAAAATTAAAACAGCTATAGAGGCATTCGGATTATACTCCAGGGCCTTTTCTAAATGAGGTATAGCTAAACGAAACTCTCGAATACCAATATAATAAACTGCTTTAGCAATTAATGATAGCTCAGATGTAGAATCATAGAGTAAAGCCTTGTCTGCACATTCATTAAGCCTACCTAAAAACTCCTTTTCTGGTTTATTCATTTCAAGAAAAAAATATGAAATAGCAATTTGGGCATAGGCATCGGCATAGGTGTTATCTTCCTCAATTGCCTTTTCAAAGTAATCAACAGCCTGTACTAAACTTTCACCAGTTTTTTGTTGTTGCGCC
This sequence comes from Formosa sp. A9, assembly GCF_051200825.1. GTDB lineage: Bacteria > Bacteroidota > Bacteroidia > Flavobacteriales > Flavobacteriaceae > Formosa. The sequence continues at coordinate 2,582,379 of NZ_CP195158.1, read as the reverse complement.
TCTAATCCTTTTAAATAATAATCATAGGCAACTACATTGTTCGTCGGTTTTTTATCAATGATTTCTAATTCTGCGGGGGTAATATTTGCCTGAATTGATAAGGCAATTTTTTTTGCTACTGTATTTTGTAGCGTAAATACATCTTTGAGTTCAAATTGATATTGCTCAGACCAAATAGGTTGGTCATTTGCCACATCTATAAGCTGAATATTAAGCAATACTGAATTGTCAATTTTCTGACCACTGCCCTCAACCAAATAACTAACGTTCAATTCTTTGCCAATTTGGGCTACAGTTGCAGACTGGTTTCTATATTTTTCGGTAGAAGTTCTACTAATAACTCTTAAATCTTCAATTTTTTGAAGATTAGTTAACGAAGCTTCCATAATGCCATTAATGAAATAGAGATTATTTGGGTCTTGGCTTAAGTTTTTAAAAGGAAGAAAAGCCACTGATTTTTCTAATTCAATTTCAGGAGGTTTTGAAAATAAATCATTTCTAAAAAACGCAATAACTATAATTAGTAAGGCTATAGCTAGAGCAAAATAAATTCTAAGCTTGTTACTGGATTCAATAGGTACTTCAGGAATTACCTTGGTTTCACTGGCGGCAGTCGCCTGTTTTTTTGTTTCTCCCGGAGGATAACCAAAGTATTCCCGATAACATTTGGTGAAATAAGAAGTGTTGCTAAAACCGACTTCAAAAGAAATTTCAGAAGCGGTCATGTCGGTTTCTAAAAGTAATTCGGCTGCTTTTTGCAATCGAATTTCCCGAATGTACTGACTCGCTGACAAACCGGTAAGCTTTTTAATTTTTCTGAGCAGATTAGATCGACTCATATGCATCGCTTCTGCTAATTCTGAAACCCCAAATTGTTCATTGGAAATCTGATCTAAAACCAAAGATTTAGCTTCAGATAAAAAAGAATTGTTCGGGTTATTTGGTGTCATTTTTTGAATCTATCCAACGAATATAATTAAAAATAAACGATAGCCTTTAAATTGGGTTATTTTTTGGCTTTCAGCAGATTTTGCGTCATAAGTTATAGTGATGCGTCATAATTTATAGACCTGCTTAAAACGTCATAGAGTTTGATTCATAAGTGTTTACGTCTGCATCGCCCTTGTTGCCATCTTTGTATCATCAAAACGAAATCATAACATTCAAAATTTAAAACCATGAGAAATTCAATCAAAATTCAGTCAAAATTAATTGCATTATTTATTACAGCGGCGCTTACAATCATGTCCTGTGCCAAACAAAAAGAATCAACATCAAACCACGCAAACCTAGAAGTATCTGAAGTGGTTAAACCAAATCAAGACATTCATGAGGCGATCATTACGAATAACCTAGAAGTGTTAAAACAGCATGCTAACGCCAAAGAAGACATCAATAAAATTGAAGCCATGAGTGGTTCTTCTCCTTTAATAACGGCAGTTACTTTTAACAGACCTAAAATGGTTGAAGTTTTAGTCAAGGCAGGAGCAGATCTATCCATTCAAAACAACGATGGGTCGACTGCGCTACATACCGCAGCATTTTTTGGAAGAGTAGAAATAGTGAAAACACTATTGGAAGCAGGTGCAGACAAATCCTTAAAAAACAATTTTGGGGCAACACCAAGAGAAACGGTTTTAGCAGATTTTGCACAAATGAAACCTGTTTATGAAATGCTTATCATGCAATTAAAACCAATGGGATTCACCTTAGATCTTGCTGAAGTTGAAAAAGCAAGACCGGTGGTAGCAATGATGCTTCAATAAATAGGATGTCTATACATTCTTGAAAAATCATCAATAAAAGAATTAGGGCATAAGATATTCTCTTTGTGCAAAAGAAACACTATAAATATTTCAACCAAAATTCTAGATTATGAAAACCGAAAGACGTCACGACATAGATTGGTTAAGAGTCATTGCTATCGCCTTATTATTAATCTATCATATAGCTATCATATTTCAACCTTGGGCCATGTTTATTGCTTTTATTAGAAGTGATGAATTGTTAACAGCATTATGGCAACCCATGACCATGTTGAACGTTTGGCGTATTCCCATTCTATTTTATGTGTCAGGAATGGGCGTGTATTTTGCAATGCGAAAGAGAACCAGTTTGGCATTACTAAAAGAGCGAGCAAGGAGAATATTAGTGCCCTTTCTATTCGGGTTTGTGGCCATTACGCCACTGCACATGTTTGTTTTTCAGGATTATTACAACATAGGGTTAAGTTATTATCCCCACATGGGACACCTATGGTTTTTAGGAAACATATTTGTGTATGTGCTTATTTGTCTGCCTGTGTTTTATGTTGTGAAAAACAACAAGGTGTCAAGATTCGCGGCAGTTTTCAATAAGCTGATTAAAAACCCATTCGGTTTATTGTCTGTAAACCTTCTTTTTGTTGCTGAAGCATTGTGGTTGCAGCCCAATCCATTCTCAATGTATGCAGAAACCTTACATGGTTTTGTGTTGGGATTCATTGCCTTTTTGCTGGGATTCTTATTTATGAATTCTGGTAACGTATTTTGGAAAACCATTGCGCAATGGAAATGGGCCTACCTTGTATTGGCCGTTATATTGTACACAATAAGGAGTCAGATGCCTGCAGCTGAAGGATTACCATACATAACGGTCATTGAAATGAATAGCTGGATTTTTAGCATCTTCGGATTCTGCCATCAATATTTAAATAAACCAAGTAAGTTGTTGTCGTATTTAAGTACAGCGGCCTACCCCGTGTATATCATTCATATGATTGTGATGTATCTGGCAGCTAAATTTATCTTGCCATTTCATTTCCCCGCTATCCTTTCTTTTGTGTTAATAACCGTGGTAACCTTTGCAGGGTGTTATTTGATCTATGAATTTATTATTCGAAGAGTTTTTTGGTTGCGTCCGTTATTCGGATTAAAGTTAAAACCAGCCAAGTTAGAAAGGAATTCTGAAGAGCATATTGTGGTTCATGCAGACTGACTTTTTTTAAGAACAATCAAATCAATCAACTATGAAAATATTTAGAGCTAAAAGGAGGGAGCAATTAAGAGATAAAAGATTTAAAAGCTATTTACAATATGCCGCTGGCGAAATATTTTTAGTGGTACTAGGTATTTTAATTGCAGTACAAATAAATGGTTTTGCACGATCGAAGAAAGAAAATGAAGAATTGAGAGAATATTTGGTTAAAATTAAATCACATACCCAAGAAGATAGAATTGTTCTCGATTCTTTAGAGGGGTTTAGGTCTTCGGTTGGTAACCTATGTAAAAAAGCGAGAACAGCGATTTTAAATCACAAGGAAAAGGAGCATGTTTTTCTGATTCTAGGTAGCTCTACGGCATTTTTTGACTATTATTTTATCTCTAATTCAGATGGTTATGAGGCTCTTAAAAACTCAAATCATTATGGTAAGATCAACAACACGAGATTAGATTCTTTGTTGACACGATATCATCGCTTGGTTGGTGAAATTGCACAGAATGAAAAAAGCTATAATGAGTATTTAAATAGTCAGGAAAACTACCTTTCTACACAACATGATAGAACCTTGTTTTTGGCTTATGCATTGATTCCTCAAGATTCGCTCAAGAAGTTGGCAACCCCTATGGCAGATTATTATAAAGCCATTGATGCCTATACGTCGCTACCAGCCTTTAGGAATGTTATTAATTTGGCATCCTACCAATTCGATTGGATTGTGGAAGCGTATGGTTATTTAGGGGATACGGGCGAAGAGGTGATTAAAGAAATTGATCTGTGGTTAGAATAAGTTAGAAAGGTGTAACTTTCATTGTGCTTTTTTAAACAGTGATGCTTATCGCCAGATTTCAATTCCAGGCAAAGAGCTAAGGTTTGTCAACCCCATATGGACAACCGGCAGGTAAGTCCAAATACATTAACAATCAATCAACGTAACAGGTCGTTCTAAATACAACCCAAAACATGTCAAACAACAACATCAGAAATATGTTAAGAGTATTATTAATCGTGGGTTCTTTAGCCTCTTTATTTTTTGTGCCATGGATTTTAGTAAAAGCGTGGATCCTTCCGTTGCCTAAAACCATCGACGAGCAAATAAGTCAGTCTATTAATCATGGATTTGAAGGTATGATCGTCTATGTTGACGAAGCAGGAAAGCAGCCTGTCACCTATACAGGAGGTTTTAAGAACAGAGATCAACAAGTGCCAACTGATCCGGATGCTTTGTTTAAAATTGCCAGCATCAGTAAATTATATGACGCTGTTGCAGTGACGAAATTGGTAGCTCAAGGTCGGTTGTCTTTAGATAAAACATTGGCAGAATACCTGCCAGAGCTTGTTGGTGCCATAGAACATGCCGAAACCATCACGCTACGATTGATGATTCAACACCGCAGTGGTATTCCTAATTTTACGGATACGCCAGACTTTTGGGCACATCCAACAACCACTTTTGAAGAAAGTTTAGCATTGATTGAAGGGAAACCAGCAAACTTTAAACCAGGTAAAAAGTATGAGTATTGCAATACGAATTACTTGTTGATCAATAAGATTATGGATGACGTTTTGGGTTATGATAACTTTGAGTTTGTAAAAAAAGAGATTTTAGAACCTTTAAACCTAAACAGGACCTTTGGTTCTCTAAAACAGGTAGATTCAACTGATGTCATGAGCGGATACCATGTAGGTTACCCACATGATTTAAAAGGGAATGATTACGGTATGCTCGCTACTGCAGCAGATGTAGGGGTGTTTTTAAGAACTTTGAATGATGGTTCTCTATTTAACCCCGGGGAAACGGAAATTTATGATTCCATCTATAAATATGAGCATTCGGGTTGGGTGCCAGGTTACCAAAGTTTTGCTCACTATTATGAGGAAATAGATACGGTTGTAGTCTCCTTTTACAGTACCACCGACCCTAAGCTACTCTATTGGAATTTGTCGGAAATTATTAATAAGAGAATCTTTAAGATTCTTAAAAAGAAGAGCCAAACCCATCGGAACAACTAAATAGGGGATTCAATACAGATACTAAATAGAAGCGATAACAGGGGAAAGCATTTTTGGATTAATACAGAATACGTACAGAATGTGGTAGTTTTTGGTATTTAATTTTATTTCATGTAAACTCACATCATAAATTCGAGCCTGTAGGTTCATTGGTCTCAGTCGTTTGTTGAAACTATGCACTTTTAGTGCAAGACTTTCAGTTTCTATAAATATTTTTGCGCCACGAATACACGAAAATTTGACATAGTTTCTATAGAAATATTCGTGGATTTGTGGCTAAAACAAATACAAATAATTGGACTTTCAGTCTGTTTTCAAGCCGATGGACTTCCAGTCTATAGTGGTTCATTTAAAAAGAGTATTTTTACAGCAATCGGTATACAAATAATCTTTCAAATCAATGAAGTCGTAATCTAAAAAGAACTATGAAAAACAAAAAAATAGGTATAGGAATTGGGCTAGGAGTGGCTATTGGCACTGCTGTAGGTGTCGCAACGGGTAATCTTGGATTGTGGTTAGGTTTAGGTATTGCCATTGGTGCGGCTTTAAGTCTTAAAAAATAATAGATTGTTGTAAATATCCTAGATTAAATAGTTTTGAAAATAAATTACAATAACAGGAAATTTAAACCTGTACTAAATTCCGAAAACGGCGAAACTTCAGAAGACACTATTTTCGAGTATAAACAAAACGAAAATATTGTAACGGCAGATTATAGCGGTGGTAAAATTAAAAGGGGGCATCTTTTAGGCTTAGTTGATGATTATGGAAATATAGATATGTGCTATCATCAAGTAAATGACAAAGGTGTATTAATGACGGGTGTTTGCTTTTCCAAACCAGAAGTTTTAGCTAATGGTAAAATTCGACTGCATGAAGCATGGGAGTGGACTTCTGGAGATTTTTCTAAAGGTGAATCTGTAATAGAAGAAATCTAATACATCAACCTATACCGCAAGGCATAGGTTGATAATGTGATGTTAATTCAGTGGTTTTCCTTCGTAATAAAACCAGTCGTATACTGCTTTATTTTTAGAGGTTTTGCCGTTGCTGGTGGCGTAAAGGCCTATACCTGGGCCGTTGAACATGGCGTTGCCTTGAAGGTCTGCAATTACAATTAGGTGTTGTTTGTCTCCAATAGGTTTTAAAGTGTCCATACTTTCGCCATAACTAAACTGAATGTCTAAATCGTTGCCTTCTACATGAAAATAGACCTCTTTGTCTTTATAAGGAATACGGGCTATTTCGGTTTGCTCTCCCTTGAAGGCTTTTATTAATACCAACGAATTTTTGTCTTTTAACAGGTTGAAGTGGTTTTCGTTGGTACGGTATACGGTTAGTCCTGCCTGTTCGTTGTCTTTAGAAGTCTTAAAAGACATTTTTGTACTGGCTTCAAACTTATGGTGTTCGATGCGTTGTACCAATAGCGAAGAATTAACAAGGCTGTCCATAATTTCCGCTCGTAAATTTAGGTGAAGCGCTTCCTTGTTAACAGTATAAAATGAGTCTTTAGGTGTGCGAATGGTGTACCATTTTTTATTTAATTTATCGCCTTCAAATTCATCTTTAGCAGGTTGCTTTTTAAAAGGCGTCCACGGTAGGTTTGGGCGCGTTTGCGTCATGAGTACTTTGCCTTCACCTTTATTAAACACAGGAGTTTGTCCGTCAAAATCTACTTTGGCCAAAAAGGTTTCTCTGGCAAGTGTGGTCAAGCCATCAAGTCGGCGTTTGCCTAGCATTACTGCCCACCAGTCTCCATTTTGGGTCTGTACCAAGTCGCCATGGCCAATGGCGTGTACAGGATAGTCTTGCCCTAAATGCCGGTGTGTAAGTACGGGGTTAATATAGTCTGTGGTGTATGGGCCAAATACAGAATCGCTGTGATGTACGGTGAGGGCGTGGTAAATGCCTGTACCGCCTTCCGAAATCATTAAAAGATATTTGCCATTAATGTTATACAAATGCGGCCCTTCCGAATAAGAAGCATTGTTGGCATGACCAAAAGTGGCGTTATGGCGTTCGCCTACCAATTTTTTTTGCTGTAAATCCAGTTCCTGATTGTAAATAACCCCTTGGTCTTCCCACTCGGGCTTTTCGGTGCCTACAACTCCGGTATAGTAGCATTTTCCGTCGTCGTCCCACATTAGGGAAGGGTCAATTCCGTCGGCTTCGGGAAGCCAATTGGGGTCGGACCATGGGCCTGCAGGATTGGTAGCGGTGATATAAAAATTCATGCCGCAGCCCACGCAGGTATTGATAATATAAAATAAACCCTCGTGATATCTTATGGTTGGCGCAAACAGGCCTAACATGTCTGGTAATCCGTCAAAATTCATTTGGTCGGGACGGTCTATGGCATGGCCAATAAGTTCCCAATTCACTAAGTCTTTACTATGATAAATAGGCAGACCAGGAAACCACACAAAAGTGGAATTTACCAAATAATAATCGTCTCCTACCCGACAAATGGAAGGGTCTGGATGGTAGCCTGGTAGTATGGGGTTATTGAAGGTTTCTGGTGCATTTTGACTAAAAAGACTAAAGCACGTTAATACTATGATGCAAGTGAGTTTAAGCGAATGTAATTTAAACATGAAAACTTAATAATAAGGGTTTGTTTTTTAAAATAGAGTAAGGTTATGGCTGTTATGGTATTTAGCCATTTAGGCCACAAAGGTAAGCATTTGCTGGCTAAAATTAGAAGTGAAGGAGCTGTGTTATGGTTTTAATGCGACTCGGCGTATGTTTTAAATTGATTTAGTATGGCCAGCCATCCTGCCTGCTGTAATTCTGCTGAATTGATGGTTTCTGGATCGAAGGTTTCGCTTATGGTAACGGTGTGGTCGTTCTGTGTTGTAAAGGTAATAGCGACTTGTCTGTTATCTTGTAGGGTGTATAAAATGTGTTTGTGGGGTACTATAGTATTGTATGTGCCTTCAAAATCGAATCCCATCGTGCCGTCTTTAGATTCCATTCTCCAATTAAAATGCCCTCCTGCTTTTAAATTATTGTCGGCTTTGGGGCAACACCAGTCTGAACTTGCAAAATTCCAATGTATAATATGTTCTGGTTTGGCCCAAAATTCCCAAGCTTTTTCAATACTCGTATTGATAGTGGTTTTTACGGTAATTTTTATCATGACAGGCTAATCTAAGTTTAGGAAATCTTATTTTAAATGTAGTGTTTTTTTTACATAATTACTCGATTGGATGTCAGAGATATACGATTTTTTATTAACTTAGGGTTTATGCATATAAAAAAGGAACTTTCAGTAAGAGGGATCGTGGCCGTGGTTATGCTTCTCTCGTATCAAGGGATTTCTCAAGAAATCAAGGCGGATCGCAATTCTAATTACGAGAATGAGCACTATTTTAATAACTACACGACAGAAAAATTTTTCTTACACACCAATAAGTCTCTTTATTTTTCGGGCGAAAAGCTTTGGTGGCAGGCTTATGTGGTAAGCGATTTTAGTAATAAACCCTTGCCAGAAACCAATAATTTGCATGTGGCATTGTACGACGCCGATAAGAATCTGGTACAGGAAGGTTTGTTTTTTAGTAAGGAAGGTGTTGCCTATGGCGATTTTTCGCTATCGGAAGCGTTGGAATCTGGAACTTATTTTTTAAGTGTAAATACACAATGGAACAACAATTTTAATAAGCCCTATGTTGATGAAATACAGATTGTTAATTTAACTTCCGATACCGAAATGAAGCAGCCAGAACCCCAATTAGAAAGCAATGAAACCGAGCCAAAATTGGTGTTTTATCCAGAGAGCGGTACAGTCTTGGACGGGGTGAAAAATACATTGAATTTTACTTTTAAATTCGATAATGGGGTGGTTCCAGAGGCGTCAACCCTAACTGTAATCGATAATACTTCGGGGCAGGGCATTGCCAGGGCTACAAGTAATAGTTTGGGTTTAGGGGCGGTAAGTTTAGTGTATCAACCAGGGCATACTTATAAAGCCGAAGTGGCTTACGATAATACGGTGCTGGAAATTGATTTGCCACGAGCGAATGCTTCTGGAATCGTAATTCAGAAAAATGAAATAAAGCAAAAAAACGATACAGATTTTACCGTTCTGTTATCTAAAGATTTGGCAGTGCAATACCATGGTAAAACCCTTTATGCTGTAGTGCACAGAAACCATGGCGTACGTTATGTAGTTCCCGTGGCCATTAAAAAACAGTATACAAAATACGTGTTGCCATTAAGCGCCGATTCCTGTTTTAATGGAGTTAATACCTTAAGTATTTTCGATAGTAAAAACCGCCCGATTGCAGAGCGTCATTTTTATGCGCAAACAACTCCTAGTATCGATTTGAAAATAGCACAGCAAACCATTGAAGATGATAGTGTACAGGTGTCTTTAAGTTTACCTAAAAGTTTATCGCTAACCAATGTTAGCGTGTCTGTACTTCCTGTAGGTAGCCGTTTAAATCCTTATCCAAGCCAGATAGATGATGCGTTTCTGCTTCAGCCTTATCTTGAAAATCAACCACCGGGGCTTCAAAGCAATACACTAAACTCAGAAGCACTGGATCTTGTCGCGCAATTATTTTCCAGAAAAACAACGATTAATCCGTATAAGTCAACCCCTCCCGTTTTTCAGTCGGAATCGGGGATTAACATTTCAGGAGCGGTAAATGCAACGCTAAACGAAAACGAAACGTATAAAATTATGTTTTCTTCTAGTGAAAACGCGATTTTAGAGGTGGTCGATATGAAATCGGATAAAACATTTGAGTTTTCTAATTTAATCATGCAAAAGGATTCTAAATACAGTTTGGCTTTAATTAACGAGAAGGGAGAGCCGCAGAAAGCCGTGTTTTATGTGTATAAACCGTATTTGGGGTATAAGTCCGATCAGGTATTAGATTATACGCCTAGAAAGTATGAAGAGGTGAAATCGGAAAAATCAGAACAGTCCAATACCTACGATATGGCTTCTGTAATAACTTTGCAAGATGTCGAGCAATTAGAAGCCGTGAATTTATACGGGAAAGCAAAAGAAAAGGAAGAGAAAAAAGATGTACGGGTAAGAATGCCTAGTTTGAGCGGAGGTTTTGCAGAAGAATTAGAAATAGATGCTTTGGATGAGTTGAATATGACTATAATAGACTTTTTGCATAAGCAGCCTAGTGTAGTTGCTAGCGATGTTCCAATTGAAACGGTAGAAGGTGTTGATTTGGTTAGAGTGTTTTTTAGAAGATCGCGTTCAAATACATTATTAGGTAATTCAAATGCTTTAATTGTGTTTGACGGTGTTGTCGTAGATAATGATGTATTGTATAAAATGCGTATGAATATGATTGAAGATATAAAAATAAATCCCAATGGTGCTGGCTATGGTTTTAGAGGGAGTAATGGTGTATTAGAAATTACAACAAAAAGAGGGGGGAACGCCGATAGTATTACCCCACCAATTGTTAAAGAGAGTGTGGTCGATTTTGGGTTTGAAGCAGCTAGCGATACGTTTGTGGCTCGAGCCATGCAATTTAATGATTTGCAATCTAGAATGTATTACGAAGCTTTAGATTGGAAACCAAATGTAAGTATTAAACCAAACCGTAAAGTACAGTTAAAGGTATACAAAGGGCAACATAAAAACATACAGTTAATAGTAAATGGGATAAACCACGAAGGGGGCTTTGTTTATAAATTACAAACCATAAATACAGTTGAAGGACTGTAATTTAATTATGTTTGTATAAGCGCTGAAATTTGTTGTAATGTCTAAAAAAATAAAACAGCCGTGGCCAACCCAGGCTGCTATGTCTCAAGTTTACGAGCGGAACCTTTGGGGCGGCAATCCCACCGAATTCTATTCGGGAGATGGTTCTCATAATATAAATCTGGTAGCGCCTTATATTCAAGCTGTATCCAATTTTTTATCGGGTTTTAAGCCATTGCTTTCGGTGTGCGATTTGGGATGTGGAGATTTTAATGTTGGCAAACAATTGTTGCCTTTTACCAGAAAATATGTGGCTGTAGATATTGTTCCAGATTTGATTGGCCGTAACATGACGTTGTTTAAAAACGAAAAACTGGAGTTTAAGCATTTAGATATATCGAAAGATGAGTTGCCAAAAGCAGATTGCGCAATTGTAAGGCAAGTGCTACAGCATTTATCGAACGCTGAAATCGAAAATGTGCTAATAAAACTAAAAAAATACAAATATGTATTACTTACCGAGCATATACCCGAAGCAGATTTTGTGCCTAATATCGATATTATTTCGGGGCAGGGTATTCGGTTAAAAAAGCATAGTGGCGTAGCTATTTTGGCTGCGCCGTTTCTTACCAAGGTTAAAGCCTGTAAAGACTTATTATCTATCTCGCTAGAAGGGAACCAAGGGAAAATTGTTACCACATTGTATGTTATGTTTTAGTTTTAAAACTACAATAATAACCAAAACAAAAAAGCAACGCTCATCTGAAGAAAATCGACTCGCGTTGCTTTTTAACTAACCAACCTTAATATTAAAACGTCACTTTGTTTCGTGTAGTATTTAAGACGGTGTTTTTTAACAAAATTTTAATTTATTTTAAGTTTTGTGTGCTGTAGTTTATCTTGTTGTAATTGTTTGTTTCGTGCCGTGGATTCAGATTTTGAATATACCGAATTTGCTTTGTGTCTCATCAAGTTTTTAGGATAATAATTTATAGGGAGTGCCAACTGTAAATTGAGAAAAGTTTCATTTTCTTCAATTATAAATCCATATAAATTTAAACTCATTTGTAATTAAATATAGAGTTTATAGTTATGTTAATATTACTTTTTAAGTGCTGTATTATTAAAGTGTTAGTTCTGTTTGTTCGAGTTAATAATTAAAGGATTTGGTGTAATTTCGTGCCTGTAAATATTTAATTTTATACTAAATTAAAATTGCTATGGAAAATAATCAGTTTCATCAGGAATCGCAAAGCGAGAGAATACAACAGTTAAAATCTTTTGAAAAAAATAGTTTAGGAAAAGTATTAACTACCAATTACATGCTTGGAGCTCATGGAGAAAGTGCGGTTTCGCATTTTCAAAAACAAGGTTCAACCCTTTTGGATGGATTAACGAAATATTGAACACATTTTATAGGTGTAAATAATTTAAAACCTGTTTGTAGGCAGGTACTATTTAACAAAAAAAGAATCGATGGTCGCGACCATCGATTCTTTTTTTGCTTAGAGAACTAATCCCTGTTTTTTTAAAACCCTTTTATTTCAAATTCTATATACTTAAAAATGCTTCTGTTGTATGTAATATTGGTATATACAACACCATAGTAATACGTGCCATTTTCCCAGTTTATAGCATTTGTTTCAAGAAGATTATTGTCTTCTAGAGCACCTATTTTAAGAGCAAGACCGTAATTCCAGTGTCCGGTATCTCGATTATTTTTTAGTGTAAAAACTTCTTCTTCGCCAGTGTGCTCAACAACTTCTGTAACAATAGCTTTAGAAAAATCGATTTGTTCGATGTTTTCCGGTTTATGGTTGTGGCTCTTTTTAATTAATAAACCATACATAATACCATCGCCTTTAATACTGCCTATTTGTAATGCAGACCAGATGGATTCATCTTTGTTAAAAAAGGCTGCATCGGGGTTTTTAAAGGCGTCATTATTGTAAAAGTTATTAAAACCTGATTTTCCATCTACATCTATTTTGTCTATGCCAAACACACTTACATGTGGATTTACTTCAGGGTAATCGGAGGCATCGATTAAGTTAATATTTCTAATTTCTTCTATACTTGTTCCGTTTTGGTCTTTTACGGTAATAACAAAATCATACGTTCCTTTGGGGGCTTCGGCAGGGATATCAAAATGTCTATGAAGTGTCGCGTTTTTTAAACCTGTGATTCTTTCGGTAAACACAATCTCAAAAGTCCATTCTTCCGTATAGGTTTCTTCGCTTTTTTGTACTAAATTTATGGTAACATTATCTAATAAGTCTCCCGCTAAAACTTCTGCATTAAAGTGGAAATCTTCGCCAACAACTCCAATTTCGTTATTATGTAGGCCGACCTCTATATTAGAAATTGTAGGCTCTGGTTTTGGTTCTTCGGTAATATCATCATTTTTACTACAAGAGGTAAATACAAAGCATAATACGGGTATGCTTAATAATAGGTTTTTAATTTTTGAGTTCATTACTTTTTTAATTTGGGGTGTTTTATTCAATAATTTTGATATCTATTGAAGTTCTGGATTGCCAACCTGTAACATCGGTTACAGAATAGGCGCAATGGTAATCCCCTGTATCTACATCATTAGGAATCGTAACTTGTACAGCTATTTCATACGTTTGTAAGTCACCATCAATACTAAAGTTTTCCATATAAATAAATTGATTTACGGCTTCTTTTTTAGGGCCTAATTCGCAAGGTACATTTTGGTCGTCATGCGTATGGTGATCGAAATTATGGTGTAAATCTAGGCTGTAAGATGCTAAAGCTAAATTATCGGTTACCCTAGCCTTAAAGACATATGTCTGTCCTTTTTTTAACTGTTCGCAAGCTTGCGGGAAACCGCCATCGTAATTAATGGTAATAGTAGGTTTTTCTAAGTCTTTTTCGGTTTCATCGTCTGTAGAGCACGAAATTATACTTAGTGCAATACATAGAAAATAAAGTGTGTTTTTAATCAGTTTCATAATGCAATAATTTTAGAAAGAGGCTGTCTAAAAAGTTTAACTGTACGTCATTCTGTGCTCCTGGCAGGCAGGTGACACAGAATCTCATCATATTGAAATTTAATAATTATGAGAATCTGAAATCGAAGATTCAACGAAGTTAAATAAATTCAGATTGACGAAAAAGTAACTTTTTAGACAGTCTCATTGTTTATTAAGCCTTTGTTACGTCTATATGTGTTTCGTATTCAAAGGTGTTGCCTTCTTCATCTTCAACGGTAAAAGTTGCATGATATTCTCCGGCTGGTGCTGTTGCAGGAACATCGATATGTTTGTGAAATTCCGCCTCGGTTTTTCCGTGAAAACCTTCTTCATAAACTGCTTCAAAGTCCCATTCTTCTTCACCTTCACCTATTGTTAAATCGTGAGCATGAATATCTACAGTAATATTATGAATGCCATATACAGCATGAATCATGAATTCTGCATGCATATCGCTTCCCCTTACAACTGTTTCGTCTATAGAGATTTCGCTAAGTGTGATAGGAGACAAAATTTCAAGGTGTCCATCTACTTCAGTACTGTTTCCATTCTCGTCGGTTACAATAAGTTCTATATGATATTCTCCAGCAGGAATATTGCTAGGGATGTCTATATGTTCGTGAAACGTTGGGTTCATCACTAAATACTTACTGTCTGTATACACGTGTTCAAAATCCCAAGCGACTTCACCTTCTGCAGGTGTTACGTCATGGGAATGGATTTCTAAAGTGATACTGCTAACCGTAGCTTCAGCAAAAATTTCGGCTTCTACGTGTAGGTCCGAGCCTTTATAGCCAACCTGTTCTGTAGAGTGTTCGCTACCTTCGCCGTATTCAAAATTGGAAATTACGGGTGCGTCGAAAGTTGAGTTGTCGTCGTCGCTACTACAAGAATTTAGAAAAAATCCAATAGAAGCTATTAGTGCTAAGAATTTTAAATTTGATTTCATAATGTTTAATTTCATGATTTTTGATTTTGATTATTAAGTATTGATTATTATAAATTAAAAAGGTATTGTTAACGATAGCGATAGGTTTCGGCCGGGTTCTGGCACATCTATTAAACGGTAAAAGCTAGTATGGTTATAATACTTGGTATTAAATACGTTGTTTAATTTTATACGCAGGGCTAATGGTTTTAAACGGTTAGATAGTTTTAATTTTGAAAGAAACGAAACGTTTAAAACTTGATAGCCAGCTGTGATTTCTTCTGGTGGCACAATTTCATTTTGTGCAGCAGTAACAATAAAATCCAACATAACTTCGGGGTTTTCAAACCAAGAAAACGAGTTGAATGTGTAATTTGCAGAGACTACCCCAGATAAAGGCGGAGAAAAAGGTAGAGTAAATCCCTTTTTAGGGCCACTGGTTTGTCTGGCATATACATATTCTGCCGAAGCTGCTAAGTTTAATTTTTTAAACAGCGTGGTACTGGCTTTAATTTCGCCACCAAAACGAAAAACTTCTGCTTGTGTGTATTCGTAAATTTGTAAGGTTTCGTAATAATTGGAGGTGGGGTTTAAGTAAATGTAATTATCGAAAAAATTAATAAAAGGACTAACGCCAAAACTGAACTTTTCTGCGTCGTGATTAATTTCAAAATCGGCTTGATAGGACGATTCTGGGTCTAAATTTAAGTTTCCTCGCTCGTACCTATACATATGGTAGTTAACGCCATCGGAAGCTAACTCGTTTGCTAAAGGCATCCTGAAACTTTTACCTACATTGAATTTGTAGGTCGTGTTATTAGCTATGTAGCTAAGACCAACCGAACCGCTAAAACTTCCAAAATTTAGTGTTTTGTCTTGGGCACGTTGTAAGTATACATAAGAGGTAGATCCGTCCGGATTGTTAATGGTTGAAGGATACCAATCGTAGTACGATTTTGTGTTAATAAGCCCCCAGTCGTAACGTAAGCCAGCCTGAAGGTTAAAATTGTCGGTAATCGCTATCTGGTCGTAAGCAAATCCGCCTACCGTAAACCTGTTGTATTCTGGGATAAGAAACCCCCAGCCCCCAATATTATTATCTTGATATTCTAGGTTTAAACCAGCAACAATATCATGATTGGATATTAAAGACATTGCATCTTTAATATTAAGGGCATACGTGTTTTTGTTAAACTCACGTTCTTTAGAATTATCTGGTTTAGGCATATAACCATGCGGAACAGGCTCAGAATGTTCTTCTCTATAATTGTTTTGATATCCTAACTCAATAAACACATCATGGTTTTGGGTGTTAATAGACGTATTATTAGTGAGTTTAAAATGATTTACAGTATGGTACGGTAAATCGATATCGCGACTAGATGCGTCGTAATCTATATCGGAAGTACGAACCTCTAAACCATGTGCATTGGCGAAAAATCCGTTTTTACCATTCACATTACTTATAAACGTTTCAGAAGTAATGCCATTAGACTTATACCCTAAACTAAAACTAGCATTGGCTTCCTGCCCAGCCGTATTTCTTAAATTATTATCGTAAAGCTCGAAGATATAATTGTCGTAACTAATTCTATCTGTTGGCACTTTATAATCGGCGTAGTCTCTGTAGGTTAATCTGCCACGGTAAAACCAATGGTTTTTTCTAGATGCTATGCCTGCAGAAACACCAAATAAATCGTTATTGGTTTCGCCTAGAAGGTTAACTTCTCCGCTAAAAGAATTTCGTTTAGGAACGTTTGCCGGCTGAATGTCTACCACGCCCGCAATGGCATCGGAACCATAAAGTAAAGAGGCTGGACCTTTTACTATTTTAATGTTTTCTATACCATATTGGTCTATCTCAAGACCATGATCGCCACCCCACTGTTGGGCTTCATGTTTAATGCCGTTTTGCACGACTACAACTCGGTTAAAACCTAGGCCTCTAATAACAGGTTTAGATTGTCCAGAACCAATATTTATAGTGCTTACGCCAGGTATTTTTTTTAAGGTTTGCATTAAACTGTTCTCGCGATTAGTTTCTAAAAATGTTTTCGATACAGATTGGCTCACCAAAGGGGATTCTTTCAGTTTTCTTTGCTCAGATTTGCCATTAATGTTTACTTCTGCCAGTGAATTGATTGCTTCTTTTAAAGCTATTACAACATTAGTTACATCTGAATTATTTAGAACACGTTGCTTGGAAATATAACTGACATGCGATGCTTGCAAGTTATAATGTTTCGCTTTTTCAACATGTAATTCAAACTGACCATAGATGTCGGTAGTTGTGTATCTGCCGTTTATTAAAATGGTTACATTCTCTATACCTTTAGTATTTTGTTCGTTTACAACCGTTCCCGTTACACAAACGGTAGATTGGGCGTAAATCGTTGGATATACTAAAAGTGAGAAAACCACCAAAAATAGGTGTCTCATAAATTATGAATACGCGTGTTAGGGGTAATTATTTTACCGGAACTGTTTAATTGTGAAGCTCTTTTTGCCTTAAACCGTGTTTGTAGAATACAAATTGGTTTAACGCATAGCCAAAACCAATGATATAATGCCACCAGTTCGATGTTTAAAAAGCTGCACTTGCAAAAATTGTAGCAGAGGTATTAACAATGCGGCGGGGGTCTGCCAAAATGAACGTCCTTTATTTGAGTGTTAAGGCGCATGGTTTGGTAGAAAGAAATAGGATTCTTTTCTGAATAATTTGCAATAGAAGTCTTAATCTCTAGGTCGTCGAAATTAGGTTTAAGACTTGGTGTAGATTGTTGTGTTAAAGCTAGATCGCATATAACACATTCAATTAAATTATTATCGTTTTCATCATGACCATCCTCAAAAACATGAGTTAAAGCATGCAGTCCTGCTATGTTTGATACAAAAAGCAAGATTAATAATGCTAAGTTTATGCTATGTTTTAATGGAGTATTCAATCGTGTTTAAACAAAAGATGTTTGTATTAAGCCGACAAATATAAAGTATTTTTTAAATGCAACAAAGTTGTGTTTGTTTTTTTTGTTAAATCGGATATGCAGAATTGCTGTAATTTTAAGCCAAATAGTTTTATTACTTTTGCATGTATAGAATTGTAATAGGTTTAGAGAATAAAATGGCTGTTGTAAGAAATACCAAAGCGCAAGAAGCGGTTTTAGAATTGTTGCAAAGATCTAAAAAGACTTTAACTGCAGATGATATAATTAATACTATAGACGTTTCTGTAAATAAAACTACAATTTACCGCATGTTAGATCGGTTTGTGGCTGCTGGAAAAGTTCATTTTGTAACAGATACAGCAGGGAAGGCGCATTATGCCTTATGTACATCTAGCTGTTTGCAAAGTCATTCGCTGCATAACCACTTACATTTTCAATGTAAAATTTGTAATCAAGTCGAGTGTTTACCTGTTAAGCTAGAAGTCCCAGAGCTCGAAAATTATGAAGTGCACGACATGCAATTTTTATCGGTAGGCATTTGTTTTAAGTGTAAACAAGTTTAATTTAATAAATATCGGTTATAAATCATAAAATTGCTCGTTACCCAGAACTTGTTTCAGGTTCTCATCATAACGTAGAGATTTATAAACAACATGAGATGTTGAATCGCGGTCAGTATAGCGACAACAAAGAATTATCACTAAAAGTAAGCATTATAATACATTGGTAAAGTTTAAGTGTTAAACTGATGTGTTGTGTCTTTGTGTAAATTGATTTTTATTGTTGATAAAAAGTGTGTAAACCAATAAAACCAGTGGTAATGTAAATATACACTAGCACTGGTTTTAACTGTTTTTTATAATTCTTTTTTTAATTATTCTTCGGGAACCAAATGATCTTGATTTCTAAATACTAAACGATCATCAAAGGCGTCTAACAGTATAATGCTATCTGTTGTAACTTTTCCGGAGAGTATTTCTTTACTCAGTTCATTAAGCACTTCTTTTTGGATAACACGTTTAACAGGTCTTGCGCCGTATTCTGGATTGTACCCCTTGTCTGCTAAATACTGAACGGCTTCAGGTGTAGCATCAAAAGTAATGCCTTGTTGGGCAATCATTTTAGAGACGCTTTTTAATTGTAATTCTACAATATCTGTAATGTTATCTTTACTTAAAGGCGTAAACATAATTGTATCGTCTATACGGTTTAAAAATTCAGGCCTTACCGATTGTTTTAATAGAGCCAATACATCTAATTTAGCGGTTTCAATGGCACTGTCAATATCTTTTGTAGCCTCGAAACGTTCTTGTATTATTTGACTTCCCATGTTAGAGGTCATAATAATTATCGTATTTTTAAAATCGGCTACACGTCCTTTATTGTCGGTTAAGCGACCTTCGTCCAAAACTTGCAATAAGATGTTGAACGTATCTGGATGTGCTTTTTCAATTTCATCTAAAAGCACCACTGAATATGGTTTTCTTCGAACAGCTTCGGTTAATTGCCCGCCTTCATCGTAACCCACATATCCTGGAGGTGCACCAACCAAGCGGCTTACAGCGTGACGTTCTTGATATTCGCTCATATCAATTCTAGTCATGGCGTTTTCATCATCAAAAAGATACTCTGCCAAAGCTTTAGCAAGCTCGGTTTTACCAACACCGGTTGTTCCTAAAAACAGGAAGGTTCCGATTGGTTTTTCTGGATTTTGAAGGCCTGCACGGCTACGTCTTACCGCATCACTTACGGCGGCGATAGCTTCTTCTTGACCAACCACACGTTTGTGTAGTTCGTCTTCCAGATGCAATAATTTGTCGCGCTCGCTTTGAAGCATTTTGGTAACCGGAATCCCTGTCCATTTAGCAACCACCTCGGCAATATCGTCGTAGGTTACTTCCTCTTTAATTAACGAATGGCCAGTTTGATTTTCCTGCAATTCTTTTTGTAAGCTATCCAAACGCTCTTGAGCATCTTTAATTTTTCCGTAACGGATTTCGGCAACTTTACCGTAATCGCCTTCGCGTTCGGCGCGTTCGGCTTCTAATTTAAAGTTTTCGATATCCAGTTTAGCGGTTTGTATGTTGTCTACAACTTCTTTTTCGCTCTTCCATTTGGCGTTGATGTCGTTGCGCTCTTCTTTCAAATTAGCTAAATCGGCTTGTAAGCTTTTTAATTTTACATCGTCTTTTTCGCGTTTTATGGCTTCAATTTCGATTTCCAACTGCATGATTTTTCGGTCTAAAACATCCAATTCTTCTGGTTTCGAATTGATTTCCATACGAAGTTTAGAGGCCGCTTCATCCATTAAATCTATCGCCTTGTCTGGTAAAAATCGGTTGGTAATATAACGTTCCGATAGTTCTACAGCACCAATAATCGCTTCGTCTTTTATGCGAACTTTATGGTGTGTTTCGTACTTTTCTTTAATACCGCGCAGGATGGAAATGGCACTTTCGGTATCGGGTTCGTCTACCATTACTTTTTGAAAACGACGTTCTAAAGCTTTGTCTTTTTCAAAATATTTTTGATATTCATCCAATGTGGTTGCACCAATAGATCTGAGTTCGCCGCGAGCTAATGCAGGTTTTAAGATATTGGCCGCATCCATAGCGCCTTGACCGCCACCAGCGCCCACAAGTGTGTGGATTTCGTCTATAAATAATACAATATCACCTTCGCTAGTCGTTACTTCTTTAATTACCGATTTTAAACGCTCTTCAAATTCCCCTTTATATTTAGCGCCTGCAATAAGAGCCCCCATATCTAAAGCATAAATTTGCTTGTCTTTTAAATTTTCGGGCACGTCGCCGTCTACAATACGGTGGGCTAAACCTTCGGCAATGGCGGTTTTACCGGTACCGGGTTCACCTACTAAAATAGGGTTGTTTTTGGTGCGGCGCGATAAAATTTGTAGAATACGTCTTATTTCTTCGTCGCGACCAATTACGGGATCTAATTTTCCTGTTTGCGCTAATTCATTTAAATTTTTAGCGTATTTGTTTAGCGCATTGTAAGTTTCTTCCTGACTTTGAGAGGTTACGCGATCGCCTTTGCGCAATTCTTCAATCGCAGCTGTTAAAGCTTTTTCGGTAACGCCTTGGTCTTTTAGCATCTGTGCTATTTTGCTGTTCGATTTAAAAATGGCAATGATTAGGTGTTCGATTGAAACATACTCATCGTTCATTTTTTTAGCAATGCTGGATGCGTCGTTTAAAGTTGATCCTAAGGTTCTGGATGCCATGATTTCGCCACCAGAAACTTTAGGAAAACTTTCTATTTGTTTGGTTAAGGCTTGCTCTAGAATGTTATTGTTAACATTCAGCTTTTTTAATAGAAAAGGCAGCACGTTTTCATCAACTTCGGTAATTGCTTTAAATACGTGTTCGTTTTCTATGCTTTGTTGACCATATTCTTGCGCAATTTGTTGGGCGCGTTGTATGGCTTCTTGAGATTTTATTGTATAATTGTTAAAGTTCATTGTTTAAGTGTTTTTCAATGGATAGTCAATTATCTTACCAATTCAATTTAAAAGACAATTTGGCAGTTTTTGGTGATTAAAAACATGACATTTCGTCTTTTTGAGTAGGTTCTTAAAATTAATAAATATTATGGGAATTTTTGATAAGTTGTTTACTAACAATACGTTAAAAAATGAAAAAGCATTGCCGTGGATTCCTTTAGTGGAAACCGAACAGTTACAGCAAATTAAATCGGATTCGTACAATAAGGCACAGGTTATTTTTAAACATTCCACCCGTTGCGGTATTAGTAGTATGGTGCTGCGCGGTTTTGAGAAGGCTTACGATTTAGATACCAATGTAGATTTGTATTTTCTGGATTTATTGCAATATCGGGATATATCGAATACTGTAGCGGCTGTCTTTAAAGTGCATCACGAATCGCCGCAATTGTTGATTATTAAAGATGGTGTTACGGTAGCTCATGCTTCGCATAGCGATATTAATAGGTTAGACCTGGCTAGTTTTTAAGTGCAAAAGAGGCTGTGTAAAAAGTTCAACATTGCGTCATTCTGTGCTTGACACAGAATCTCATTATATAGAAAATCAATTATAATGAGCATCTGAAATAAATTCAGATTGACGAAAATTCAACTTTTACACCGCCTCTTTTGGCGGGGGTATCAGTTGGTTGTTACCATGAGATTGGTTTCGAGAATTTCTCGAAAACTATTACTTTTTTTTAGGATTAAATACAGGAAGAAGTTGTGTTTTTACCTCGCCAAACCCAATGCGTGTACCATCGTTTTCGCAATACCCACGCATGATAACGGTGTCGTAATCGTTTATGAATTTACGTTCGCTACCGTCTTTCATTTGCAATGGTTTTGTACCTTTCCAGGTTAATTCCAGCATCGACCCATACGAATCTGGCGTTGGTCCAGATATGGTACCGCTACCCATTAAATCACCTGAATTAACCGGACAACCATTAATAGTATGGTGCGCTAATTGTTGCGACATGTTCCAGTACATGTATTTAAAATTAGAACGCGATACAATAGTTTCTTTAGCTTTTTTAGGCTGTATAGCGACTTCTAAATTGATATCGAAACTTTTTTTGCCCTTGCTTTGTAAGTAAGACATTTGCTTTTTTATGGGTTTTGGCCCTTGCACTCGGTAAGGTTCTAAAGCATCTAAGGTAACAATCCAAGGCGACATCGAAGAAGCGAAACTTTTAGCAAGGAATGGCCCTAGTGGTACGTATTCCCATTTTTGGATGTCTCGTGCACTCCAATCGTTAAATAATACCAATCCAAAAATATATTCTTCGGCTTCATCAACAGGAATAGGTTCTCCTAAATCGTTGGCATCGGTAGTAATAAAAGCCATTTCAAGTTCAAAATCAACTAATTTAGAAGGCCCAAAAACAGGTTCTGTGGCGCCTTCTGGTAACGTTTGGCCTTGCGGTCTGTGTATTGGAATTCCAGACGGAATTATAGAGGAGCTTCTACCATGATACCCCACCGGAATGTGTAACCAGTTTGGCATTAAGGCATTGTCTGGGTCTCTAAACATAGTCCCTACATTGGTAGCGTGTTCTATGCTCGAATAAAAATCGGTGTAATCGCCAATTTCAACAGGCAATTGCATTTCAATTTCATCTAAACGAAACAAGACTATTTCTTTATGTTGTTTATTATTTTTTAATGAATCGTTTTCATCATCAAAAATATCTGCAATTTTATTTCTAACGGCACGCCAGGTTTTTCTTCCATCAGCAATAAAGTCGTTCAAAGTGTCTTGAAGAAAAATATCATCGGTTAAAGGAATGTCGTCAAAATATCCCAACTGATGCAAAGCGCCAAGGTCTATAGCAGTATCTCCAATACGCGTTCCTATGGTAATAATATCGTCTCTGGTTAAAAAGACACCAAAAGGGATGTTTTGTATAGGGAAATCGGAGTTTTTATCGACGTGGAGCCAGGTTTTTCTATCGGGATTGTTAGCGGATATCTGCATAACGTTTTTGTTAATTAATTGTTTAATAAATTCTATTCAAATATATGTTTTTTGATGTATTTAACTAATCTATTTATTATTTTTGAGGAATTTTTAACGATAATTACAATTATGCAACGCGACGAACAAATTTTTGAATTAATTGAAGCCGAAAAACAACGCCAATTACATGGTTTAGAACTTATTGCTTCGGAAAACTTTGTAAGCGACCAAGTGATGGAAGCTGCTGGTTCTGTATTAACAAACAAATATGCCGAAGGGTATCCTGGTAAGCGCTATTACGGTGGCTGTGAAGTGGTTGATGAGGTAGAGCAAATTGCAATTGATCGTGCTAAAGCACTTTTTGGAGCTGCTTATGTAAACGTACAACCGCACTCGGGAAGTCAAGCCAATACAGCAGTTTTTGCAGCTTGTTTAAAACCAGGCGATAAAATTTTAGGTTTCGATTTATCTCATGGTGGACATTTAACCCACGGGTCGCCAGTA
The DNA here is from genome assembly GCF_051200825.1 of Formosa sp. A9. Taxonomy (GTDB): domain Bacteria; phylum Bacteroidota; class Bacteroidia; order Flavobacteriales; family Flavobacteriaceae; genus Formosa. Next base: position 2,558,866 of record NZ_CP195158.1, on the reverse strand, counting down.
AATTTCTCTGGTAAATTATACAACCCAGTATTTTACGGGGTAGAGCAGGAAACGGGCGTATTAAACTACGATAAAATACAAGAGATCGCTACAAAAGAACAACCTAGACTAATCATAGCTGGAGCTTCTGCTTACTCAAGAGATATAGATTTTAAACGTTTCCGTGAAATCGCAGACAGTGTAAATGCGATTTTAATGGCTGATATTTCGCACCCAGCAGGTTTAATTGCTAAGGGTATTTTAAACGATCCGATTCCGCATTGTCACGTAGTAACTACTACGACCCATAAAACTTTAAGAGGACCAAGAGGCGGAATGATTATGATGGGCGAGGATTTTGACAATCCGTTTGGATTGAAATTAAAAAATGGTAGCTTAAGAAAAATGTCTTCTTTATTCGATTCATCTGTTTTTCCAGGAAACCAAGGTGGGCCTTTAGAGCATATTATAGCTGCTAAAGCGATTGCATTTGGTGAAGCTTTAACCGATGAGTATTTAAATTACATGCTGCAAGTAAAGAAAAACGCGGCAGCTATGGCGGCGGCTTTTGTAGCTAAAGGATACAATATTATTTCTGGTGGTACAGACAACCACATGATGCTTATTGATTTAAGAAATAAAGAGGTGTCTGGGAAACAGGCAGAAGAGGCCTTAGTAAAAGCAGATATTACAGTAAATAAAAACATGGTGCCGTTTGACGATAAATCGCCATTTGTAACTTCTGGTATTCGTATTGGTGCTGCCGCTATTACAACTAGAGGTTTAAAAGAAGCAGATATGCAAACTATTGTGGATTTGGTAGATGAAGTAATTACAAATCTTGAAGACGAAGCCGTTTTAGAAGGTGTTGCCACTAAAGTAAATGCACTTATGGCTGAACGACCACTATTTGTTGCTTAAGAACAAAAGGTTTTATATTAGATAAAAAAAAAGCTGATCAAAATAATTATTTTGATCAGCTTTTTTAGTTTAAAGATGTTTAATTAATCGTTAAAATAGAAACTGTTAGGGCCAATTCCAGCCGAATAACTTGTTAGTTGCGTACCAGATAAATTATATTCGTAAGTTGGCGCGTTTGAAGCAAAATCGCCACCATCTGCAATATAAATCTTATCGTCTTCTACGGCAAAACCATACATGGCGCCCCACTCCGAATTAGAGGTGTACTCTAAAACTTTATCAAAAGAATCTTCATCTCCAGAGGTGTTTACTTTAAAAACCGAAGTATTATTGGTAAAATAAATAACATCATCTTCTACATTTAATTGCTTAGCAGCCGATAAGTCTTCTGGTAATGTAATTTGCATGCTAATGCTGTTTGATGATAAATCTATTTTAAAGATTTTTGAAGTGTCTTCGAAATTCTGTGTTAAAACATATAAATAACCGTCTTCTTCCTCTAGAGAGTTTGGAGAGTTTCCTTCTCCTAAATCAATAACTTCTGTTTCGTTGTTATTACTATTTAAAGCGGTAATGCTATGTCCAGAACCGTAATATCCGTTAGAGAAATATACGAAACCATCTTCTTCTGTAACACCTTCGGCATTTTCCATAGGAAATGTCGAGGTCGAATAATCTGTTAAGTTAATTACAGTTACAAAGTCGTCTGCTCCTCCTGCTTCCCAACCGTTAGAGTTGGTAACGTATGCTTTTCCGTTAGCAACAGCACCATATCTTGGCGATGCAAGGTCACTATCAATAGTTGTAATGTATTCGAATGTGTAACGATCTACAACAGTAACTTGATTGGCTTGTCCAGAGATTATAAACGCATGGGTATCGCTAAAAAACATGCTTTGTAAATAACTTCCTGTTTCTGGAGCATCCGGATTTTCTGTTCTGAAAATATCTTGAGACAATACACCTTCTTGGTCTACAAAAGCAATACTGGCAGTAGCAGGGTTGCTATTACCTTCGTTTAATATAAAATAGCCGTTATCGTAGGTGCCTTTAGGTACGTCTGGTGTGCCGTTATTGTCGTCGTCGCTACTACAAGAGGTTATAATAGCGGTGCTTGCTAGTGCAAGTAATACAAGTTTGTTTATTTGTTTCATAATTAAATATTTAAAAAGTTATAGTTATATGCATTGCGTAATTTTGTCCTGGCATGTATCGGTTAGAGACACTTTGATAATTTTCGTTAAAAAGATTATTAATTGTTCCGCCTAGGGTAAAATTGTCGTTAAAAGTGTAATTCAGTCCTAAATTAGATACTTGATAACCGTCCAATACATATTGTTGCGAATTATCGGTAGTTGTATAAACATCGCTTACAAATAACCACTGGTAATAGGCCGATATGTTTTTAAAAGCATATCCCAGACTGGCGGTAGCTTTATGTTTTGGAACATAAATGAGTTGCGTATCTAATTCTTGGTTTTTAGAAATGGTATAAGCGTAAGTACTGTTAACAGTAAATTGATGGTGTTTTAAGGCTTTTACATATTGTAAACTACTTTCTAGTCCGTAAGTTTTTACATGATCTGTATTAACGGGCTGCCAAAGTGCTCCGTTTGGTAGCCATCTAATCATATCTTTAATGTCGTTGTAAAAGACTGTTGCTGTAATAGCGAAATTTTTGATGTTTAAGTGATTGCCAATTTCTATCTGGTAAGCCGTTTCGGGTTTTAAATTGGGGTTGCCACTACCTTCCCAATACAAATCGTTAAATGTTGGTATTCTGAAGTTTTTAGAACCGTTTAGCGTTACAGTATACGGTGTTGCTACTTGATATTGAAACCCGAAGCTATATAAAAACGGACTGTTATAGTTGTTGGTGATTTCTTGACGAAAGCCTAGCTCGTAAGTGAACTTTTTATGCAATGCGTGTTTAAAAAGTAGGTTGAAGCTAGCAATTTGCCGGGTTTCTTTATCAATACTCGATCCCGTTCCTTTGTTTTGGGTGCCGTCTATAATCGAGTTTAAAGTAATGTTATCTGTAGGGGTGTAGGTTAGATCGTATTTTGCAACCAGAGTATTTACTTTTCCAAAACTATAAGCGTTGGTGTTTAAGTTATCGTAATATTTGTAATCTTCGGTAAGGTAGGCTAACTTCAGTTTAGAAACGAATTTAGAGTAAAAGCCATCCCATTCTATAAGATTTCTAGTATTGAAATCGTGATATTTGGTGGCTGTTTCCGAAGGGAAAATCAATGAGAAATGACGATCGCCATCGAAGGCATAACTGTAAAACTTTAAAATGTTTTTTCTGTTTAATTTGTAGCTGATGTTCGCGCTAAGGCTCGTGTTGTAAAATTGTCCGTTTCTATTAAAATTATCAGAATCTATATAATCATAATCGTTATCCGAACTGTTTCTGGTGACTTGTATATTGGCGCTCAGGTTTTTTACTGAAACATTGCTTTTATAAAGCAATTGTAAAGTATTGAAGCTACCGTAACGCGATTGAAGTGTGTTTTGAAATCCTTCTGTGTAATCAAAATTATTGTTAAGATGAATACTGCCGCCAATAGCTCCGCTGCCATAAATAACGCTGCCGCCACCACTTTTAATGGTAATGTTATTAAAATTAGTGGTGTTTACCGTGTTAAAGTCGGTTTGTCCATTCAGTTGGGAGTTTATGTTTATGCCGTTCCAAACCACTGCAGTTTGTTGGGCTGTAGTTCCGCGAAACGAAGGCGACGAAACCATGCCTAAACCATTTTCTTTAAAATAAATTGGCGAGTTGTAATTTAATAGAGACGTTAAAGACGGTGCATTAATAGCTATTATACTGTCCGATAAAACCAAAACAGATTGCGAGTCGCTAAAGGTTTGTAATTGTGTATCGGCGGTAATTAAAACCTCGTTAAGGGTTTCAATAGTAGACTGTGCTTGTTCTTGAGCCGAACAATGCTTGCCTATTACAATTAAGAAAAATATAAAAATGTTTGTTCTCATACGCTATAGACCTTTTACCCGAAAGTCAAATATTTTGATATTTACATTAGGCAGGTCTCCTGACTCTCGTCTTGCTATTTACCTTCCCAATTATAAAAAATCAGTGGTGTTTTAGAAGTATAATAACAAGCATTCTGCAAAGCAGAACTAAGATTACAGTTGCGGGAACAGCTTGAGATTTTCACTCAATTCCCTTTTAATCCATCCATTGGGATAGGAACCAAAATGCTGTGCAAAACTAAGTCTTTTTGCTAAAACCAAATTACAAATTTCAATTTTTATTTTTTAAGATTAAGAACGTAGTTGAGACAACTGAAAACCAAAAAAAATGAAATCTTTTTAATTTGACTGTTATTTATATGCTTACATTTGAAGCAGTTTTTAGTAAAACAAAGGCTACAAATTGTTGTTGTAGTTGATGTTTATATATTGAAAATCAGTATTGAATAATAAAATAAATAAGGATGTTCGGAATCAAAATTTCTACATTGAAGTATCTGTTTATAGCGTGTGCTCTTGTTTTATTTGGTTGTAAAAAACAATCGAAATCTACAATACCTGAAACCCATAAAGCAGTTGCTGCAACACCCTTAAAGTATGCTAAAGGCTTTAGTGTAACCAATTATACAGGGTATAAAGTTTTAGAAATATTTAGTCCTTGGCCCGAATCTGATCAGAGTTTTAAATTTGCTTTGGTAGACAAAAATAGCCCGGTAAAAGTAAATGTAAAACAAACAGAGTTTAACGGCATTATAACGGTTCCTGTAACTAATATCGTTGTAACATCTACTACACATTTACCTGCTTTAGATTTGTTGGAAGCATCGGATAAACTTATTGGTTTTCCGGGCACAGATTATGTGTCATCAGAACTTATAAGAGCGCGTATAGATTCGGGGTTTGTAAAAGAATTGGGAAAAAATGAAGGTATAAATACCGAGGTGCTATTGTCGCTTAACCCCAATGTAGTTGTCGCTTTTGGTATTGATGGTAACAATCGTACTTTAGAAACAGTTAGTAAAGCTAATATTCCTGTAATTTATAATGGCGATTGGATAGAGGAGTCGCCTTTAGCGAAGGCCGAATGGATAAAGTTGTTTGGTGCTTTGTTTGGAAAAGAAGCCGAAGCCGATACGGTTTTTAATACTATTGAAACGAATTATCTAAATGCGAAAGCTATTGCAGCTACCGTTACAGAACAACCTACTGTGTTAAGCGGAGCCATGCATAAAGATGTTTGGTATTTGCCTTCTGGTACAAGTTCGGAAGCGGAGTTGTTAAGCGATGCAAATGTTAATTATCTTTGGAAAAACAGTACAGGAGCAGGTAGTTTGGCCCTTAATTTCGAATCGGTATTTACCAAAGCTCAAAATGCAGATATTTGGTTGAATCCATCATACTTCGGGAGTTATTCCGATTTAAAAGCCGCTAATGCTCACTATGCGAAGTTCGAGGCTTTTAAACAAAAGCACATATTTACCATTGCCAATACGCAAGGAGCAACAGGGGGTGTACTGTATTACGAATTGGGATTAAGTAGACCCGATTTAGTATTAAAAGATTTAATAAAAATTAGTCACCCAGAATTGCTGCCAGAGTATCAACCTTTCTTTTTTAAACCATTAAAGTAATTGCCAAATTCAAAAACATATTATACTGCTTTCGCTATTTTATGCGTACTCATGTTTTGTTGTGTGTTAATGAACATCAGTTTAGGTTCGGTGGCAATTCCTGTAAGCGATGTTTTAGATAGTCTCTTGGGGCAATCTACAAACGCATCTTGGCAATATATTGTTTTAAATTACCGCTTGCCTAAAGCCATTACTGCTATTTTGGTAGGTTCGGGTTTAGGTGTTTCGGGCTTGTTAATGCAAACCTTATTTCGGAATCCTTTAGCAGGGCCTTTTGTGTTGGGTATAAGCTCGGGGGCGAGTTTAGGAGTCGCTTTAATAATTCTAGGCTCAGGTATATTGGGTGGTGTTTTTGCTGGATATTTAACGTCTAAATGGAGTGTTGTAATAGCCGCTAGTTTAGGTAGTTTTTTAGTGTTGCTTGCCGTATTAATAGTATCGTCTAGAGTAAGAGACACCATGGCTATTTTAATAATTGGTTTAATGTTTGCTAGCATAACAGGTGCAATAGTTGGTGTGCTTTCATATTTTAGTTCTGCTCAACAATTACAGCGGTATATATTTTGGGGCTTTGGGAGTTTAGGCAATCTATCGTGGCAGGAAGTTCTTATTCTAGCAGTTTTGTACACTATAGGTTTATTTATGAGTTTGAGTTCTGTTAAAACATTAAACACGTTACTTTTAGGTGAAAATTATGCAAAAAGTCTTGGCTTGCGTATAAAAAGAAGTCGCTTAGTTATCATTTTGGCAACTAGTATTTTAGCGGGTTCTATTACAGCTTTTGCTGGACCAATTGCATTTGTAGGTCTGGCTATTCCTCATGTTACACGTTTGGTGTTTAATACGTCTAACCACAGAGTTTTGTTACCAGCGGTTATTATTTTTGGTGCCATAATCATGCTTATTTGCGATACCATTGCGCAGATTCCTAACAGTGATTATACCTTGCCTATAAATGCCATAACATCTTTAGTGGGAGCTCCTATAGTTATTTGGCTTTTAGTGCGTAAAAGAAATATGGTATTTTAATATGGCAGAGACTACCAAACATATTGTTTTAAAAACCGAAAATCTTTCAATTGGGTATCGTTCTAAACACGAAGTAGCACCTATTGCTTCTCATGTAAATATAGCCTTAAATACAGGAGAATTAATAGGGTTGGTAGGTGCGAACGGTATTGGGAAATCTACGTTATTACGGACGCTTACGCGCACTCAAGAGCCTTTGGACGGAAACGTTTTAATTCGGAATAAGGATCTTAAAAAATATAATCCGTTAGAGCTGGCACAGGTTTTAAGCTTGGTTTTTACAGAAAAACTGGCCTCAAAAAATTTGTCGGTTTTAGAATTGGTTGCCCTTGGAAGGCATCCTTACACGAACTGGATTGGAACGCTGTCTAAAAACGATATTAAGCGTGTAAACGAAGCGTTGCGTTTAACACATATTGAAGCCTTAAAGCATAAAAAATGCTTCGAACTTAGCGATGGTCAGTTGCAAAAAGTAATGATTTCTAGGGCGCTGGCTCAAGATACGGATCTTATTATTTTAGATGAGCCTACAACGCATCTCGACATGTATCATAAAGCGTATATTTTAAAATTATTACAAAAACTTACAAAGGAAACAGGGAAAACCATTTTGTTTTCATCGCACGAAATAGATTTGGCCATTCAGTTATGCGATAAAATGATTGTAATGACTCCAGGACAAGTAGTAATGGATACACCCTGCAATTTAATTTCTCAAAATGTTTTTGGTCAGTTATTTCCAGACGATTTAATTCAGTTCGATGCGGTTACGGGAACGTTTAGAGTTAAAAAATAAAACGTACCTTTTGTAGCCATAATTACCGTAAATTTTTACTCATTGTCATTATAAAATCATGAACGAAACCATTATTTTAATACTAAGTATTGTGTCTTCAGCAGGAATCGGTCTTGTTTTGGGTGTTGTGTTTTCAAAATTAAAAAGTAAAGCCACACTAAGCCGATTAGAAGAGCGCAACCTGCAATTAACACAGCAGTACAACACATTTAAAACCTACACTAATGCTGAAAATGAAAAACAAAATACCATGTTTAATCAGCAATTAGAAGGCCTTCAAAAGCAGATCTTAAAAATTGAAGCCGATCGTGATTCTATCAGACGCGAAAAAGAATTTTTAAGTGATGCCTTCGCTAAAAAATCTACTGAGTATCAAAATTTACAAGACCAAAATATACAACGCGATAAAACATTTGTACAGCAACAGGAGCAGTTGCGAAAAGATTTTGAGTTGTTGGCGAATCGGATTTTAGAAGAGAAATCGGAGAAATTTACACTTCAAAATAAAGAAAATTTAAAGCATATTTTATCGCCTTTACACGAGAAAATTCAAGGTTTCGAAAAGCGGGTTGAAGATTCGCAAAAAGAAAGTATTAGCATGCATTCGGCTTTAAAGGAGCAATTGTTGGGCTTAAAAGATTTAAATGTGCAAATGACTAAAGAAGCCACTAATTTAACCCGTGCTTTAAAAGGCGATACTAAAATGCAAGGGAATTGGGGCGAGTTGGTTTTAGAGCGTGTTTTAGAAAAGTCGGGATTGGAGAAAAACAGAGAGTATGTTATACAGCAACATTTTACGCGCGAAGATGGATCTCGCGTGCTTCCTGATGTTGTTTTGTATTTGCCCGATAATAAACGTATGATTATAGATTCTAAGGTGTCTTTAGTAGATTACGAACGTTTTGTAAACGCAGAAGAAGCTGAACGTGCGCACTTTTTAAAGGCTCATATTCATTCCATTCGCCGTCATGTAGATGAATTGTCGGCAAAGAATTATCAGGATTTATATCAGATGGAATCTCCAGATTTTGTCTTGCTTTTTATACCTATAGAACCTGCGTTTGCAGTGGCTATAAATGAAGACAATTCGTTGTATAATCGCGCTTTCGAAAAAGATATAGTGATTGTTACTCCTGCTACTTTATTGGCAACCTTACGGACTATAGATACCATGTGGAAAAACGAAAAGCAACAACGTAATGCTTTGGAAATTGCAACACAGGCGGGTGCTTTATACGATAAATTTGAAGGGTTGTTAAAAGATCTTACCGGTGTAGGCAAAAAATTAGACGATGCTAAAAAAGATTACGGTTTGGCCATGAATAAATTGGTTGAAGGGCGAGGGAATTTAATTAAGAGCGTAGAAAAATTAAAAGTAATGGGCGCTAAAGCCAAAAAAAGTTTGCCAGAACCTATCTTGAAACGCGCAATAAATGAAGAAGAATAGGTCATAAAAAAATCCGCTAAATATATTTTCTAGCGGATTTTTTATATGATTATACTATTTTAAAAGACATCAAAATCTTCCATTTCTGGTGTAGGTTTTTCGTAGTCTTCGTGATGTATTTTATCGTGTGTAAATAAATTGGCTACTATAATTATAAAGCCTAGCATTAACAAGGTTACAACAACAAAATTATCTAGTATTTTAAGTAGTCCTGAGATTGTAAATCCAAATGAAACAACTACTGTTAAATAAAAGGATGTTTTGTCCGAAATCATGTTTTTATGTTTTAAATACCAGTGTAATTGGCTGGTGTAATGGCTTTCAGTTCTGTTTTAATGCTGTCCGACACCTCTAAAGTATCAATAAAATTCGAAATAGACAATTGGTTAATTTTTTCGTTGGTACGAGTTAAACCTTTTAAAGCTTCGTATGGGTTAGGGTAACCTTCGCGTCTTAAAATGGTTTGAATAGCTTCGGCAACAACGGCCCAGTTGTTTTCTAAATCTTGTTCAAACTTTTCTTTGTTCAATAATAATTTATTAAGTCCTTTTAAAGTCGATTGAAATCCGATAACGGTATGGCCAAATGGTACACCAACGTTTCTTAAAACCGTACTGTCTGTTAAATCGCGTTGTAATCTGGAAATAGGGAGTTTAGCAGATAAATGCTCGAAAATGGCGTTAGCAATTCCTAAATTACCTTCGCTGTTTTCAAAATCGATAGGGTTTACTTTATGTGGCATGGCCGAGCTTCCAACTTCTCCAGCTTTAATTTTTTGTTTAAAATAATCCATAGACACATAAGTCCAAATATCGCGATCTAAATCTATTAATATGGTATTAATTCGCTTTAAGTTGTCGAACAAAGCCGCCATGTGGTCGTAATGTTCTATTTGGGTTGTAGGGAAGGAGTGGTGTAAACCTAAAACATCTTGAACAAATGTACGGCCAAACACTTTCCAATCGATATGATTAAAAGCTAAATTATGAGCATTAAAATTACCTGTCGCGCCACCAAATTTTGCAGCATGCGGAATCTCTTCCAATGTGTTTAACTGCTGGTGTAAACGTACTACAAATACCTCTATTTCTTTACCCAATCGGGTTGGGGAGGCTGGCTGACCATGAGTTCTTGCCAGCATAGACACGTCGGACCACTCTACAGCTAAGTCTTTAAGTTTTTCTAAAACCGCATTAAATTCTGGTAAATATACCTCGTTAAGAGCTTCTTTAATGCTTAATGGTATAGCGGTATTGTTAATGTCTTGAGACGTTAAACCAAAATGGATAAATTCTTTATATTTTGAAATATTTAAAGCGTCGAATTTTTCCTTAATAAAATACTCAACCGCTTTAACATCGTGGTTGGTAACTTTTTCTATGTCTTTAATAGCTTCGGCATCTTCGGTCGAAAACGTTTTGTATATAGCTCTTAAGGCTTCAAAGTTACTTTTATCAAAATCTTTTAGTTGCTCTAAAGGTACCTCGCAAAGGGCTATAAAGTATTCAATTTCTACTTGTATTCTGTATTTAATTAGAGCTTCTTCCGAAAAATAAGCCGATAAAGCTTTGGTTTTACTTCCGTAGCGACCATCTATAGGCGATATCGCATTAAGGGGTGTTAATGACATGTGTAGTGTTGTTTTAAAAACGCAAAGATAAAGGTTTTAGACCGAAGAAGACTGCTAGAAGTTTAAGAATTATAGGTAATCTGAAACAAAATTTTAAAAGTAGCATTATACCTTTTTCAATTTTTTTAAAATGTGTCTGGCACGGGCTTTAAAGGCGGCACTTTCTTTTTCGAAATCGCGCTCTAAAATATTGCGTAATTCTGAGTACACCCAATCGGTTTCTTTACCCAATAAAAACAGGGTATTCATGCTATAGGCTTTAGGAGCAACTTTTTCGTCGTTTATTAAATAATCAAAACAGGTTTCTATAATACGGTCTTTATGTGTTTGTGTTAAAGCATTTTTTAAGCATGTGTCGGTTTTATCGGTATATGCCAATGCTAAATATTCGCAGATTTTAGCAACTGGCCTAACTGCGGGATCCAGATGTATACGGGTTATGTGCTCTGTAAACCGATTTAAATAAGGGATTAACAATTGTAAGTTTTTGCCACACGTATATTCTAAAACCCAAGCGGCCTTGCACGATAGCTTATCATCTACCATAAATAAAATATCCAGTAAATTGCTGGTTAATTCAGGTTCATTTAAAATTAAAAGCGCATATTGCAACCGTTTCTCTCTAGAGTGGTCTACGTTTTTTAATTCGATATACAATTGCTCGGTAGTCACTTTATTTTTCTATTTTTAATACTTAAAAGTAACAAAATGAAATTGATTAAGAAAGCCCTTTGGTTGGTGCTGATAGTTTTTATTATTGCCCAATTTTTTAGACCAGAAAAAAATACAGGCAACAGTATTACCATAAATGAATTTTTAGAAGATACTAATCCGCCAGAACAGGTGCAGGCTATTCTAAAAACGAGTTGTTACGATTGCCATAGCGATAACACAGAATATCCGTGGTATAGCCAGATAACGCCTGTTAATTTTTGGATGGCCGAGCATATTGATAATGGTAAAAAGCACTTAAATCTCTCTAAATGGAATAGCTATTCGGTTAAGAAAAAAGATCATAAAATTGAAGAGTTAATAGAAGTAGTTGAAGATAAAAGCATGCCATTAGAGTCGTATACCTGGGCACATGCCGAAGCCAAATTATCGGAAGCCGAAATAGAATCTGTTAAAGAGTGGGCGCAAAATTTACGTATAAAATACAGTTTAATGGCAAAGCCAGAATAAATGATGCAAAACGTTTTAATTATTGGCTTTGTTTGGCCCGAGCCAAAATCGTCTGCAGCGGGAAGCCGCATGATGCAGCTTATTACTGCCTTTAAAACTGCCAATTTCAATATTACTTTTGCCAGTACAAGTGGTAAAAATACAAATGCGGTTCAATTAACAGATTTAGGTGTTGCCGAAAAGGAAATAGTTTTAAACGATTCTAGTTTCGATGATTTTATAAACGACTTACAGCCAGATGTGGTTGTGTTCGATAGGTTTATGACCGAAGAACAGTTTGGTTGGCGTGTGGTGGAACATTGTCCGCAAGCTTTAAGAGTTTTAGATACCGAAGATTTGCATTGTTTACGTAAGGGCAGGCAAGAAGCTTATAAAAAAGGTGAAGCTTTTTCGAACGCATTTTTGTTTAGCGATATTGCTAAACGCGAAATTGCCAGCATTTACAGATGCGATATTAGCCTTATCATTTCGGAAGCCGAAATGGCCGTTTTAAAACAAGATTTTAAAGTGCCAGAAAACCTATTGTTGTATTTGCCTTTTATGTTAGAAAAACTGTCTGAAACAGCTGTAAATAAGCTTCCGGGTTTTGATGATCGACAACACTTTGTAACTATTGGTAATTTTTTACACGAGCCTAATTATCAGACAGTATTATATTTAAAGCATAGCATTTGGCCCTCAATTCGTAAAGCGTTGCCTAAAGCCGAGTTGCATGTTTATGGGGCGTACGCTTCGCAAAAAGTCAATCAATTGCACCAACCTAAAGACGGATTTTTAATTAAAGGTTTTGCAGACCATGTTAACGACGTAATGCAAACAGCCAAAATCTGTATAGCCCCCTTGGTTTTTGGCGCGGGTTTAAAAGGTAAATTAGTCGATGCCATGAAAAACGGCACGCCTTGCGCCATGTCTACTATCGCCGCCGAAGGCATGTTTGGAGATTTAAATCCTAATGGTATTATTGAAGATGATCTTGAGCAGTTTGTAAGTGCGGCTGTGGCTTTGTATACTAATAAAACTCTGTGGCAAACTGCACAACAGCAAGGCGTTATAGTGTACAACACAAGATTTTATAAGGAGCATTTTCAACATCAATTTTTAACGCGTTTAAAAGATGTAAAATGTAATTTAAAAACGCATCGTTTTAGTAACTTTACAGGAGCCATGTTGCAACACCATAGTATGCAAAGTACTAAGTTTATGGCACGATGGATAGAAGAAAAAAATAAACACCTTAGTATTTAAACGTATGGATTGGGCTTCGCTTTGGCAAATTTTTTATATCGCAATAGTGGCATTGGTGTGTTTAAGGGTTATTTACGATACTAACCATATAACCAAAACACTGTCGTATTTATTACTAGTAATATTTGTACCTGTTTTAGGTATTATTATTTATTTTTTCTTTGGAACAAACTACAGAAATACAAAGCTCTACAGTAAAAAACTTTTTAATGATATTAAGTTCGAGCGGCAATTGGCCATTCAATTGCAACAGTATGCCAAACAAATTATAAAAAATAAAGGCGAACTTTTAGAATCGAATAAAAAGTTGGTACGCTTGTTGTTTGAAGAAATTTCGAGCCCATTAACCAATAAAAATGAAGTTGATTTATTAATTAATGGTGAATCTAAATTCCCCGAAGTTTACAAAGCTATCGCAGAAGCTAAACATCATATACATTTAGAATATTATATTTTTACCGACGATGTTGTAGGCCGAAAAATTGAAGCACTTTTAATACAAAAAGCAAAAGAAGGTGTAACCGTAAAATTTATGTACGACGATTACGGCAGCAGTTCTATCCGAAAAAGTTTGGTAAAGCGTTTGCGAGCAGCAGGAATAGAAGCCTATCCGTTCTATAAAATTAAGCTGATATATTTAGCCAACAGAATCAATTATCGCAACCACCGTAAAATTATAGTTATCGATGGCCGTATCGGGTTTGTTGGAGGGATAAATGTATGCGATAAATACATTAACACTATCGATACCGAACCTTTTTCGTATTGGCGCGATACACATTTAAAAATCCATGGGCCGGCGGTTTGGTATTTGCAATATATGTTCTTATGCGATTGGAACTTCTGTGCACAATGTAATATAGAGCCTTCAGAACATTTTTTTCCAGAATTAGAATCTTTTCAAACCAACAGCAATATAGCAGTACAAATAGCCGCCAGTGGCCCAGATTCTAAAACACCAACGATTTTATATTCGTTATTGCAAGCTATAAGTTTGGCAGAACACGAAATATTAATAACCACACCGTATTTTGTGCCTAACGAAAGCATAATGGATGCTTTGTGTATTGCTGCTTTAAGTGGTGTAAAGGTAAAATTGTTAGTGCCGCGTACATCCGATTCTAAACTGGTAAATGCGGCAGCAAGTTCGTATTACGAGGCTCTTATGAGCTCTGGAGTAGCTATATATCGCTACACGAAAGGTTTTGTGCACGCTAAAACGATGGCTATAGATAGCGAAATTGCTATTGTTGGATCGGCGAATATGGATTTACGAAGTTTCGATTTGAATTTTGAAGTTAATGCGATTGTTTATGATAAAGAGGTAAACCAAAAATTAAAGGATGCCTTTTATAACGATTTAAAAGATGCCGATGAAATTGATTTAGAGCGCTGGAAACAACGTTCTTGGTATCACGAACTTACCGAAAAACTAGCAAGACTTTGGTCGCCTTTACTGTAATTTTAAGGACGTTTTAAATTCTGTATTCTACTAAATAATGTCGGGTGCGAATAATGCATGAATACATACGCTGGGTGCGGTGTTAAATTACTTAAACTGTGCTTAGATAGTTTTTTTAACGAACTTATTAAGTCAGTTGCATTATAGGTGTTTTTGGCATAGTCATCGGCTTGATATTCAAACTTTCTGGAAAATATATTCATAATTAGTCCAGTGATTTCACTTATAGGACTATACAATAATCCGAAAGCGATTAAACCAGCATGAAAACTAGGCGTGCTAACACCAATGGCTTGAGATAGCACGGGTTCCGAAATGAATAAAGACAGAATAAAAAGCGTTAAACCTGTTAATAAAATAGACGTTACCAGATTGAAAATAATGTGTTTCTTTTTGTAATGCCCAACTTCGTGCGCTAAAACAGCTACGATTTCTTCTTCATTTAAATCGTTTACTAACGTATCGTAAAGTGTTACGCGTTTCTCACTTCCAAATCCAGAAAAATAGGCGTTGGCTTTGGTGCTTCGTTTCGAACCATCGATAACAAAAATATTGTCTAATTGAAAACCGACTTGCTGGGCGTATGCTGAAATTTTGTCTCGTAAGCTACCGTCGCCCAAAGGAGTTTGTTTGTTAAAAAGTGGTACAATAAGTTTTGCGTAGAACATATTCATAAAAATGCTAAACACAGCAATAAGCGCCCAGGCGTACATCCAAAATTGGTTTCCTGTAAAATCGTAAAACAAAATAATTAAAGCTAAAAGGCCACCGCCAATAACGCCCATCATGAGCCAACCTTTTAACTTGTCTAAAAAAAATGTGGATTTTGTGGTTTTGTTAAACCCAAATTGTTCTTCGATTACAAAAGTTTGATAGTAGGCAAAGGGTGTGGTAATAATATCGCTGCCAATCATAATCACGCCAAAAAACAATAAAGCAATAATTATGGGGTTGCTACTAAAGCTTCTGGCAAAAGTATCAACATGTTCAAAACCGTTAAACCATAAAAAAGCAAGGGTTAATAGTATGGAGAATGTAGAGGTTATAATCCCGAATTTATAATTGGTTTTTTTATAACGTTGCGATGTTTTGTATTCTTTGTCGTCGTAAACATCTTGAAGGTCTAAAGGCAACGCGTCATTATAATGTTTGGCATTTAGGGCATCAAGAATTTTGTCGATAATAAAATCGATAATAAGAATGGCGATAATGATATAAAAAAGCGTGGTTGCTGTCATGATATTAAATTGCTTGAAAATTAGGCAAATTGTCTTTGGCGTTTTGCTTCGAAAACTAATATGCCAGCGGCTACAGACACGTTCATAGAGTCGATTTCGCCTTGCATTGGGATGATGATGTTTTGTGTTGCTTCGTCCAGCCAATCGTTGCTTAAACCAGTAGCTTCGGTGCCTACAACCAAGGCAGAAGCTTTGGTGTAATTTTGGGTGTAATACGGTTTAGAAGCTTGAAGCGCTGCACAGAAAATGTTAATGTTTTTCGATTTTAAAAATGAAATAATCTCCGAAGTACTTCCCGTAGCAACCTGATTGGTAAATACACACCCTACGCTAGAGCGGATAATATTCGGGTTGTATAAATCGGTTTTTGGGTTGGCTATAATAAAAGCATCTACATTAGCGGCATCGGCAGTTCTTAATAAGGCACCAATGTTTCCTGGTTTTTCAGGAGCTTCAGCAATTAAAATTAACGGATTTGGAGTGCTAAACTTCAAATCGGATAGTACGCTAGTTTTGTGTTTGGCAATCGCTAGAACACCTTCGGTAGTTTCTCTATAAGCCAGTTTTTGATATATGTCTTTCGAGATGTTTATAAGCTGTGTGTGTGGAAGTAGTAGTTTAGTAACGGTTTCTAAATTAACAAAATCGGGGCAATATAACAGTGTGTTTATGGTGTAAGCGCCTTTAATGGCTAAACTAATTTCGCGTTGCCCTTCAATAACAAACGTTTCCGATTTTTTGCGTTCGCGCGATTTTTCTTTTAATTGAAAAATATGCTTTATTAACGGATTCTGAATGCTGCTAATGTGTTTTTCCATGCTGCAAAAATAGTGTAAAATTAATTAGGGTTGCCACGCGACTAAATATCAAACTCCTGAAAATAATTTACTAGTAAGGCGACTACATAACTGTAACTTTCCATGCCGCCTTGTTGGTTGTTGGCTTCTAAATACGAACTGTAAGTCAGTTTAAAAATTGGCTCTAAAGGGTTGGTGTATTGTTCCCAAAACAGGCGGGTTTCTTCATAGTTTTTTAAAACTCCTATATTCACTTTAGCAACCATATCTTCGTACAAATTAGGATCTCTATGGTAAATTTCGTTTAAACAGTGGCGAAGACCAAACGAATACCCCGAATATTTAATGTGTAAATTATCGTTGTTAATAGTGGCAAGGCATCCTATAAAGTTAGCTTCATTTTCGGCGGCATAACCTAACTGATGTGCCATTTCGTGAGCCGTTGTAGTTGGAAATTTATAAGTTGGAATTAAGTAATCTACCTGTGCTTCGTTGGTTAAAGGGTTAAGGTAGCCGCTAAATCCCATATAAGTTAAAGGCACACTAAATAACGACATTTTAATGCTTTTTGGGCTGTAATCTAAATGTGGGAATTGTGCTTTTAAATTGCGATACCCATTTTCCGAAATTTTAAAGATTTCACGTTTCGTTAAAGGTATGTTTACTTTTAACGTATCGTTTTGTGTAAGTTTAAATTGCAGTGCATTGGTTTTGTTGGTTAATAAGGTGGTTACCTTAACCAATTGTTCGGTGGTGTAATCGGCTTCTAAACCTAAATTGCTGTGTAATGGTAAACGGTAATAATTCATACCCCAAAACAAGTGAAAAGCAAAATAAATTACGGTGGTAGCCGCCAAAACATCTACAATCCAATTTATAGTATCAGTAATAATACGTTTTCTGTTGGCAAATAACCAATGTAAAATGTATATGATGCCAAACGCGTAAATAAAATCACCAAACGAAAAAGGCATCCATCCTAAGGTAAATCGAAATCCTTTCGAAATATATGGGTATATGCCGTTACTATATACACGCTCTACAATTTCTGGATACCCCGATAAAAATTTTACAATGCCATACAGGGGCAATAACGCTAAGGCTAAATATGTTTTTGGGTTTTTAAGCATACCTCAAAAATAGGTAAATGTTTGTAATAGGTTGCTGCGAATACCTACCTTTGTATAACATTTTAAAACGATATTATGAATTCAGAAATACGAGCATTAGAACCCAATGCGCTTTGGAATAAATTTGCCGATTTAAATGCCGTGCCAAGGGCATCTAAAAAAGAAGCTCAAGTAATAGCTTTTATGAAAGATTTCGGAACCTCGTTAGGACTTGAAACGATAGTTGATGAGGTTGGAAATGTTATTATTCGCAAGCCAGCCACAGCAGGTATGGAAGACAGAAAAGCCATTGTAATGCAGTCGCATTTAGATATGGTACACCAAAAAAATAACGATACTGTTTTCGATTTCGAAACCCAAGGTATAGACATGTATGTAGATGGCGATTGGGTACGCGCAAAAGGTACCACTTTAGGAGCCGACAATGGTTTGGGAGTGGCAACCATTATGGCTATTTTAGAAAGCGATAGCATTGCGCATCCAGAACTTGAGGCGTTATTTACGATTGATGAAGAAACTGGAATGACGGGTGCTCAAGGTTTAAAAGGTGGACTTTTAAAAGGTGATATTCTTTTAAATCTAGATACCGAAGAAGATGATGAAATTGGTGTAGGTTGTGCTGGTGGTGTAGATGTTACAGCAACAAGATCGTATAATCAAGAAGAAACGCCAGAGTTTAAAATAGGCTATAAAATTACAGTTAAAGGCTTACAAGGTGGACATTCGGGGATGCAAATTCACGAAGGTCTAGGCAATGCCAATAAGATTTTAAACCGTTTACTTTTCGATGGTTTCGAGAATTTTGGTTTACGCATTTCAGAAATCGATGGTGGTAGTTTACGAAATGCCATACCTAGAGAAAGTATGGCTATTGTAGCTATTGATGCGGTGCATAAAGCTGCTTTCGAGTTTGAAATGAATCAACAAGCCGAAATTATTAAAGCCGAACTAAAAACCATGGAGCCAGATTTAAAGGTGCTGATTGAAGCTGTGGAAACTCCAAAATTTATTATGGATCTAGGGGTTCAGGAAGGGTTTACTCGTGCTTTATATGCGGCACATAATGGCGTGTACAGAATGAGTGCAGATATTCCAGAACTGGTGGAAACTTCTAATAACATTGCACGTGTGATTTTAAAGGATGGTAAAATTAAAGTAGGATGTTTAACACGATCTTCGGTAGATAGTTCTAAATGGGATTTAGCAAATACCTTACGTGCAACTTTCGAATTAACAGGTTGCGAAGTAGAATTTAAAGGCGATTACCCAGGATGGACACCAAATATGGAATCGTCTATTTTAAAAGTGTTAGACGAAACATACGAGCGTTTAAATGGCGAAAAAGCTCATGTAGCGGCTTGTCATGCTGGTTTAGAATGTGGTATTTTAGGATCTAATTATCAAGATATGGAAATGATTAGTTTTGGCCCGACGATAAAAGGTGCGCACTCTCCAGATGAACGTGCCAGTATTTCATCGGCTCAAAAATATTGGACATTTGTTTTGGAAATTTTAAAGCACATTCCAAAGAAATAAGGGCTCTTATAGCACAATTCTAGAATAAAAAAATCCGCTGTTTAGCGGATTTTTTTTATGAATTAGTATGTTGAAAATATGTGTTGTATTATGATAGCGTATTGACTTTTTTATCTGAAAGAACAAGCTGCAATACTAACAATCTCACTACTTATATTCCACTACTTATATTCCACTACTAATAGCTATTTAGGTTTACTCTTGACCAACAACACCTGTAATTTCTAAATCGAAAACAAGGTTGGTATTTGGTTTGATAACCGGAGGTGCACCACGTTCGCCATAAGCTAAAGCCGATGGAATGTAAACACGAGCTTTGTCGCCTACATTCATATTAAGCATGGCTTCTCTGAAGCCAGGAATTAAGCCTGCGCTTTCGTTGTAAATCATAGGGAATGGTTGATAACCGCCTTGAGCATCGCGTTGCGGATTGTACTGTCCGTAAACTTTAGCTATTTCAGGGTAGTTGGTATCGAATAAAGCACCATCTTCTAAATATCCTGCATAACCAATAAGTACTTTGTCTTCAGAAGTTGGTTTAGTTCCATCACCTTTTTCAATAACAGATATACCTAAACCAGAAGGTAAGGTTTCCATTTTTTCACGTAGCGCTTTGTCGCTTTCTAAAAAGTCTGCTTTAGCTTGTTCTAATTTTGCTTCGGCTTCTTTTTTCTGTTTTTCGATTTCTTCAAAACTGTTTAAGAATACGGCATTAGCATCAAATTTTTTGGCTTCAGCACCTTTTCTTATAATGTTTACTTGTTGTAGTACAACGTCTTCTAAAGGTTTGTCTCTTCCGTCGCGCTCTACATTCGATATCGTGTCTTGCACTTCTAATCCTAAAACCAATTCACCAAAAACAGCATGTCTGTTATCTAAATTAGGCGTTGGTATTTCTGTAATAAAAAACTGACTGCCATTGGTGTTAGGACCAGAGTTGGCCATAGATAAAATGCCTGGCTTGTCGTGCTTTAATTCGTCGTTAAATTCATCGTTGAATTTATATCCAGGGCTGCCTGTACCAGTTCCGGTAGGATCGCCACCTTGAATCATGAATTTATCGATAACACGATGAAAAATGGTACCGTTGTAGTATTTTTTGTTTTTGTAAGTACTGTCTACCATAGTGTTTGTGCCTTCTGCCAAAGTAATAAAGTTGGCTACGGTTACAGGTACTTTTTTGTACTCTAAATTAGCCACCATGGTACCTTTGTTGGTAATGAATTCGGCATAGATGCCATCTGGTAAATCTGGGTATTTTTCGTTACATGCTGTAAAGCTTAGAATAAGCGTAAGCAAAAAAATCTTTAATGTTTGTTTTAATAGGGTCATTTTTTGTAATTAATTTTCGGTTATTGAATGTACTGTTACTTTGCAAATAAGGGGTATGTTGGTGCCAATTTTATTTTCGTCGCCATAATAGCCATAAGCTTTAGACGACGGAAAAAGAAAGGTTACAGTTTCTCCAGCTTTCATTAATTTTAAGCCTTCGCGGAGTCCTGTAAATAGTTCTTGTTGATCCATTACGTAGCGGTCTGGCTTGGTTTCGTTGGCAGAATAGATTTGTATGCCGTTAAGCGATTTCACATCGTAATCAAAAAAAACAATGTCGCCATAATCGGGTTTGGGTAAGGAATCTGCTGTTATTTGTGTGTTGTAAGTGTACCAAAATCCACTATTGGAAGCGATGTACTTTTGATTTGGATTTTTGTTAATATACTCCTGAAATTGTTGTTTTTCGCTTTCGTATAATTGCGTATTTCGTTTTACAGACTCGTCTATAAACGAACCGCTAGTTACCGATATTGGTCGTCTGGCCTCGGGAGATTTACAAGCGATTACACTTACCAATATTATACAACATAAAAGTAATTTTTTCATGAGGTTAATTCATTTTTATGGCTTGGTAAGATACTAATAAATTTTTCAACTGTATCGTTTAGAGATAAATCACTTTTTCCGCCAGCAGCATTGGTATGTCCACCTCCTTCAAAATATCGTCTGGAGAATTCGTTTACAGAGAAATCACCTTTAGACCTAAGCGAAATTTTAATAATATTTTCTTGCTTATGTTCTATAAAAATAGCTGCAAATTTAATATTGTTGAGCGATAGCCCGTAGTTAACAAATCCTTCGGTATCTCCTTTTTTGAAGTTGAATTGATTAAGTTCGTCTTGAGATAAGGTAATGTAAGCCGTATTTAATTCGGGAATAACTTTAAGGTTGTTAAGTGCACAACCTAATAATTGCAATCTCTCGTAGCTGTTGGTGTCGTAAATCTTATTATGAATTTCGGCATTGTTGGCACCGTGTTCTATAAGTTTACCAATAATGTAATGGGTTTCGCTTGTAGTAGCCGCAAATCTAAACGAGCCTGTATCGGTCATAATGCCTGTGTACAAGCAGGTGGCCATAGCTTGGGTTATCTTATTGGTATCGCCTAACATTTCTATAAAACGATACACCATTTCGCAGGTAGAACTCATTGTAACGTCAGAATACGTGTACAAAGCGTAAGGTTCTGGCTGTTGGTGATGGTCTATCATGAGTTTTATAGCTTTGCTGTTAGCTAGTTCTTCGCCCATGTTTTCTACGCGATGTAAGGCATTAAAATCTAATGTAAAAATCAGTTCTGCATCTGCAATAATGGTATTGCAGTGCGCTGTATTACTATCGTATTTTAATACAGTATCGTCTCCTGGTAGCCATTTTAAAAAATCTGGATAATCGTTTGGAGCAATCACAACAGCTAGGTGATTGTATTGTTTTAAGTAATGGTAAAGCGCAAGTGTAGAGCCCATGGCATCGCCATCTGGATTTTTATGCGGAACAATAACAATGCGTTTTGGCGTGCTTAAAAGCGTTTGTATTTGGGTGATTTCTGAAACTGTCATAAGGGGCGAAGATACAATTTTTTAATATTGGTTTATATGGTAGTTCTAAAGAAATGCATTACTTTTGCAGCAAATTTAAAAAAACAAATGGCAACAAATAGAACATTTACAATGCTTAAGCCAGATGCTGTTGAAAAAGGACACATTGGCGCAATTTTAGAAAAAATAAACGCTTCAGGGTTTAGAATAGTAGCGATGAAGTTAACGCAAATGACCAAAGCAGATGCTGAAGCTTTTTACGCAATACACAGTGAGCGTCCGTTTTTTGGTGAGTTGGTAGAGTATATGACTCGTGGTCCAATTGTAGCGGCTATTTTAGAGAAAGAAAATGCCGTAGCAGATTTTAGAACCCTTATTGGTGCTACAAATCCAGCTGATGCAGCCGAAGGTACTATTCGTAAAATGTATGCAGATTCTATTAGCGAAAATGCTGTGCATGGAAGTGATAGCGATGAAAATGCAGCAATAGAAGGTGCTTTTCATTTTGCTGGACGCGACATGTTTTAAACAATAAATTAACATATTAAGAAAGCCTGTAGTTATCTACAGGCTTTTTTTATTAACATTTATATGGTAAATTAGTTAAAGATTTATTTTATTTGTTATCATGGAATTCGCTAGCTTACCTAAACAACCACATCCATTTTGTTCTTATTTAAGAGTAGGGAAGCTGCTGTATTATTCTTTAATTTTATTTATACTAGAATCTTGGGGGTTTTGGGTTTTTCTTAAAAAATCTTTACAAACAGATAGTGTCGGGTGGCAAATACTTTGGTTGGTTTGTTTTTTGTTTTCGTTTATACATATTTTTTTGGTATTAATGGATGGCTGGTCGCGATATCAAAATTATAAACGAGCAAAAGATCAGTTTTTCGAGTATGGTTTTCAGAACAGAATAGCGGCCAATTATATTGGGTCTAAGTGTCAGCGTTCGGCTGCTTTAGTCGCTGCTAGCGAACTAGGAATAGAGCAACATGTAGCCAATTATTATAAAAAACGCGGTGTAAAATGGCATCATTTTGTGCCGTATTTTATGGTGAAAGATCCGTTATTCCTTATTCGGAAAACCTTTTGGGCGCGTACTTTTATGGAAAAGACTTATCAATCCAAATTCGATTATAAAAAACTTCAATTAGAATTTTCTGCATGATATTATCCGTAAAAGATGTCTGTAAATCGTATGGCAATCTTCAAATTTTAAATGCTGTAAATTTAGTTTGTAATGCAGGTGAAGTCTCTGGTTTATTAGGGGCAAATGGCGCTGGTAAAACAACACTTTTTAAAATTATTCTGGGTTTAGTAAAAGCTGATTCTGGTACTGTAACCCTAAATGCTAACGGCGTAAAACCTATTGGCGGTATAATTGAAAAACCTGCATTGTACGAGTATTTAAATGCTTACGATAATTTAAAGCTATTTTGTAAAGTACAGGGTTTAAACGTTACAACTCCCGATTTAATTAACAAATTGCAGCAAGTTGGACTGCCTACAAATAGAACCGATCCTGTAAAGCATTTTTCTATGGGGATGAAACAGCGTTTGGGTATAGCTATAGCATTATTAAACAACCCAAAATGTTTAATTTTAGATGAACCGTTTTCGGGATTGGATCCTTTAGGGATATCGGCCTTACGGCAACTAATTATAGAATTAGCCGAAAAAAAAGGATTGGCTATTATTATTTCATCCCATATTATTGAAGAATTAAGCAAAATATGTACCCGATTGTTTGTTATAAAAAACGGCAACATTATAAAATCTGGTGTTACACAAAACATTATTCAAGAGCATACTACAAGTTATAATTTTACGGCTCCAAATATTAAGGCATCTAAAACTTTGCAAAACTATAAAACCGTCTTTAAGGGCGCGTCGGCGAGTGTAACTTTGGCGGCAGAAGAAGTGCCTGAATTAATACAAAAACTGCATGAAGAGCACATTTATATTACGTCTTGTGTGCCCGAATTAAATATGGATAAATTGTTTGAGTTTAATACTGTATGAAAGCATTAGTCGCCTCAGAGTTTTATAAATTATTTAAGCAAGGCAAAACCTATTATGCTCTAGCTGCTCTATTTGTAATTGAAATGGTTATTTTGGTAAGTGCGTATTATCAAGGCGCAACCATTATAGATATTCTACTAGACAATTTAAAACAATCCTTTTATTTTGAAGGTACTTTGTTAAATGGTAATTTGTTGGTTTACCTAATATTAAATTCACTTTGGTTTAATTTGCCACTCATTTTAATGATTGTGGTATCTGGTATGTTAACATCGGAGTATAAAGACCGCACTGTACAAGCCATGATGTTGCAGCCTGTAAGTAAATGGCAATTCATGCTTAGTAAGTACATTGTAGCTATTACTTTTACTGTAGTGGTTGTAGTTTTAATGGCATTATCTGCATTTATATTGTCGTATGCTGTATTCGGGACAGGAGATTTAATCGTGTATTTAAATGCCTTAAATTTTTTCGAACAGACAGATGCGGTTTATCGTTTAAGTTACGCTTTTGTTTCGGGAGCCTTTTCTATGGTTTTTTTCTCGGTAACCAGTCTAACTTTGGCAGTATTTTTTAAAGAAGCTACAAAAACCTGGATTGTTGCAGCATTGTTTTTAATACTTTCTAATGTTTTACTTAAAATAGATTTCGGAAATTCGTTTTTAAACAGTCTGTTTTTCTTTAAACTTAACGATACTTGGCAATATTTTTTTTATCAGGATATCGATTGGGTGTCAATAGGCGTTAATAGCGTAATGTTGGTAATTTATACCTTGTTATTTGCGGGTTTAGGAATTTATGTGTTTAATAAAAAAGATATAGGATGATACGTTTACTTTTCTTGTTTTTTTGTGTTTCTGGAGTCTGGGCACAACAAATTGATGCCGATTTATTGGCTGTAAAATCTAGAATGGATACTGTTGAAGGGTTTACGGTAGATTTACAATTAGATGTTGATATTAGCTTTATAAATATGCCTACCAAGTATGCTACAATGATTTATGAAAAAGGCAAACCAACCAAATTCGATTCGAAAGATTTTGTGATGCTTCCAAAACGAGGTTTAGATTTTTCGTTGCAACAACTGTTCGAATATCCATTTATTACAGTAGATCGCGGACAAGAAGAGCGGGATGGGGCATTGTATAAATCTGTAAACATTATACCAACCGATAAACGTGCCGATTTTGCTATAGCGACGGTTTTAATAGATACCCATTTGGAGCGTATTGTAGAAACAGAAATAAGCACTAAAAAAAATGGTACCTATATTGTGGTTTTTTATTATAAGGAACCAACAGAAATTTTACCACAACAAGTGGCTGTAAATTTTGAAATAGAGCGTATTAAAATTCCTTTAAATTATATGGGAAAGGGCACTACAGTTAATAAAGACCAAATGAAAGCAGATGGTGTTAAAACTGGTAAAATTGTGCTTACCATGTCTAATTATTCAATTAAATCTAATTTGGCTAAATAGTAGTTAAAGCTTCCAATTCCAAATTAAAATCGTATTGTAAATCTTCGTGAAGCCCTGTGATAAGTTTCTTAATGGTTTCAATTTGTCTGTTGTATAAATTGGTTAGAGTAAGATTGTGTTTTATAGTAGGTTTAAAGCTTTTTAACTCCTTGCAAAAAAATAATAACAATTCAATTTCTGTTTCCTTTTTACCCGAATATCTGGCGTAAGTTTTTAGCTGTCTTAAAATTTTACGCACGCTTTTTTTTATGTAGAAGTAGCTATTAGGGTTTATGTTTTTAAATTGCTCGTGCAGCTCCTGTGTAACTGTGGCTATGTATTGGTGTTCGTTGTCGGCTTCAAAAAGCAGATAGGTTAGGAGTTCTTTATTTTCCTTTTTAAATTTCGATAAACGTAAGCAGAGCGCTATGAGTTCGGTTTGAGATAAATGTTGTAATTCGGTTTTAAGGGTTTTAACTGTTGCCGTTTTCATTTAAACTTTATAATGTTTTCGAATTAATTTACGCACTTTTATAAGTCTGTAAATACCAATGGCCAATATAATTGGGGCTATTATAAGCAAAACAATCCCGAAAGATTCTAATTGAGCAAACATATGCATTTTTATAATGGTGAGTCCTGTACCTAAAAACACCATAAACGTTCTAAAATAAGCTAAAAACGTACGTTCGTTGGCTAATTTTGTGCGCTCTATGGCTAACCAATCGCGCGTAATTAATGTTGTGGTATTGGGTTGCGGTTTGTTAGACATGAGTGTTTGGTCTTGGTTTATTTTGCATAAATCTGTTGTTAAAGATACTAAAACATATAAAAAAAGCCCAACTAAGAATTTAGCTGGACTTAATATTATTTAAGATTGAAAATGAATTATTTAGTGCCTTCAGAAAGGTTTTTCATTTCTTTTTCAACCATTTCGTAGAACTGATCGATTTTTGGAAGTACAACAATACGGGTACGTCTGTTTGTTGCTCTGTCTTCTGGAGTGTCGTTAGGTACTAATGGTACATAATGGCTTCTACCAGCAGCAATTAATTGCGCAGGATTAACATCTAAGTCTTGTAACACACGAACTACAGAGGTAGCACGTTTAACACTTAAATCCCAGTTGTCTTCTAACACACCACCTTTTTTGTAAGGTACATTATCTGTGTGTCCTTCAACCATACATTCAAAATCTGGTTTACTATTAACTACTTTAGCAACTTTTGCTAACACTTCTTTTGCGCGATCTGTTACGATGTAGCTTCCGCTTTTAAATAATAATTTATCGGCAATAGAAATGAAAACAACTCCTTTTTCAACATTAATTTCAATGTCTGGATCGTTAATACCAACTTCACGTTTTAAGCTGGTAACAACCGCTAAGGTTACACTGTCCTTTTTGGTTAAAGCATCTTGAAGACGAGTAATTTTTAAATCTTTTTCTTTTAAGCTTTCTAGAGATTTTTCTAAGTTCTCGGCACCTTTTTGCGTTAAGGTTGTTAAGTTACCTTTGGTGTCAATTAAATCGTCTATTTGATCTTTAAGTGCTTCTGCTCTTGCTGTAGCAGCGGCTTTGTCTGTAAGACAGGCATTTAATTTTACTGTTGCAGAGTTTAATAAATCTTGAGTTTCTTTTTGTTTAGCTTCTAAAGCAGCATAATCTTTTTTAGATACACAAGATGATAAAAGGAGTAAAGCAGTTACACTGCTCAAAATCAGTTTCTTCATAATAATTCTTAAATTATATTTAATCTCATCAAAAATATAAAAAAAAATATGTTAAAAAGGTGTTTAACAAAACTTTTACTAACTATTTTATAATTGACTAAATTTTCGATTGTTTTTAACAAAATACTGCCATACGATAGATTTTACCGTATAATATGTTTTGGTTTTTGGCGTTGCTTTTCGTTGTTTTAAAAGTAGAGGCAAAGCCAAATAAAAATGGAAATGTGCTTTTAAAATAGATAGGATGTGTTTGGGTTTAAACTGAATTAAAAAATGAATTCCTGCCAAGCCATCTAATAATAACCTTGCGATGATTAATGGAAGAATGGGTTTAGGTGTATTTTTAACAAGCATAAATAAGCTGTTCCTGAAATTTAAATAGGTTTTTTGTGGATTTGAAGCCGATAAAGTCGCACCTCCTACATGATACACTTTGCTATCTGGTAAATATGTAATGGCGTTGTTTAGATGTTTTGCCCGCCAACACAAATCAATTTCTTCCATGTGGGCAAAAAAATGGGTATCGAAACCTTCCAATTGATTAAATACCTTGGCGCGAATAAAAAAGCAAGCACCAGAGGCCCAAAAAATATCTGTTGTATTGTTATATTGTTGCAGGTCTTGTTCTAGGGTGTCAAAAATTCGTCCTCTGCAATACGGGTAACCATATTTGTCTATAAACCCGCCTGCTGCTCCAGCATATTCAAAATAATCTGGGTTTTTAAAATCTAATATTTTAGGTTGAATTATGGCTGTTTTAGGTTCGTTTTTAAAAGTTTTTAAAATAGGATGTAACCAGTTTTCAGAAACTGCAATATCGTTGTTTAATAAACAAAAAATATCGGCATCTATTTGTTTTAAGCCTTCATTGTAGCCTTTGGCATAACCTCCGTTTTCTGAGTTGATTATAACTTTTGTGTCAGGGAAATGTTGTTTTAAATATGAAACAGAATCATCAGTCGAAGCATTGTCTATAACATAAACGTCGGCTTCTGGGGAGTGAGAAATTACACCAGGTAAAAACTGTTCAAGCAGTGCTTTTCCGTTCCAGTTTAATATTACAATAGCAAGTTTCATGGGTAATTAAAAGTTGTAATTTGGGATGTCTTTTAAAAAGTGATAGGCTTCTACTTTATAATCCATTTGGCAATAATAATGATTTATACCGTTGGTAACCATTAAATAATTAGCATTTAGGCTTAAATTGTAACGTGCAATTTGGTCGAAGGTGGTTTGGTTAATTGTAATTTGTGGCGCTTTACATTCTACAATAAGTTGTATGCTGCCATTGGTGTTAAACACTACAATATCGTAACGTTTTCGTAAACCGTTAACCAGCAGTTCTTTTTCTACGTTTATTAGCGATTTAGGGTATTGTTTTACTTGTATTAAATATTGAACGCAATGCTGTCTTACCCATTCTTCGGGTTGTAGCACAATAAATTTTTTACGAATTTCATCAAAAATAGAAATTTTATTTTCGCTATTTTTGAAACGAAATGTAAACTTTGGAAAGTTTAACTCTTGCATGTATAATTCTTGAGTGCCCAAAGGTAGATTTCATAATTCAAAAAGCCAATTCCACAATTCTATTTTTTAGAAGCAATCACTTATAATATTTTAGTTTGGACGAAATAAAACAGTTAGTAGCCGATATAAAACAAAAAAAGTTGAAACCTATTTATTTATTAATGGGTGAAGAATCTTATTATGTCGATAAAATTTCGGACTTTATTGAAGCCAGTGTTTTAAGCGAAGAGGAAAAAGGTTTTAACCAAATGGTGTTATATGGGCGCGATATTACTGTTGAAGACATAGTAAGTCAGGCTAAGCGTTACCCAATGATGGCAGAATATCAGGTGGTTATTGTTAAAGAAGCTCAGGATTTGTCGCGGCAAATCGATAAATTAACCGATTACGCCAAGCAACCGCAACCATCTACTATTTTGGTTTTAAATTATAAGTATAAAACCGTAGATAAGCGCAAGGCCATTTATAAAGCGATAAAAAAAACAGGCGTAGTTTTTGAAAGTAAAAAACTATACGAAAATCAGGTAGCCGATTGGATTCGTAGAGTATTATCACCAAAATCGTATAGCATTACACCTAAAGCCGCCCAAATGCTGGTCGAGTTTTTAGGAACCGATTTAAGCAAAATAAATAATGAGCTGGAGAAACTACAAATAATTTTACTAAAAGACACACAAATTACCCCCGACCATATTGAAGAAAATATTGGTATAAGTAAGGATTATAATAATTTTGAGCTGCGTAAGGCTATTGGGTCTCGTAATGTGCTTAAGGCTCAAAAAATTGTAAAGTATTTTGCAGACAACCCAAAAGATAATCCTATGGTGGTTACGGTGTCGTTATTGTTCAGTTTTTTTTCGCAGTTATTACACATTCATGGCATGAATGATAAAAATCCAAGAAGCGTAGCTTCCGCCTTAAAAATCAATCCTTATTTTGTAGAAGAATATCTAGTAGCTGTTAGAAATTACCCGATGAAAAAGGTAAGTGCCAATATTGCAATTTTACGGGAATTCGATGTAAAAAGTAAAGGTGTTGGCGCTAATGCCGTTCCGCAAGGCGATTTGTTAAAAGAGCTTTTGGTGCTTTTAATGCAGTAATTTCGAGTTAACGTAAAATCAGTTTTTTTACCACTTCTTTACCTAAATCGTCATTAAGCATGTTAATTATTTTTTCTTTTCCATAGCTTAATTCTTCTCGAAGCACGCTAGAACTTAATTGAACGTAAAGTGTATCGCGTTCCAGACTTATGGCCGTAGTGTAGTTGTTGACCCCGTTACCCATAAGCTTGGCCCAAGCATCACGCACATTAACTTTGTCTAAACCAGATTCTAATTTATTGGTCTCTACAAATGCTTTTAAAACATCCGAAATGCTTAAGTGTTCGTTGTTGCGTTTTGCCATTGGTGTTACAGGTTTAAAGGTATATAACGTTTGTAGACGTATACATTATTGTTATGGTTAATAACTTTTAAACGGTTTTTGTTTAATTCCAAAATAGTTTCTTTCCAACTAGAAAATGCCGTTTTGGTGTGCAAATATACACTATCGTTTGTTTTTACAATGGCAATATGTTCTTTGTCTGTAACGGGTATGTAATTCGAATTCTCTTTAGGTTTCATTTTTTGTCGGTACCCTTTTAAACTATCATTTAATTTAAAAAAATCTACAGTTTGGTTCACTTTATAAATGTGTTCGGTACCATCGGGCAAGATAACGTGCTCTATCTCCCAATAGCCATTTAAATCAGCGGGATGTATTTTGGGTGAAGTATTGCAGCTGTTAAAAACGATAAGGCTACATATTACAATTAGATATTTTAAAACTTGCATATTATTTTCCGATTTTAAATAATTGATACGATTGATGCACTTGTTTAACAGCATTTTCGGTTCTGTCTGCATGGGTGTCGCTTATAAATAATTGTCCGAAATTGGCATCGTCTACTAATTTAATAATTTGCCCGACCCGATGTTCGTCCAGCTTGTCAAAAATATCATCTAACAATAAAATGGGGTTTACACCGCTTTGCGCTTTTATAAAATCGAATTGAGCTAATTTTAAGGCGATTAAAAAGGATTTTTGCTGACCTTGACTCCCGAATTTTTTAATGGGGTGTTCGCTTATTTGAAACAGTAAATCGTCTTTATGAATACCCGTAGAAGTGTACTGTAAAGCCCTGTCTTTAGTTAAATTTTGCTTTAAAAGTGTGTTTAACGGTGTGTCGTGCAAATCGCTTTTGTAAATCAACTCTACATGTTCCTGCCCCTGGCTAATAACTTGATGTCTGGTTTTAAAAATGGGAATAAACGTTTCTAAAAATGCATGTCTTTTTTCAAAAATAGCCGAACCTAATTCGTGTAGCTGTAAGTTGTAAACGTCTAAAGTGTCGGCATTAAATGTATGGTTTAATGCAAAATATTTTAAAAGTGCATTGCGCTGAGCTAATGTTTTATTGTAATTTATTAAATCGGTTAAATAGGTTTTATCGCTTTGCGAAATAACGCTGTCTAAAAATTTTCTTCTCGTTTCGCTGCCTTCAATAATTAGGTCGCGATCTGCAGGCGAGATAATTACCAACGGAATAAAACCAATATGGTCGCTAAATTTATCGTAAGCTTTACCGTTGCGTTTTATTACTTTTTTCTGACCACTTTTAAGGCTAACTACAATTTTTTCTGGCTGATCGTGTTTTTCGAAATCACCATGAACTACAAAAAAATCGGCATTGTGGTTAATGTTCTGCGAAGCAATAGGGTTAAAGTAGCTTTTTCCAAACGCCAAATGGTAAATCGCATCTAAAACATTCGTTTTTCCAACGCCATTCTGTCCTACAAAGCAATTAATTTTGTCGTCGAATTCAAACGATTCGCTTTCAAAATTTTTGTAATTAATTACAGATAAGGATTTTAGGATCATAAAAAAAAGAATCTTATGCGATTTGATGGATTAACTTAGAAAGGCATGCAAATTATTGAAAAATAACAAATAAATTGCCTTTTATTTCTGAAGAAAAATTATATTTTTGCGGCGATTAATATAGAATTTATGGCAACTTATAAGAAAAGAGGTTACAAACCAACTACAAAACCAGAAGTAGAGCAAGAAGATATTGAAAATTTTGATAATGTTGAAGAAACATCAACAACAGCAGAAGTTTTTAATACGCTAGACGAAACGGCTTCTAAAACAGAAGAGTGGGTGGCTGGTAACCAAAAATATATTTTTGTTATTATAGGTGTGGTTGCAGCTTTAGTTTTGGGCTATTTAGGTTATAACGAATTTGTTGCGCAGCCAAAAGAAACCGAAGCAATGAACGATATGTTCCAAGCTCAAAAATACTTTAATGAGGCAGTAAACGGAACCGAAAAAGATTCATTATACACTTTAGCGCTTAATGGTGGTGCAGGAAAATATGGTATGCTAGACATTATAAGCGAGCATAGCGGAACTCCAGCAGCAAATTTAGCCGAGTATTATGCTGGTATGGCGTATTTAAACTTGAAAGATTATAAGAATGCTGTAGAACATTTAAGCAATTTCTCTAGTGAAGACGAAGCATTAGCGCCATTAGCAAAAGGTGGTATTGGTGATGCTTTTGTACAATTAAACCAGTTAGATGACGCTTTAAGTTATTATAAAGAAGCAGCTAATATCCGTAATAACGAGTTTACAACACCTATGTATTTAAATAAAGCTGGTTTAATAGCTTTAGAGTTAGGGAATCCTAAAGAAGCTTTGGGGTATTTCGAAACTATTAAAAACGATTATCCAAATTCAACCGAAGCCTCTACAGTAGATGTATTTATAGGTAAAGCACAAGTGCTAGCAAATAAATAATATGGCAACAGCAAATAAAAATTTATCCGATTACGATAAATCAACAATCCCAAACGCGAGCAACTTTCGGTTTGGGATTGTTGTTTCAGAATGGAACGATACTATAACTAACGGCTTGTTTGAGGGCGCTTACAACACGCTTTTAGAACATGGTGTAGCTGCCGATAATATTAAACATTGGCAGGTGCCAGGAAGTTATGAGCTTATTTACGGTTGTAAAAAAATGCAAGAGCAGCATGTAGATGCCGTAATAGCCATCGGTAGTGTTATTCAAGGCGAAACCAAGCATTTCGATTTTGTTTGCGAAGGTGTAGCCCAAGGCATTAAAGATTTAAATGTATTGCATGATACGCCAGTTATTTTTTGTGTTTTAACCGATAATACCATGCAGCAGGCGATAGACCGTTCTGGAGGTATTCATGGCAATAAAGGTACAGAAGCAGCCATCGCAGCTATAAAAATGGCGTATTTACGAAGTATTGCATAATAGAACTAGCAATAGTTTAAAAATAATAAAAACTCTTAGTAAATAATTTATTAAGGGTTTTTTTAATGTATAGCAGAGAGCACTTCTGAAAGAAAACGGTTAAAATCGAATAACGGTTCTTCAATTAAACCGAAACGTACTATTACAACATCTTTAGAAGGGACGATGCTTATTTTTTGTCCCTGATATCCATTGCAAGAAAATAAGTCTTTAGTAACATCGGGATAATGCCCGCCAGCATTCAGCCAAAATTGAGCGCCATACTCGCCGTTAGAAGTGGGCGTAGGGG
Organism: Formosa sp. A9; assembly: GCF_051200825.1. Taxonomy (GTDB): domain Bacteria; phylum Bacteroidota; class Bacteroidia; order Flavobacteriales; family Flavobacteriaceae; genus Formosa. Next base: position 2,525,609 of record NZ_CP195158.1, on the reverse strand, counting down.
TTTTGGTGTAATTGATCCAATCGGTAGTTAAAATCTGTTCACCATTCCAATTGCCATCGTGTAGGTACAACAGGCCGAATTTACTCCAGTCTCTCGCTGTAGCCCATCCGTAAGACGACCCTACAAAATGACCTTCTAAATCAGTTTCTATGGTCATGGAATGCATACCAATCTTATCAATAAGTTCTGCATACCAAAAATTTAAATAGTCTTGTTGACTTTTAAATTGATTAACGATAAATCCTGAAATTAAGTTTGTGGTGCCAGAAGAATAATTCCAATTTGTATTCGGCTCAGCAATTAAAGGTTTTTCAAGTTGAATGTTAGGCATATTAGGTTTTAAAAACAGCATTTTTGTAACGTCCGAAATTTTGCTGTAATCTTCTTCCCAAGCCAAACCGCTATTCATTTGTAATAGATTATTTAAGGTGATTTTAGAGCGTTGGTCGTTTTTCCAAGCTTCAAATAAATTGGATTGATTACGGTTAATTCTCCCCTGTTTATCCAAAACTCCAACAATGGCACTTGTAATACTTTTCGTCATAGACCACCCTAAAATTTTAGTATTTTTGGTAAAACCATCGGCGTATTTTTCGGCGATAATGTGATCTTTGTAAACTACCAAGACTGCGCGGCTTCGTTTTACTTTTTCTCCGTTTTTGTCAAACGCCGATTCAACAGCGTTTTGAAGAGCTTCGTAATCTATGTTTTTAAATATGGTGTCTTTTTGTGGTAAATTCCCATAAGGAAAAGGTAGTGCTTTGGGAGTAATTGTTCGTTCGGGTTGTAGCCTTAAAGTGTTGGCGTTGCTTCCTTCAGGAACCAAAATACAGCCTAATCCTGCTTTGTAAATTGCAGTTCTGGGTTTTAACCCAAATACAGTTGAAGTAACCGATTTTTCTTTAAAATCAATTTTGTTCTTAGCATAAAATATGGGAGAGAAGTCGTTGTCTTGGGTTTCTACCGATGTTAATTCTCTATCCGCTATAAACGTACAGGAGCAGACACTTTTGGCGGCAAAACCAGTAATGAAATTTAGTTTGGGGTAATTAAAGTATACCGCTAATATTAAAAAAAGTATTAAAAGTGAAGCAACAATTTGTAGTGTACGTTTCATAGCCTTGGTTGGTTTGGAGAGTAAGATAGTATTTTAAACCATACTAATTTTTGTAGTTTAAATTTTTTAACACAGCAGCAAATTTAAAATGTTGTGTAACCAAAGTAGCAAACGAGCAATAGTGTTGCTAATATATTTGTACCTTGAAAATATATTAAAAAATTAAAAATTATGATGGAATTCATTTTACAGCCTTGGCCCTGGTATGTGTCGGGATTTTTAATTGCATTACTCATGTTGTTCTTGTTGTTATTAGGCAAGCGTTTTGGCATGTCGTCTAATTTACGAACGTTTTGTAGTATGTGCGGAGGTGGAAAAGCAAGTACTTTTTTTGATTATAATTGGAAGCAAGATAGTTGGAACTTATTTGTTGTTTTAGGTGCTGTTTTGGGCGGTTTTTTTGCTGCACAGTTCTTGTCGGAAAATAGTATTCCGGCCATTAGTGAAGCTACAAAGCTATCGCTTCAGGATTTACATATATCAACGACCAATGCTTATTTGCCTGCCGAGTTGTTCTCGGTGTCTGCTTTAAGTAGAGCGAAGACTTGGGTGATTTTAATTGTGGGAGGCTTTTTAATTGGATTTGGCGCACGTTATGCAGGTGGTTGTACTTCTGGACATGCCATTTCTGGATTAAGCAATTTACAACTTCCGTCGTTAATTGCAGTCATTGGATTTTTTATTGGGGGATTGATTATGGTTCACCTATTATTTCCTTTAATATTTTAAAAGATGAAGAAAATTATATTTATAGTGTTAGGGTTTGTTTTTGGAGTTATTATGTATAAGTCTGAAGCGGCTTCGTGGTTTCGAATTTATGAAATGTTTCGTTTTGAATCGTTCCATATGTATGGTATTATTGGTACAGCTTTAGTATTTGGAATTATTTTTATCCAATTGATTAAGCGATATAATATTAAGGCTTTTGATGGGACTCCAATAATTATTGAAGATAAAGACAGGTCGTTTGCAAGGTACATGTATGGCGGAATTATTTTTGGTTTGGGTTGGGCATTAGCAGGCGCATGTCCTGGCCCTATTTTTGTGCTTATAGGTGCAGGTTTTATTCCGGTTATTATTGTACTAATGTCTGCCGTACTAGGGACTTTTATTTATGGTATTGTAAAAGATAAATTACCACATTAAGTGTAACATTTTGCTGGGTTTATCGTCTTATAAGTATCAATCAAAATATACAATCATCATGAGAGAAGATAAACAATTATTAATTATAACGCATTTAAGCCAGTTGGTAACATTGGTTACTGGGTTTGGTAGTTTGCTTATTCCGTTAGTTTTGTGGATAACCCAAAAAGAAAGGGTTTATGAAATGGATGAAAACGGAAAAGTTATTTTAAACTTTCAGATTAGTCTAATTATATATGCCATACTGTGTGTGCCTTTAATTTTACTTTTTGGCTTAGGGCTTTTAGGCTTTTTGGTAATCGGTATTATAGGTATTGTTTTCCCAATCTTAAATGCTATAAAAGTTAGTAATGGCCAAACACCGCATTATCCTTTATCTTTCAATTTTATTAGTTAAACTATTTTAAGATGAATCAAAAACGCCAACAAAAGTTGGCGTTTTTTTATGAGAAATTATTTAGAAATTATGCAAAAACAGCTTCTGCATTTACTGTAATAGATGTTATTTCGGCTTTTAGATCTAAAATAAAATTATCTATATCTTGTGTGGTAATGCCTGGAATACAAATAATATGAGCGATATCGTCTTCAGATGCTAGCTGATATTTAGTACATAAGGCTTTGCTAGGTTTTGGGAATACAACGGTTAAGGCTTGATTATTTCGCCACGCATTTAACCCTAATTTTTTCAATTCGTTCTCGGTATAAGCAGCTACTTTTTGAGCGGCTTCAACGCGCAATCTTAAACCTTCGTGACCGTGTTTCTGAATAAAATCCCAAATAAATAAGGGCGTTAATCCGTTTCTGGAACCTGTTATAGTGGTATCCATTGTGCCTACATACGATACCGAATTGGCTATGCGGTCTCTGTGTTTACGTTTTACTAATACTGTTCCGCACGGAATTGGGCTACCAATAAATTTATGTCCAGAGATAGCAATGCTGTCTATACCTTCTGCAAAATCGAATTGTGGTTTTGGAGTAACATAAGGTGCTATAGTGCCTAAAAAAGCGGCGTCGCAGTGTATAAAATAATCTTTAATAGCATATTTTTTAATAATGCGTTTAATTTCAGAAATTTTATCGACAGCTTCCGTCATGGTAGTTCCAATATTTAAAAAGAACACAGCAGGTTTGTCGCGTCGTAAAGCTATGGTTTGTTCTAAATCGTCGTAATCCATTTCGCCATTGTCTTGAGCTCGAATTACAATGTTAGGAATATTTAAAAGATGTAAATTTTTCTTAACGCTATAATGGGTACTTTCGCTGTAGTATACCATAGCATTCGGGAAACTTTCGCGCGCTAAATATAAGGCATAAAGGTTGCCTTCGGTACCGCCATTAGTTATGTATCCCCAAACGTCTTGCATGTTGGTTGATAACATCTCGGCAAAAAACGAGATACATTTTAATTCAATATCCTTAGTATCTATAGCAAGTGTAGACTTGTTTTCGGGATCTCCTACATTATTAATACAAATATCAAGAAAGGGAGCAAAGTCGCTATACGAAAAATCTTTGGCTACAGGGTAACCTAAAAAAGTATCAGAATAATACTTGTTTCTACGATAAATGTCTTTAAGTTCTTCAGAATTCATAACCTTGTTATTTATGGTGTAAAGGTATAAAATGTAGATGTTGTTTCCTTAGTTTTGAATTTATTTGGAAAATATTTTTGATTATTATAAATTAGTAGAAATAATTTTTGTTTTAAGTTGAATCTAATCCTCTTTTAGAAAATATTACTATGATTAAGTTAGACGATGTCGATTTTAAATTGATACAGGCCTTAGAAAAAGACAGCAAGCAATCTATTAAGCAGCTAGCAGAAACTGTTAATTTATCGATAACACCGGTGCACGAACGTGTTAAAAAATTAGAAGCTTCGGGTATTATTAAGGGGTATAATGCGGTAATTGATTATACCAAATTAGGAAAATCTTTAGTGGCATATTGCCAGGTGACCTTAACAACGCACCAAGAAGAACCATTTAGAGCATTTGAAGCTTATATCAATACTTTGGAAAATGTTGTTGAAGCTAATTATATTGCAGGTACTTACGATATTTTGCTTAAAATTATATTGAAAGATATGAACGAATATCAGGAATTCGTTTTAAAGAAAATATCCAGAACACAAATTGTATCGCAAATACAAAGTTCGTTTGTAATAAAGAATATCAAAGATTCTAAAAATAAAGCCATGTAACCTCTTAGGGAGAAACATGGCTTAAAAGGATTAAATTAATTAACGGAATTAATTATTTAACATTACCGGCATAACAAGCATAGTTACTTGTTCGCCTTCGTCTAGACCGTCTATAGGGGTTAAAATTCCTGCGCGATTAGGTAAACTCATTTCAAGTTGTACATCGTCTGCGCTTAAATTATTTAGCATTTCGGTTAAAAATCGAGAGTTAAATCCAATTTGCATATCATCGCCTTGGTAGTCGCAAGTTAAGCGCTCTTCGGCTTTGTTGCTATAATCGATATCTTCGGCAGAAATATTTAATTCTGCACCAGCAATTTTTAATCGAATTTGGTGTGTTGTTTTGTTAGAGAAAATACTAACACGTCTTACCGAGCTTAAAAATTGATTTCTGGCAATAGTAAGTTTGTTAGGGTTTTCTTTAGGTATTACAGCTTCGTAATTAGGATATTTTCCATCAATTAATCTACAGATTAACTCGATGTTGTTAAAGGTGAATTTCGCGTTAGAGTCGTTATATTCTACAATAACATCGTCTTCACTTCCGGCCAGAATTCCTTTTAATAAATTTAAAGGTTTTTTAGGCATTATAAATTCTGCAACTTGAGAAGCCGAAACATCTTCGCGAGTATATTTCACTAATTTGTGGGCATCTGTAGCAACAAATGTTAAGCCTTCGGTAGAAAATTGAAAAAAGACACCGCTCATAACTGGGCGTAAATCGTCGTTTCCTGCAGCAAAAATAGTTTTGCTAATGGCTGTTGCAAGAATATCTCCTAAAATAGTTGTTGTGCTAGGGTCTTCTAAAGACACGGCATTCGGGAATTCTTTGCCATCGGCATATGCTAAGGCGTATTTTCCGTGGTTAGAGCTAATTTCTATAGTATTATTATCTTCAATAATAAAGGTTAGCGGTTGCTCTGGAAAGGTTTTTAAAGTATCTAAAAGTAATCGTGCAGGAATAGCTACACTACCTTCGCTATCGCTTTCAACTTCTAAAGTTGCCGACATTGTGGTTTCTAAATCGCTGGCAGAAACTATAAGTTTAGAGCTGCTTAATTCGAAAAGAAAATTATCTAAAATAGGTAGGGTGTTCGAACTGTTAATTACACCACCTAATACTTGTAATTGCTTTAATAAATAGGTGCTTGATACTATAAATTTCATCTGTATCTTAAAAGTTAGTTTTACTCCTTACAAATATATCTTTAATAGGGGTAAATAAGAAACAAACTTATTAACATTTAAGCGCCGTATTTTTTTTTGCGTATATAATGAAATATAAATCCGAAGATTATTAATAATCCTAGTGGTAGCAAGGTGTTAAGCAATTGCCAGTTTAATTTTGAAGCCGCAATTTTTTGATGATTTAAAAACGGAACTTCTATTTCTTTTGCGCGAATGTTTATAAGTCCATTGTCGTTTAAGAGGTAATTTACCGCATTTAATAAAAATTCTTTATTGCCAAACAACTGGCCGGTCCAACGATCGAAGCCTAATTCTTGTGGTACGTTTTTAATAACATCGTTTTTAATTAAATCGCCATCGGAAATTACAATCATTTTGGTGTTAACACTTGTGTCTTTCTCTGTATTTAATTTAAATGGCTTTAAACGGTTTTTATACACCGAGGTAAAGTTACCTTCTATTAAAACAGCTAAAGGCTGACTTCCGTTATTAAATTGACTAGGTTCTGGCTCTTGAGTAACAATGTCTAAACTAATTTCTTTAGGAGTGCCTTCTAGTTTGCTCAGTTGGGCACTTTCTAAAAGGATGGTTTTTTTTAGATTGTTTTTAAGAGTATCTATTGGGTTGGCAAAATCGAACTTTATTAAGTTTAGATTATTTACAATGGGATGTTGATTTTGTGTGTTAACCAAGGGTGAGTATGGCCAGCGTAAGTTTTGAAATTGCGCATTACTGCCTTCTCCCATGGCAAGTGTAATAGGGGCAGAGTACGGTGTGCTTACTAAAACCGGGTTAATACGTACGCCGTATTTAAAGAAAAAGTCGGTAAGGTTTAACTCTCTAGCTAGGGCAATAGAACGCCCTTCGGCATTGTAAAGACTGTCTTTTTCCATCGCTACGGCATCTATAAGCCAAAGACTTTTTCCGCCATTCATGGTATATTGGTCCAATACAAATTTTTCTTTATCTGTAAAAGCTTCAGTGGGTTTTGCGCCAATAATTAAATCGTACTCTGTTAGTGCTTTTAAGGTTTCTCTTGGTTTGGCTTCAACGCTGTCTAGAGTAAACGGGGCAATAAAATAATATTCGCGTAATGTGGTAACAAAGTCGGCGATGTACTTGTTGTCTAACTCGCCATTACCCTTTAAAACCGCCACTTTTTTTTGTTTGGGATAAACGAGTTTGCTTAATCCGTCTGCAAAAGCATATTCTAGATGTTGTACCGAATTGCTGACTAAGGTTTGTTGCGATTCGCCCAATTTATTTTTAACCAATGGAATTTTAACCGTAACGTCGTTATAACTTGCTAACGCCCACGGAAAAATAATTTCTTGACTGTTTTTGCCGTTTTCTTGTACACTTAACTGCATGGGGGTTAAGCCGCGTTGTGTTAATTGTTGAATGACGCGATCACGGTTAGTGTCGTCTTCTAACGGATTGATAAAATTGAATTTAATATTGCTGTTTTCGGCATAAAATTCTTCTAATAACTGACGGGTTTCGGCTTGTAGTTTTCGAAACTCGGAAGGAAAGTCTTTCCCTTCTAAAAAAATATCTATTAAAACCGGAGCATTAACATCGTTAATGATGTTTTTTGTAGCCTGGTTTAAAGTGTAGCGGTGGTCTTGAGTTAGATCGAACCGTTTGTATAATTTGGAGCTTAATACATTTACAAGTATTAAAACAATTATAATAACGGTAATATGTTTTAAATGTTTAGTCATCAAAATTTTGTTCTAATTGATACTGTTCTAATTGCTCTGCACGGTTATTTACAAACGTGAGTTTTATGCATTCTTGCTTGGTATTAAAAGCGCCTGGTTTCATACCTAAATTGTAGTTCCAATAATTAGAGTCGTTTGCTTTAATAGCATCGTTCCAACTAAACCATTCTGGGGCTCCTAAAAGCGCTTTGACTTCGGCTTTGTTTTTTCCGATAAGCATTTTAGAAGTTTTTAAGTCATTACCCATTTCGTAGCGCAAAGCAGGTGCTGTTTTCCAAGTTTCGGCATTAAAATATTTTTGATGGTGGTAATCGCTAAAAATATTAATTAAAGGGTAAAGTACATAAAAGTAAATAAGTGGTGTAAGTACAATGCTTAAAAGTCCGCTTACCCAAATGCGTTTGTCTATAGTTCTTGCAAAAAGAAATACTGCCACAAAAAGTAAGGTTATAATCACAATAAACGGCGTTGTTATAATCATAACTTATTTGGTGTTAATATTTTGAAGCGTTAATGTAATAAACAGACAAGCAATGCTTAAAAAATAAATAATATCTCGAGTGTCTAAAACACCACGACTCATACTTTTAAAATGAAAACTCATGCCTAATTGATCTATAAAATTACTAGATAGATAGTCGGCTATACCCTCAAAACCTATGTAAAAGAAAAAACATAAAAATACGGCTATAATAAAGGTTACAATTTGGTTATCGGACAAGGAGGAAGCAAAAATGCCTATGGCGGTATAGGCAGCTATTAGAAATAAAAGACCAAAATAAGAGCTTAAAGTGCTTCCTAAATCTAAATTCCCTACAGGATCTCCTAATTGGTATACCGTAAACACATAAAGTGCGGTAGGTAGCAGTGCAATTAAAATAAGAACAAAAGCGCCTAGATATTTGCCTAAAACGATGTTTAAATGCGATATAGGTTTGGTTAAAAGCAACTCTAAAGTGCCTTGTTTTTTTTCGTCGGAAAAACTGCGCATGGTTACCGCTGGGATTAAAAACAGTAAAATCCACGGTGCCAATACAAAGAAGTTAGAAAGGTCTGCAAAACCATTATCAATAATATTGAAATCGCCTTTAAAAAACCATAAAAACAAGCCGTTTAAGATTAAAAACAATGCAATAACCAAATATCCTATTGGAGATGCAAAAAAGGTGTGTATTTCTTTTTTTAAAATGGCAAACATGGTTTTAATGTATTTTTTGTTAAGGCAAACTTACTAATTTGTTTACACTCCAAGCTTCTGGTTTGTCGTTAAACATCAGTTTGGTTTCTGCCCATACTGTTTTAAAAAGTGGCGATTGTTTATAACGCTCTAAATCCTGATCGGTATTCCAATAACTGTAAGTAAAAAAAATATGAGCTTCATTTTTATCTTGGTAAAGTTCAAGAAAATTGCAGCCTTCAAAATGTCTAATTTTATTTTTATTAGCATTAAACAAGGTTTTAAAAGCAGTAATACTTTCTGGTTTAAAACTCATTTTTACAATGCGTACAAACATTAGCTTTCAGATGTAAAATTAACAGTTATGGTATCCATTAAATCTAACCCCATTAAAGTAGAAGCGCCCCCTATAGAGGTGGTATTACTTTTGTAAATCGCGATTTCTAAATACTTAGACGAGTTAAAAACAACGAGTCCTTTGCCTTCGGCCTGGCGATCTTCTTTTGGTTTCGTAAAATCTACAATATCGCTATATTTTTTGTAAATAGAAGTAAAGGTATGGTTGCGGGCAGAAATTTTATAAGGTCTCCCTTTTTGAATGTTATCAAAAAACTTCTTTTTAATGTTGGTAACCACGTTTCCGTAATTATCTATGTAAATAATACTACCAATAATTTGGTTTTGCTCGTCGTTTACATAGGGTTTTATATTTTGTATAGGTTTGATGTCTTCTATGGTTTTTCCTATAACATCTAAAGAGCCGCCGCGAGCAATGTGGCAGGCCACTTTTACAAATACATCTAATACAGGAAAGCTGGTCTGGATTTTATCGTGAATATTAATCTCGACAATTTTTTCGGGATTAATTTCGGCACAAATCATACTTATAATACCATTGTTGGCGCAAATAAAATAATGTCCGTCTAACAGCACCGCAATGTGCTTGTTTTCGGGATTAATTTCGGCATCAATGCCAATAATGTGAATGCTCCCTTTTGGGAAACTTGTATAGGCATTTTGAATAATATAAGCCGCTTCAGAGATGCTAAAAGGCGACACCGAATGCGAGATATCAACAATTCTAACATCTGATAGCTCACTATAGATAGCCCCTTTAATAGCGCCAGCAAAGTGATCTTTTTCGCCAAAATCAGTTGTTAAAGTTATTATAGCCATAGGTGAATTGTTGATATGTTTTTCACATATCTGAAGTAAAATTGATTAGATTTGTTAGAAGCACAAAACTAATAAAACTTAACTGATATTTTTAATTAAATCGAGTAGCTTTTGAACGAAATAATTATTGAACTAGAAGAGATTACTCCAAAAGAGTTTTTTGGAGCTCAAAACGTAAATATTGAACTTCTTAAAAAATATTTTCCCAAACTTAAAATTGTTGCCCGAGGCAATAAAATAAAAGCCTTTGGCGATGAAGACCTCTTAGAAGAATTCGACCGCAGGTTAACCATGCTACTAAACCATTTTGCAAAATACAATAAGTTAGACGAGAACACCATAGAGCGTGTTTTAACTAGCCAAAGTAGCGACGATTATACCACATCGGCGCAAAGTGGAGAAGTTATCGTACATGGCGTAAGCGGAAAGCTAATACGTGCGCAAACAGCTAATCAGCGCAAACTTGTAGAAAGTATTCGCAAAAACGATATGGTATTTGCAATAGGTCCGGCAGGTACAGGAAAAACGTATACAGGTGTGGCATTGGCCGTTCAGGCTTTAAAGAATAAAGAGGTTAAGCGTATTATTTTAACGCGTCCAGCAGTGGAGGCAGGTGAAAATTTAGGGTTTTTACCAGGCGATTTAAAAGAAAAGCTCGACCCGTATATGCAGCCGCTTTACGATGCTTTACGCGATATGATTGCGCCCGAAAAATTAGCCAATTATATAGAAAATGGTACCATACAAATTGCGCCTTTAGCCTTTATGCGTGGTAGAACTTTAGATAATGCCTTTGTGATTTTAGATGAAGGGCAAAATACGACACACGCCCAAATGAAGATGTTCTTAACCCGAATGGGTAAAAACGCTAAGTTCTTGTTAACTGGCGATCCTGGGCAAGTCGATTTGCCAAGGCGTACTACATCGGGACTTAAAGAGGCTTTGCTAATTTTAAGAAATGTAGAAGGTGTGGGTATGATTTATTTAGACGATAAAGATGTTATTCGCCATAAACTTGTTAAAAAGGTTATTGAAGCTTATAAGAGTATAGAAAACAGAGACTAAGGGTAACCTTAGCCTTTTTTTGCAAACCAATTTTATGAGCAAAATAAATTTAGGACACCATTACAATACGCTTTACCAAACTGCTAGAAAATGCATTTTAGAAAATAATTATCAGCTGGATGCATTAATAGATGCTGAAGACGATTTAAGACAAGGCATTACCCTGCGTATTTGTCCGCCAGAAACGGTAAAAAATAATATTCAAACATTTTTGAAGACGCTTAAAACTGTTGATGGGCATCAGTATTATTATCCGAATTCCGATATCCACATCACCGTGATGTCTATCATTTCTTGTTATTCGGGTTTTGATAGTAACCAGATTTCTGTGGCAGATTATATTTTAGAAATTGAATCGTGTTTAAAAACTGTTCAACCCTTCCAAATTCAATTTAAAGGAATAACAGCTTCGCCTTCCTGTGTTATGATTCAAGGTTTTTTAAAAGACGATACTCTAAATAGCTTTAGAAATACATTGAGAAAACACTTTAAACGTAGTGCTTTGCAGCAAAGTTTAGATGTGCGTTATACCATAGAAACCGCTCATGCAACGGTGGTAAGGTTTAAATCGCCCATAGTGCATAACACTAAATTTGTAAAAGTTTTAGATGATTTTAGAGATTTCGATTTTGGTACTTTTACGGTACAAAATATAGAATTGGTACAGAACGATTGGTATCAGCGTAAAGACAAAGTAAACATTTTGAATACTTTTAAAATTGAAGGATAAAGTCACATTTTTAAAAAGAAGCATTTACACAATTTGTTAATTATTACTTACTTTTGTGGCATTAAAAACATAACGTGTTTTTAAGTTTTATTAATAATAAAAGCATCTTAGTAAAATAGGTGCAATTTCAAGTCATGACAATTACAGATACAAATTTCAGCTTTCCAGGACAAAAAAGTGTATACAAAGGAAAGGTTAGAGAGGTTTATAATATAAACGACAACTTGTTAGTAATGATTGCTACAGACAGGTTAAGCGCATTCGATGTTGTAATGCCTAAAGGTATTCCATTTAAAGGTCAAATTTTAAATCAGATTGCGACTAAATTTATGGCGCAAACCGAAGATTTAGTACCAAATTGGTTGGTGGCAACACCAGACCCGAATGTAGCAGTGGGGCATTTATGCGAACCTTTTAAGGTAGAAATGGTAATTCGTGGTTATATGTCTGGACATGCTGCCAGAGAATATAAAGCAGGGAAGCGCTTGTTATGCGGGGTGCCTTTACCAGAAGGCATGAAGGAAAACGATAAATTTCCAGAACCTATAATTACACCAGCAACGAAGGCCGATATGGGCGATCATGACGAAGATATTTCTAGAGAAGATATTCTTAAAAAAGGTATTGTTTCGGAAGCAGATTATGAGGTTTTGGAAGATTATACACGTAAATTGTTTCAGAGGGGAACGGAAATAGCCGCTAGCAGAGGGTTGATTTTAGTCGATACTAAATATGAATTTGGTAAAACCAAAGCAGGTGAAATTGTTCTTATTGATGAAATTCATACACCAGATTCTTCACGTTATTTTTATGCCGAAGGTTATGAAGAGCGTCAGCAAAAAGGAGAGCCACAGAAACAATTATCTAAAGAGTTTGTAAGACAGTGGTTAATAACAAACGGATTTCAAGGTCTAGAAGGCCAGGTGTTACCAGAAATGACCGATGATTATATAGAAACCGTAAGCGAGCGTTATATAGAATTGTACGAAAATATAATGGGAGAATCTTTTAAAAAGGCAGATGTTTCTAATATTCAAGAACGTATTAAAACAAATGTCGAAAATTATTTAGCGACGGTTAAGTAATATTTGTTTTAAAAGATTTAATCGTAAACCAACCAAAGCCTTTTTTGTTAGTGTAACAAAAGAGGCTTTTATTTTATCTTCATTTAAAACAATAACAGTAACTGCAATTATAAAAAGCAAAGCACCAAAAACAGCTTGTACAGGAAGCAAGCCATTATGGTAAAACTTATACAACCCAATACCTGTAAAACTACCGTATAGAATAATAAAATGAACAACGTAAATAGATAAGGTGTTGCGTCCTATTTTAGAGATTAATGGGTGTTTTAATTGAGTTTCTAAAGCATAAAATAGAGCAAAGGTTAATAGTACATTGCCCAAACGCACGTACAAATAATTAAATGTAGATACGGCTTCTAGTAAATCTATATGGGTTACTTGGGAAATTGCACTTAACAGGGGCGACGATATAAACATTAAAAACAGACCAGTAATTGTTAATACAGAAATGGCTGTGGTTTTAAAACGCTCTTTAAACTGATATTTGTGAAACAGATGTGCTATAAAAGCTCCATAGCAAATGTATCCAAACCAAGGGAAAATGGTAAATACCGATCCGTTGGCTTTACTAAAGTAGTTTGCAATGGCCAGAGGTATTTTAGGTAATTCTAGAGTCCGATATAGAGGTTCGGTTAAAAAAATGAGGGTTCCTATACCTAAAAAGAAATAAGGTAGTATTTTAAGTTTCGATTTAAAAAGATAGAAGCTGCCGTTTAATAACAATAGTGAGAGCCCGATAATTTGCAGGACATCGGTTACTAAAAAATAAGTATTAAATTGACCACCAAGCCATTGAAAATAGGGGATTCTTAATGCGTACCCAAGAAGGATTAACGTGCCACCTCGTTTTAACCCTTTCTGTATTCTGTAATTTTCTTTTTCGGTACCATGAGCTTTCAAAAACAAAAGCATAACGATAAGTCCTGAAATTGTAAAAAATATGGGTGCGGTATTGCCTCTAAAATAATTCCAAATATTAAATGCTAAGTAGGTTTCAGATTTATAACTTGCGTTTAATAGACCGTCTATAAAATGGCCTTGTAGCATCATTAAAATAGCAAAGGCTCTAATAGTATCAATAAAGTATAATCGGTTGGTTTTCAATTAGGTGAAAAGCATTAATGTTAAAGCGGCAAAAATACTATTTAATTTAAAATAGGGCATGAAACTTTGTAATTTTAATCATTTTTCAAAATTACCTTGTAAAAAATAAGAAAACGCTTATAAAACATAAGATTTTGCTAAAATTAGGTCAGTCTTTTGGTGTAAAAAAAGATATCTTTATCAACTAAAATCAATTCCTGAATGCAATATTTAGATCAAATTATTTCCGAATTCGCTTCATTTGTATGGGGCTTGCCCTTGTTGGTGTTGTTAATAGGAGGCGGGTGTTATTTATTAGTCTTTTCCAAATTTTTGCCATTTCGTTTTTTAGGGCATGCTTTACAGGTTTTACGTGGTAAATACGACAACCCAAACGATCCAGGAGAGATTTCGCATTTTCAAGCCTTAACAACGGCACTTTCGGCAACCGTGGGTATGGGAAACGTAGCAGGCGTAGCCGTAGCAATAGCAATAGGAGGACCAGGCGCTGTGTTTTGGATGTGGGTAAGTGCTATTATTGGTATGGCAACTAAATTTTTTACATCTACTTTGGCCATTACGTACCGGGGTAAAGATAGCGAAGGGCAAATTCAAGGAGGCCCTATGTATTTTATTGTTGAAGGATTAGGCCAAAAATGGAAACCTTTAGCAATTATGTTTAGTATTTGTGGTTTGGTTGGTGCATTACCAATATTTAATGTTAACCAGTTAACACAAGCAATTACAGATATTTTACTTGCCCCCAATAATATTCCAGTTGGTTTTTGGTCACGGTTTATCATTGGGTGTTTATTGGTAGCCATAACAAGCGGCGTTATTTTGGGAGGCCTAGATCGCATAAGCAAAACAGCATCTAAATTAGTGCCTGCTATGGTTGTGTTGTATTTTGCTTTGGTAGTAATAATTTTAGGAGTAAATATCGATCAGGTGCCTAAGTATTTTGGAATGATTTTTTCGAATGCGTTTACAGCTCAGAATTTTAAAGGAGATACCTTTTTAGGAGGTGCCTTGGGCGGACTTATCTTGTTGGGGATTCGTCGTGGTGCATTTTCTAACGAGGCTGGTATCGGTACAGCACCAATGGCACACGGTGCCGCTAAAACCTCTCAGCCTGTTCGCGAAGGGTTAGTGGCAATGCTAGGGCCGGCGATAGACACTTTGGTAGTCTGTACTTTAACCGCTTTGGCCATTTTGGTAACAGGTGTTTGGCAATCCACAGATGCTAATGGCGTAAGCTTAACGGCTTCGGCATTTAATACTGCGATACCGGGTGTGGGTAAATACTTGCTGCTGGTTTGCGTTTTTGTGTTTAGTATTTCTTCGTTGTTTTCGTATTCGTATTACGGTACAAAATGCATGAGTTTTTTGTTTGGAGCCGATAAAAAATATTTATACAACTACATATATATAGCAAGTATTATTTTAGGAGCTACCACATCGTTAAGTATGATGATAAACTTAATAGATGGTTTTTTTGCTTTAATGGCCATTCCTACTATGTTAAGCACTTTAATTATGGCGCCTCGGGTACTTGCACAGGTTAAAATTTATATTAAAACCATTAAGTAAAGATTTCATGAAATTTCCAAAACAATTTACATGGGGCGTGGCAACATCGGCCTATCAAATAGAAGGCGCATGGCAACAGGATGGCAAAGGGCCTTCAATTTGGGATGCATTTTCTCAAATACCAGGGAAAGTACACGATAACCATACTGGAAATGTCGCTTGTAATCATTATAATAATATCAAAAATGATGTGGCTTTAATTAAGGCCATGGGGTTAAAAGCATATCGTTTTTCTATATCGTGGTCGCGTGTTTTACCTCAAGGTAGAGGCGAGGTTAACGAAAAAGGAATTCAGTTTTATTCAGATTTAATAGATGAATTATTAAAAAACGATATAGAGCCTTGGGTAACCTTATATCATTGGGATTTGCCTTTGGCGTTACATCTCGAAATGGACGGTTGGTTGAATTCTGATATTTCAGATATTTTTCTAGACTATGCCGCTTTGTGTTTCGAGCGGTTTGGGAATCGTGTAAAGCACTGGATAACCTTTAACGAAGCATGGGTAGTGGCTATCTTAGGTTATGGACAAGGCGTGTTTGCGCCTGGGCGAATATCAAATTCAGAGCCTTATTTGGTTGGACATCATTTGTTAATTGCCCATGCTAAGGCCGTGAACCTGTATAGAACGCGTTTTCAAAAAATCCAGAATGGTAAAATAGGAATAACCAATAATTGCGATTGGCGAGAGCCTTTAACCAATGCGCCAGAAGATCAAGAAGCAGCACAAAGGGCTTTAGAGTTTTTTGTGTCGTGGTTTGCCGACCCGGTTTACTTTGGTAAATACCCAGATTCTATGGTAGAACGTTTAGGTGATCGATTGCCTAAATTTACTAACGAAGAAAGCGAGCTGCTTAAAGGAAGTTCAGATTTTTTTGGCCTTAACCATTATACCACGATGTTCGCTTCCGAAGCAACCGAGGTTCAAGAAACATCGGTGTACGGTAATGGCGGTTTGTCCGAAGACCAAAATGTGAATCTATCTTTAGATCCGTCCTGGAAATTAACAGCTATGAAATGGGCGGTAGTGCCTTGGGGGTGTGGAAAGTTGCTGGAATGGATTTCGGAAAGGTATAATAATCCAGAGATTATTATAACAGAAAATGGTTGCGCATACAACGATGAATTGGTAAATGGACATGTTAATGATATTGATAGAATTGAGTATTTTGAAAAATATTTAGAGAAATGTTTAGAATCTATCAATAAAGGTGTTAAATTGACGGGGTATTTTTGTTGGTCGTTAATGGATAATTTTGAATGGGCCTCTGGTTATAACAAGCGTTTTGGAATTCATTATGTAAATTTTAAAACGTTGGAGCGCACACCAAAAGCATCGGCAAAATGGTTAACAGAATATATTAAAAACCAAACCGAACAATAATTATGGATGCAAAACAAACCGCAAAAGCTTACTGGAAAGAAAATCTAAAGTATTTATTACTACTATTACTGATTTGGTTTCTGGTGTCTTACGGCGCTGGTATTATTTTTAAAGACGAACTTAATACGATTCGCTTAGGAGGGGTTAAACTTGGGTTTTGGTTTGCACAACAAGGTTCTATTTATGTCTTTGTAGTACTAATTTTTGTCTATGTGCGCCTAATGAATGCACTCGATAAAAAATACGGTTACAATAATTAATATAAAATAATTTAAAGACATAAGTATGGGAGTACAAGTTTGGACTTGGATTTTAGTTGGCATTACATTTGCCATTTATTTCGGAATTGCAATTTGGGCCAGAGCAGGATCCACAAAAGATTTTTATGTAGCTGGAGGTGGCGTTTCTCCGTTAGCAAATGGTTTGGCTACAGCAGCCGATTGGATGAGTGCAGCTTCATTTATTTCCATGGCCGGAATTATCTCGTTTAGTGGTTACGATGGTTCGGTTTACTTAATGGGATGGACAGGAGGTTATGTGCTTCTTGCTTTACTACTAGCGCCGTATTTAAGAAAGTTTGGTAAGTTTACCGTACCCGATTTTATAGGCGACCGTTATTATTCTAACACCGCCAGAACAGTTGCCGTAATTTGTGCCTTAATTGTGTCTTTTACCTATGTTGCAGGGCAAATGCGCGGCGTTGGTATTGTGTTTTCACAGTTTTTACAAGTCGATATTACTTTGGGCGTAATAATTGGTATGGCTGTGGTCTTGGTGTTTGCGTTTTTGGGCGGAATGAAAGGCATTACATACACACAAGTAGCACAATATTGTGTGTTGATATTTGCATTTATGGTGCCAGCTATTTTTATTTCCTTTCAGATGACGGGGAGTCCGATACCACAAATAGGTATGGGAGGTAAGGTTGAAGATGGTGCGTATTTATTAGATAAATTAGACCAATTGCACACTCAATTAGGCTTTAAAGCTTATACTTCGGGCTCGAAATCTACTTGGGATGTTTTTGCGATTACTTTAGCCTTAATGGTGGGTACTGCAGGTTTGCCGCATGTTATTGTAAGATTTTTTACAGTGCCTAAGGTGAAGGATGCTCGTAAATCGGCAGGTTTAGCCTTACTGTTTATTGCTATTTTATATACTACTGCTCCAGCAATAGCTGTATTTTCTAGAACTAATTTAATAGAAACGGTTAGTAATACAGCTTATAAAAATATGCCACAATGGTTTCGGAATTGGGAAAATACAGGGCTAATAGCTTGGACAGATAAAAATAACGATGGCAAAATTCAGTATGTTAATGGCGCTGCATTAGAGGGGAAAACCCCAATGTTTTTATCAGAAAGAGGGGAGCATGGTCAACGCGTTATTTCGAATTCCAGCACAGGTCCAAACGAACTTTATGTAGATCGGGATATTATGGTATTAGCCAACCCAGAAATTGCAAAGCTTCCTGATTGGGTAATTGCTTTGGTTGCTGCAGGCGGACTGGCGGCAGCGTTATCAACTGCTGCCGGATTGTTGTTGGTGATTTCTACATCGGTATCTCACGATTTAATTAAAAAACAACTACGCCCAGATATTTCGGATAAAGCAGAATTGAAAATAGCAAGAATTTCGATAGTTGTAGCGATTATTGTTGCGGGAATCTTCGGAATTTATCCTCCAGGATTTGTAGCTGCAGTGGTTGCTTTGGCTTTTGGTTTGGCTGCTGCTTCGTTTTTTCCTGCAATCATTTTAGGAATTTTCGATAAACGAATGAATAAGGAAGGTGCTGTTGCTGGAATGGTTGTTGGAACCGTTTTAATGCTATTTTATATGGTGCGTTTTAAAACAGGTTTAGTAGGTGTTTTAGATCCTTTGCCAGAGAGTGAATGGTGGTTTGGAACGTCGCCCGAAGGATTTGGTACCGTAGCCATGCTAGTAAATGTTGTAATAGCTGTTGTAATTTCGAGAGTTACACCTGCACCGCCAGCATCAGTTCAAGACATAGTAGAAAACATCAGAATTCCTAGTGGGGCAGGACAGGCTTCTACGCATTAAGCATCTGGAAATTCACGAAATTTAGCTGTTTGAAACAAGTCTGCTTACACTTCTGTATTCTTGTCTAAATTCACTAGGTGTAATATGTTTATTCCTTTTAAATACCCTATTAAAATTAGCGATATTGTTAAAGCCACATTTAAACGATATTTCACTAATGGTTAAGTCGGTATCTATAAGATATTTTGTAGCAGAGATGATTCTAAAATCGTTTATGTAGTTTATAAATGTTTTTCCTGTGCGTTTTTTTATAAACCGATTAAACGAACTTGGACTCATATTTACTAATTCGGAAATTTCGTTTAAGGAGATTTTAGTATGATAGTTTTTTTCTACATACTCCTTAATGGTCATTATCTTTTTACTGAACTCGAATTCACTGGCTTTGTTGTCGCTGTGCGATAATAAACGATAATCTTTCTCTTGAGCCAAAAGTTCAAGTAAATGTAATAATTGAGTGAAGTCGTTTACAGAATTAGTGTTTTTTAAAGCGGTAATTTGAGGCTGTAATTTAAGAGCTGTTTCTTTCGAGAAATGAATACCTTCTTTGGCTTTAGTTATTAAATCCCTAATGGTTTTAAAAGCTTTTATAGAAAGGAGTTTATCTGTAAACAACCAATCGTGAAACTGTATGGTAATTTCGTTTATTTCAGAACTTGTACATTTATGGGTTTCCCAGCCATGTTCTACGTTCGATCCTATTAAAGTCAGTTCTACATCATCAATTTCTTCAATATTGTCGCCTACAATGCGTTTAATGCCTTTTCCGTTTAAAATGAAATTGAGTTCGAGTTCTGGATGAAAATGTAGAGGGAAATTAAATTTCTGTTTGCGTCTGTTTATAATTAAAAAGACGTCGTCTGGATTTAATAAAGTTAATTCTCTATGAATATTCTCACACATGGTGTTTCATTATTAAATAAAATGCGTAATTATAATGTGAAATTCACATGTAATACGCTTAAAAAAAGACAGTATTCTATATTAAAGAATAGAAGAATGGTGTTCAAAAATACAAAAATTATTGGAATTAAGTAACTTGAGCTCAGAGGATTTGTTATTGTAACACCGTTAAAATTTTAGATTCTTCAACAATATTGTAAGATTTTAAGAATTAAATAGGGGTAATGCATAATAATTAAACAATTCGTTAAGCAAAGTGTTTTTCGTTCGTGTAAAGAATAGTCCGTTAGAGCGATGAAATTACGTTATCAGTAGAAAAAACTTATAGAATGTGTTTAATTTTTATATTTTAGAAGTGTATTTTATACATAATATAAATTTTGATTTAAAACTTAAATTATAATTAATGAGTAATTATCATATAAAGCATTTAGAAGAGTATTATCAAGTCTATAGAAAGTCGGTTAGAGAACCAGAAAATTTTTGGGCAGAAGTTGCCGAAGAGCATTTTATGTGGCGTAAAAAATGGGATAAGGTATTGCAGTGGGATTTTAAGAAACCAGAAATTAAATGGTTTGATGGGGCGCAATTAAATATTACCGAAAATTGTATAGATAGGCATCTGGTTACTAAAGGCGATAAAACAGCCATTATTTTTGAGCCGAATAGCCCAGACGAAGCAGCACGGCATATTACTTATAGCGACTTACACGAACGCGTGTGTAAAATGGCTAATGTTTTAAAATCTAAAGGTATTAAAAAAGGCGATCGTGTGTGTATTTACTTGCCTATGATTCCAGAATTAGCAGTATCGCTTTTAGCTTGTGCCAGAATTGGTGCAATACATTCGGTGGTGTTTGCTGGATTTTCGTCTAAGGCATTAGCCTCTAGAATTAACGATAGCGAATGTAAAATGGTTATTACTTCGGATGGCTCGTACAGAGGGGCAAAAACGATAGATTTAAAAGGCATTGTAGACAACGGATTAGAATCTTGTGCCACAGTAGAATCTGTGCTAGTTGTAAATAGAATCGATGCTGAAATTAATATGAAAACAGGTCGCGACGAGTGGTTGCAACCGCTGTTAGATGAAGCTTCAGTGCACTGTGCCCCAGAAATTATGGAAGCCGAAGATCCGCTGTTTATTTTATATACTTCGGGGTCTACAGGTAAACCTAAAGGTATGGTGCATACTACGGGAGGTTATATGGTGTATTCGGCCTATACCTTTAAAAATGTGTTTCAATATCACGATGGTGATGTGTATTGGTGTACAGCAGATATAGGGTGGATTACAGGACACAGTTATATTGTTTACGGCCCCTTAGCAAATGGAGCTACAACAGTCATGTTTGAAGGTGTGCCACATTATCCAGATTTTGGACGATTTTGGGAAATTGTAGAAAAACATAAAGTTAATCAGTTTTATACAGCACCAACAGCTATTCGCGCTCTAGGGAAGCAAAATATAGAATTTGTAGAAAAACACGATTTATCCTCTTTAAAAGTATTAGGATCTGTGGGCGAGCCTATAAACGAAGAAGCTTGGCATTGGTATAACGATAATGTAGGAAAGCATAAAAGCCCAATAGTTGATACGTGGTGGCAAACCGAAACAGGCGGGGTTATGATTACGCCTTTACCTTATGTAACCCCAACCAAACCAACGTATGCAACTTTGCCGTTTCCAGGAATACAACCAGCGTTATTGGATGAAAGTGGCGAGGAAATAAAAGGAAATCAAGTTGATGGACGTTTATGTATTAAATTTCCTTGGCCGTCTATTGCCAGAACCATTTGGGGAGATCATCAGCGCTATAAAGACACGTATTTTTCGGCCTTCGAAAACATGTATTTTACAGGCGATGGTGCTTTGCGCGACGAGGTAGGCTATTATAGAATTACAGGGCGTGTAGACGATGTTATTATCGTGTCTGGACACAATTTAGGAACTGCGCCTATAGAAGATGCTATTAACGAGCATCCGGCTGTGGCAGAATCGGCTATAGTTGGTTTTCCTCACGATGTTAAAGGGAATGCCTTGTATGGTTATGTTACTTTAAAGGAAACTGGAGAATCCAGAAATCAGGATAATTTAAGAAAGGAAATTAATCAGGTCATTACAGATCGTGTTGGAGCTATAGCCAAATTAGATAAAATACAATTTACCAACGGCTTGCCTAAAACACGCTCAGGAAAAATAATGCGTCGCATTTTAAGGAAAATAGCAAGTAAAGATATTAGTAATTTAGGCGATACCAGTACTTTGTTAAATCCAGAATGTGTTCAAGAGATTATGGATGGTGTGTTATAGTTTTGATAACTATAGTGTTATTGTTTTTAGTTAAATATTTTCTTTATTTTTTTAAGGTTTTTTAGGGAATTGAAAAGCATTATTCTTTATATTTCTGCTCTTTAATTTTAACTAACCTTATCCTTAAATCATGAAAAAGATTCTATTTAACCTTTGTTTTTTAATGTTATTGCAAACGGGATATTCCCAATCAGAAACTGATACAACTTCATTTGATATGGATGCTGTAAAGTTTTATACGGACAGTATTAATAAATCCTTTAAGTTTCAAAAAGGAATCATTATACTAAATGGAGGTATTGCTAGTTTAGAAGTGCCTCAGGGCTTTAAATATCTAGACCCTGAACAAAGTAATTATGTGCTTACTGAGTTATGGGAAAACCCACCAAGTGAAACATTAGGATTATTATTTCCCGAAGATGTGTTCCCCCTTAGTGATAATTTTACTTATTGTGTAGAGATAGGTTATTCTGAGGAAGGTTATATTGAGGATGAAGATGCAGAGGATTTGGATTATGATGAGCTTTTGGAAGAAATGAAAGAAGATATAAAGGCAAATAATCCAGAGCGTATGGCGCAAGGGTATAGTGAAATGGAGCTGGTAGGATGGGCCTCTGCACCATATTATGATAATGTAAATAAAAAGCTGCATTGGGCTAAAGAAATTCATTTTGAAGGAGCAGAAGTCAATACTTTAAACTATAATATTAGAGTATTAGGTCGTAAAGGATATCTTAATTTGAATGCTATTGGAGATATTGGTGTGTTAGAAATGTTTAATCAAGATAGAGATCAAATTCTTCAGAGTGTAAAATTTTCAGAGGGAAATCGTTACGCAGATTTTAATCCTGATTTTGATGAAGTTGCAGCCTATGGGATAGGAGGGCTTATAGCTGGTAAAGTTTTGGCTAAAGCAGGATTTTTTGCACTTCTTTTAAAATTCTGGAAAGTAATAGCTATTGGGGCTGTGGCATTGTTCAGTGGCTTTAGGAAGCGTTTGTTTGGTAGTAAAACCAAAGAAACAGAAGTTTAATACTTAGTTTTACTAAATAAAAAAAGGAGTATAATTTATACTCCTTTTTTTATTGAATTATGGAGAAGTTCGGATTTAAATACTCAAGGCATTAAAAACATCTTTAATTTTATTATCCGACGGTCTTGGGGCGCTTGGGTCTACAACATTACCAGCAGGATCTATTAAAATGAATCTAGGAATACCGGTAATTTTATAATCTTGAACGAATTGCGATTTCCAGCCTTCTGGAGCCATTATTTGTATGCCGCCTAATTCTTTTTCGGTAACCATGGCTTTCCAATCTTCTTTGGCTTTATCCCAAGAACCACCATGTGTTCTGTCGTCATCTACAGACAGGCTTACAAAGGCAATGTTTTTACCGTGGTATTCTTTTTCTAAAGCTTTTAACGATGGAATTTCTGCTTTACAAGGTCCGCACCAAGTTGCCCAAACATCTATATATACATATTTCCCTTTTAAATCGCTTAAAGAAGTTTTACTGCCATCAATATTTTCGTAGTCTGTAAAAATAGGAGAAGGGTTTCCTGTCATTTCCTGTTTTAACATAATGGTGTTGGCGTAGTATTTTTTAGTGCCTTCCATCATGCGAGACACGTTACTAGAAAATGGTGTAATAGCAAGGGAGTCTATATCGGTTTTGGAACTGTAAAATTGATTTAATTCGGTCTCTATTTCGTTAAACTTGGCATCTAAAGCGGCCATGTCCATCGACGAAAAATCTTGATCTAAAAGTTTTTCTTCCAATAATGATTTTTCGGCCAAAAAGTTACTGTTTTCTGCTCCTTCACCAGTATAAGTAATCGTTTCGTCAAATTGCTTAGTGTCTAAAGTTAAGTTAAGGTCGTAGCCGTTTTTCAAAAATACGGTAGACGATTCCGAACCATCGAATATATTATAAAGTCCAGCTTCTACTTTTAGAGTGTCTTTAAAAGTACCATCCTGATTCACTTTGATGGTTTTAGAATATGTTCTGCTTCTAACCATTAAAGAATCGCTATTTTGGTTGGTGATTTTTCCAGAAAATGTTACGTAATCTTTAACTTCTTTAGGGGCTTGCTGGCAAGCAATAATGCTTAATGCGCCAATAGCAATAAGTGTTTTTTTCATGTTGTGTACATTTAGTTTTTTCAAAAATAAGAGATTAAGTCGATAAATGATTAATTAATTACAATTGTTTGTTTTATTTAATAATAATGGTGAATTTTGCGCCCCAATACCTTATTGTTATGCAAGATTATCATTATATATCGTCTGAAACTTTAGATTTATCAAAAATACAAGAGCTAATATCAGATAATATTCGTCTTAAATTATCCGACGAAGCTGTAAAAAATATTACAGATTGCCGGACGTATTTAGATGAAAAAATGAAAGCCCAGACTACTCCTATTTACGGTATTAATACCGGATTTGGTTCGTTGTATAACGTTAAAATTTCTAGAGAAAACCTAACTAAATTACAGGAGAATTTAGTTATGTCGCATGCTTGTGGTACTGGCGAAGTTGTACCAGTAGAGGTTGTAAAACTTATGTTGTTGTTTAAAATACAATCGTTAAGTTACGGCCATAGTGGGGTGCAATTAGAAACCGTAAACAGGCTTGTAGCATTTTATAATAACGATATTTTCCCGGTAGTGTATACGCAAGGGTCTTTGGGGGCTTCTGGCGATTTAGCACCGTTAGCACATTTGTCTTTGCCTTTATTGGGTAAGGGCGAGGTGGTTTATAAAGGGCAGATTATTGCCGCTAAAGAGGTGATGGAAACTTTTGGTTGGGAGCCTATTACATTACGATCTAAAGAAGGCTTGGCGTTGTTAAACGGAACGCAGTTTATGAGTGCGTATGGAGTACATCTATTATTGAAATCTTATAAATTATCGTATTTAGCCGATGTAATAGGAAGTATTTCTTTAGAGGCTTTTGATGGCAGAATAGAACCGTTTAATGCTTTAGTGCATTTGGCTAGACCGCATAACGGACAGTTAAAAACTGCAGAACGTGTGCGTGAATTTTTAGAAGATAGCGAACTAATTGTGCAGGAAAAGCAACACGTACAGGATCCGTATTCATTTAGATGTATACCACAGGTACATGGTGCTACTAAAGATACTTTAGACTTTGTAGCGCGCACTTTTAAAACCGAAATTAATGCTGTAACAGATAACCCAAATATTTTTGCAAAAGAAGACGAAATTATTTCTGGAGGTAATTTTCATGGCCAGCCTTTAGCTTTAGCTTTAGATTATTTAAAGATCGCTATGGCGGAGTTGGGGAATATTTCCGAACGTAGAACATTTCAATTGGTTTCTGGTTTACGAGGCTTGCCAGCCTTTTTGGTTAATAATCCTGGATTAAATTCCGGATTTATGATTCCGCAATATACAGCAGCTAGTATTGTAAGTACAAATAAGCAATTGGCAACTCCTGCTAGTGTAGATAGTATTGTGTCTAGTAACGGGCAAGAAGACCATGTGAGTATGGGAGCCAATGCAGCTACGCAGGCATTTACTCTGGTAAATAATGTAGAGCGTATTTTGGCAATAGAATTATTTAACGCCTCGCAAGCTTTACAATTAAGAGCGCCGTTAAAATCGTCGCCGTTTATAGAGTCGTTATTGAGTGTGTACAGAGAAGAAGTACCATTTGTAACCGATGATAGAATTTTACATGAAGATATCGAAAACTCTATTCAGTTTTTGGAACATTTAAGTGTGGATTCTGAAGAGTTGTTTCATTAAAAAAATAATGTATTAAAGACGTTATTTGAAGTTTCAGCTATTTGTGTAAAGGGTCTTGTGAATTGTAATAGAAGCAGTTGCGTTTGTTTGCTATTTAAGACATAAAAAAATCCCAGTAAAATAATTTTACTGGGATTTTTTACTTTTAAAACGTTTATATAATTACGATTCTGTTGGTTTTTCCGTTTTTTCAATCGTAATTGTGAGTTCTTGTTCTGCTTCGTCTAAATCCATTTTTATGGTATCGCCTTCATGAATTTTAGCAGTAATGATTTCTTCGGCAAGCGCATCTTCAATATATTTTTGAATAGCACGTTTTAATGGTCTTGCGCCGTATTGTTTATCGAAACCTTTTTCGGCAATAAAGTTCGTAGCTTTTTCTGTTAGATGTAAATCGTAGCCTAAATCTTTAATGCGTACTAATAGTTTTTCTAATTCTATTCTAATAATCTTGTTCAAGTCTTCGCGCTCAAGCGAGTTAAATACAATAACATCGTCAATTCTATTTAAAAACTCTGGTGCAAATGCTTTTTTAAGTGCATTTTCTATAACGCTTCTGGTATTGGCGTCTTCCTGTGCTTTTTGAGACGCTGTTCCAAAACCTATACCAGTACCAAAATCTTTTAATTTACGGGCACCAATATTGGATGTCATGATTATGATAGTATTTCTGAAGTCTATTTTTCGGCCTAAACTATCGGTTAAATAACCGTCGTCTAAAACTTGTAATAGCATATTGAATACATCTGGATGTGCTTTTTCAATTTCATCAAGAAGCACAACAGCGTAAGGTTTACGACGAATTTTTTCGGTTAATTGTCCGCCTTCTTCGTAACCTACGTATCCAGGAGGCGCACCAACCAATCTCGAAATGGCGAATTTTTCCATGTATTCGCTCATGTCTATTCTAACCAAGGCATCTTCGCTGTCGAATAATTGTTTGGCCAATACTTTGGCTAATTGTGTTTTTCCGACTCCTGTTTGGCCTAAAAAGATAAACGAACCAATTGGTTTATTTGGGTCTTTAAGTCCGGCACGATTACGCTGAATGGCTTTTACGACTTTGGCTACGGCTTCATCCTGACCTATTACTTTTCCTTTAATAAGTTCTGGTAACTGTGCCAGTTTGTTGCTTTCTGTTTGTGCAATTCTGTTTACAGGAATTCCTGTCATCATAGATACGACATCGGCAACATTGTCTTCGGTTACGATCTCACGATGTTGTTTGGTTTCTTCCTCCCATTTTTCTTGAGCCACTGCCAATTCTTTTTCCAGACGTTTTTCGTCGTCTCTTAGTTTAGCGGCCTCTTCGTATTTCTGTTTTTTAACTACAGAAGTTTTAGTTTCCTTAACTTTTTCGAGCTCTTTTTCAAGTTCTATAATTTGTTTAGGAACATTAATGTTGGTAATGTGTACTCGAGAACCAGCTTCGTCTAAGGCATCAATAGCTTTGTCTGGTAAAAAGCGATCGGTCATATAACGATTGGTTAATTTTACACAGGCCTCAATAGCCTCAGGTGTATAGTCTACGTTATGGTGACTTTCGTATTTATCTTTTATGTTGTTTAAGATTTCTATAGTCTCTTCAACACTTGTAGGCTCTACAATTACTTTCTGAAAACGACGTTCCAGAGCGCCATCTTTTTCGATGTATTGTCTGTACTCGTCTAATGTTGTAGCACCAACACATTGAATTTCGCCTCTCGCTAGAGCAGGTTTAAACATGTTTGAAGCATCTAAACTTCCTGTGGCGCCACCAGCACCTACTATGGTGTGAATCTCGTCTATAAATAGTATAATATCGTCGTTCTTTTCTAACTCGTTCATCACAGCCTTCATGCGTTCTTCAAACTGTCCGCGATATTTAGTTCCGGCCACAAGGCTTGCTAGGTCTAAAGTAACCACACGTTTGTTAAACAAGATACGGGATACTTTACGCTTAACAATTCTGTTGGCTAAGCCTTCTGCAATGGCCGATTTACCAACTCCAGGCTCACCTATTAAAAGTGGATTGTTTTTTTTGCGACGGCTTAAAATTTGCGATACACGTTCAATTTCTTTTTCGCGGCCTACCACGGGATCGAGTTTGCCTTCTTCGGCCATAGCTGTTAAGTCGCGTCCGAAATTATCTAAAACAGGAGTTTTAGATTTTTTGTTAGTCTTACCTGTAGGCGAGTTAAATAAATTGTCTTTTGTAGCATCGTCGTCGCTACCGCTGTCGTCTTGAAACGATTCGGCTTTAGGTTCTATATAGTTGTCGTCGTTTGTAATCATAAATTTAAATTGTTCTTTAACGTTATCATAATCTACCCTAAGTTTGTTTAACAGTTTAGTGGTAGGATCGTTTTCATTCCTTAAAATGCACAACAGTAGGTGTGCGGTATTTATAGAATTACTCTGAAATAATTTGGCTTCTAAAAACGTTGTTTTTAAAGCGCGTTCTGCTTGTCTGGTAAGGTGCAAATTTCTTTTTTCGTTAGAAGTTGCAGTAAGTGTTGGGTTTGCAGGGCTTAAAATTTCTACTTTTCGTCTTAGGTGGTTTAAGTCGATATCTAGAGCATTTAATATATTTATAGCTTTGCCATGCCCGTCTCTTAAAAGGCCCAACATGAGGTGCTCGGTACCTATAAAATCATGGCCCAAGCGTAGCGCTTCTTCTTTACTGTAAGCAATTACATCTTTTACTCTTGGTGAAAAATTATCATCCATAAATTAAATCCTTTCTGCATTAAAATTACTAAAACATATTACTAAAGTCAAAAAGCGTACCTTAAATTATATGATTTATGCTAATAGAAAAAAAAACTTTATTAAATCAAAATAATTAACCTCTTACTTATTAACTAATATAGGCACGATAATTGTTAATAAAAAGTGTCAAAAACCCTGTTAAATCGCCTGCTATGACTGATGAAATGGTTATATTAGCACGATTTGAAACACACAAGATAACTAAATTATTTTATAGATGGCAGAAGGAGAAAAGCTTATTCCAATTAATATTGAAGATGAAATGAAAACGGCTTACATTGATTACTCAATGTCCGTCATAGTGTCACGTGCTCTTCCAGATGTTAGAGATGGTTTAAAACCTGTTCATAGACGTGTTTTGTTTGGAATGCACGAATTGGGAGTTAAAGCAAGTTCGGCTTATAAAAAGTCTGCAAGAATAGTTGGGGAAGTACTTGGTAAGTACCACCCACACGGCGATTCGTCGGTTTACGATACCATGGTACGTATGGCCCAAGATTGGAGTTTAAGATATATGTTGGTAGATGGCCAAGGGAATTTTGGCTCGATCGATGGCGATAGTCCTGCAGCAATGCGTTACACCGAAGCACGTATGCGTAAGATATCGGAAGACATGTTGGCAGATATCGATAAAGAAACAGTAGATCATAAATTAAATTTTGATGATACCCTGCAGGAGCCAACCGTGCTTCCAACCCGTATTCCAGGTTTACTTGTAAACGGAGCTTCTGGTATTGCAGTAGGTATGGCTACCAATATGCCACCGCATAATTTAAGCGAAGTGGTAGACGGTACTATAGCTTTTATAGATAATAGCGACATCGAAATAGATGAACTTATAAAATATATTAAAGCACCAGATTTCCCTACAGGAGGTACCATTTATGGTTACGATGGTGTAAAAGAAGCATTTCATACTGGTCGCGGGCGTATTGTAATGCGTGCTAAGGCGAACATAGAGGAAGTGAACGGACGCGAATGTATAGTGGTTAACGAAATTCCTTACCAAGTTAATAAAGCAGAAATGATTAAAAAAACTGCCGATTTGGTAAACGAAAAGAAATTAGATGGCATTTCTACCATTCGAGACGAGTCCGACAGAAACGGTATGCGTATTGTTTATGTTTTAAAACGCGATGCCATTCCAAATATCGTTTTAAATAAGTTGTTTAAATATACGCAATTACAAACATCGTTTAGCGTAAATAATATTGCCCTAGTAAAAGGGAGACCAGAGTTATTAAATTTAAAAGATTTAATACATCACTTCGTAGAGCACAGACACGAAGTTGTGGTTAGACGTACCACTTACGAATTGCGTAAAGCCGAAGAACGTGCCCATATTTTAGAAGGTTTAATTATAGCATCGGATAATATTGATGAGGTTATAGCCATTATTAGAGCGTCATCGAATGCCGATGAAGCCAGAGAAAAATTAATAGAGCGCTTTAAACTTTCCGAAATTCAGGCTAAAGCTATCGTAGAAATGCGATTACGCCAATTAACAGGTCTGGAGCAAGATAAACTGCGTTCGGAGTACGAAGAAATCATGAAAACCATAGAAGACTTAAAAGATATCTTAGACAAGAAAGAACGTCGTATGGATATCATTAAGGAAGAACTTCTTGTGGTGAAAGAAAAATACGGAGACGAGCGTCGCTCAACGATAGAATATGCTGGTGGCGATTTAAGTATAGAAGATATGATTCCTGACGAGAAGGTGGTTATTACCATTTCGCATGCGGGTTATATCAAACGTACCTCGTTATCGGAATACAAAACACAAAACAGAGGAGGGGTAGGCCAAAAAGCATCAACCACTAGAAATGAAGATTTCTTAGAGCATTTATTTGTTGGTACCAACCATCAATACATGTTGTTCTTCACTCAAAAGGGTAAATGTTTCTGGATGCGTGTTTACGAAGTACCAGAAGGCACTAAAACCTCTAAAGGGCGTGCTATTCAAAACTTAATCAATATAGAGCAAGACGATAAGGTTATGGCCTTTATCTGTACTCAAGATCTGAAAGACGAAGCGTATATTAATAACCATTACGTTATTATGGCCACTAAAAATGGTCAGGTTAAAAAAACGTCTTTAGAGCAGTATTCGCGTCCGCGTACCAATGGTATTAATGCCATTACCATTAAAGAAGACGACGAGCTGTTAGAGGCCAAATTAACCACAGGTAACAGCCAAGTGATGTTGGCCTTAAAATCTGGTAAAGCTATCCGATTTGAAGAAGCCAAAACCAGACCTATGGGTAGAAGTGCTTCGGGAGTTCGTGGTATTACATTAGCTAGCGAAGACGATGAGGTTATTGGAATGATTGCTATTG
Source organism: Formosa sp. A9 (assembly GCF_051200825.1). Lineage (GTDB taxonomy): Bacteria > Bacteroidota > Bacteroidia > Flavobacteriales > Flavobacteriaceae > Formosa. The sequence goes on along the minus strand of NZ_CP195158.1, from coordinate 2,494,793 downwards.
AAAATCCACAGGAAGAATCGGTATTGGTAGTTTCAGAAAACGGATATGGAAAGCGTACGTACATAGACGATCCAGAAGATGGAGAACCAGTATACCGTGTAACCAACCGTGGCGGAAAAGGTGTAAAAACCATTTCTATTACAGAAAAAACAGGTAAATTAGTGGCAATTAAGAGTGTAGCCGATACAGACGACTTAATGATTATTAATAAATCTGGAATTGCAATTAGAATTGCGGTACAAGATTTGCGTGTTATGGGACGTGCCACACAAGGTGTAAAATTGATTAATTTAAAAAATTCTGATTCAATTGCAGCTGTTGCAAAAGTGATGCATGAAGAAGATGAAATTATAGAAGATATAGAAACTACATCACCAGAAAATGGCGATAATTCAACTATAGAAAATAACAACCTAGAAAACAATTAAAAACGTTTAAACTTAATTTGATTACAATGAAAAAACAAGTTATAGTTGCTTTAGCTTTATCTGCAAGTGCGTTTGCAATAGCTCAAAAAAAAGAGTTAAAAACAGCAGAAAAGGCCATAAAAAGCAATAATTATGCTGAGGCAAAAGCAGCTTTAAACCAAGTAGAGCCTATGTTATCATCAATAGATGATAAATACAAATCGCAATACTATTTCTTACAAGCAGAAGCATTATACGCAAATGGCGCCGGATCGCCAGACGATGTTAACAAAGCGATAGAAAGCTTAGGAATGGTTGGCGACGATATGAATGCTGAAGTAAAGGAGTTTAAGCAAAACATGCAAAACACTTACTTAATAAAGGCGAACAACGATTTTAAAGACAAAAAATACGCTGTTGCAGCTACAGAATTTGAGCAGTTGTATAACATTATGCCTCAAGACACTACATATTTATACTATGCGGCTATTAGCGCTGTAAGCGATCAAGATTACGATACAGCTTTAAAACACTATTTAAAATTAGATGATTTAGGTTATAAAGGTATCGAGACGCAATATTACGCAACAAATATCGAATCTGGCGAAGAAGAGATCATGTCTAAAAATCAACGTGATTTATATGTAAAGGCTAAATCTCATTCCAACCCAGGTCAGCGTACAACCGAAAGTAAAGAAGCTGAGATTACTAAAAACATAGCTTTAATATACGTGTCTCAAGGTAAAAGTGCCGAAGCTTTAGAAGCTGTAAAGAAAGCACGTAAAAACGATCCTGAAAATGTAGATTTAATTTTAACAGAAGCTAATTTATATTTAGAATTAGAAGATACAGATAAGTTTAAATCTTTAATGGAAGAGGCGGTTAAAAAGCAACCAAATAACGAAAATTTATATTATAACATTGGTGTAATATCATTGAAGAATAAAGATTTCGATGCAGCTAGAAATGCGTTTAATAAGGCATTGGCATTAAAACCAGATTATTCCGATGCAGTTTTAAACTTATCTACAACCTATATCGATGAAGGTAATGCTTTTATTGCAGAAATGAATAACCTAGGTACAAGTGCTGCAGATAATAAGCGTTACGACGAATTACGTGCTAAAAAAACAGGTTTGTTTAACGATGGTGCCAAAGTTCTAGAAGATTTTATTGGTAAAAATGCAAAGCCAGATCCAAACGTTTACCAACAGTTAATTAACATTTATAACGCGTTAGGTGAAACTGATAAAGCTAAAGTAGTGCAAGCTAAATTAGATGCTGCTAACTAAAGCAATAAAGTTTTACATTATCAAAGAATCCCGAGACAACCTCTCGGGATTTTTTTATGCTTAATAGTGGGCTTTAAAATAAAGATTGAAGAAGTTTATGGTTATATAGCTTTTAGATGATGACTTTCAATTTCTATATTTTTCAGCCACAAATTCACGAATAAATTAATTTGATACTATTGGATACATTTGTGTATTTGTGGCAAAACCGCATGAATTTCGTTTATTGTAGTATAGAAAACCTATTGGTTTCTGTTAAATTGTGATGAGCCATTTTAATTGAAGACTTTACACAAATCGTAACAATAAGTTTTTAATTTAAAAAGAGCATGTAACAGCTAAAACATATTTTAATTGTAACTATTTACTTTCTCCGTAGGGGCTTTCAGTTTCTATATTTTTTAGCCACTAATTCACGAATAAATTAATTTGATACTATTGGATACATTTGTGTATTTGTGGCAAAACCGCATGAATTTCGTTGAATAGAAACCGACTGTGTTGTAATGTTTACATTTTATTTTTGCTTATCATTTAAGCTATGTAATACTCTCAATAAAGGGATAGAAAAAACATTACGAGCTTTAATTTAGCTTTTAAAAGAATTCATTATAGATAGGAATATGATTGTTTAAAGGATGTATATGAGTTTTATATGGTTTAATTCTTGTGTGAAAACGCCGTATTGAAACAATATTCACAGAAACAAAAAATCCTTGCTTTAACATTAAAAGCAAGGATTTTTTAGTTTAACAGTAATAGCCAAATAGAGTAGTGGCTGTTATTATTTTAATCTTCATCTGTAGGCTCTGCAGGTGCAGTTGTTTCAGCCTCATCTTTTAAGATGATGAATTTAGAACGTCTGTTCGCTTGGTGTTGTTCTTTAGTACATTTTACACCATTAGAACATTCGTTAACCAATTGCGTTTCTCCGTAGCCAATAGCACTTTCAATTCTGCTAGCATCAATACCTCTAGATATGATATAATCTCTTGTAGATTTAGCACGTTTATCCGATAAGGTTAAGTTGTAGTTATCTGGACCACGGCTATCTGTGTGCGATTCAATTTTTATAACCATATTAGGATGCTCTCTCATTACGCTTACAATATTTTCTAATTCGTAAGCGGCATCTGTTCTAATATCCCATTTATCGAAATCGAAATAAATTGGGTTAAGAACAATCTCATCTTCTATAATAAGTGGAATTAGATTAAGATCTGTAATGATTTCGAAACCATTGTTTACAGATGTGTTTACATCTTTTAAATCGTCTTTATAATCTGCTTTGCTACCTAACACATGGTAAGCTCTGTTACATTTTACTTTAAACGAATATAAACCATCTTCTCCAGTCATACGTTGTTCGATAACTTTACCTGTATTATCAATTAACTGAACCGTTGCAAAGGCTAGAGGCGTCATGAACCTGGCATCTCTAACTGTACCTTTAATAACTTGCGAGCAAATTTCGAAGCCATAGATATCATCGCTACCCATACCACCTTCACGGTTAGATGAGAAGTAACCTACACCATTATCAGAATCGATATAGTAAGCAAAATCGTCGTAACCACTATTAAAAGGAGCTCCTAAATTTTCTACCGAAGTACCACCTTGTAAAACATCAGATTTAAAGATGTCTAAAAACCCTAAGTTGATATGACTATCTGATGAGAAATACAACATATTATCTTTGTCTACAAAAGGAAACATTTCTTTACCTTCGGTGTTTACAGCAGCTCCTAAATTAACTGGGAAACCATAGTTGTCGTCTCCTAAAATAGCAACTTTGTAAATGTCTGATTGTCCAAAACCACCTTCTCTGTCCGATACAAAATACAATGTTTTGTTATCTGGACTTAAGGCAGGGTGCCCTGTAGAATACACTGCATCGTTAATAGGTACTTCTTTAATGTCTTGCCAAGTACTATCGATGTAAGACGCTTTGTAAATCATTAAATGAGATGTTCCTTCTCTGTCGGCCTTTAATTTATTGCGCTTGTTTAGGTTGTCTCTTGTAAAATAGATGGTTTTACCATCGCTGGTTATAGCTATACTTGCTTCGTGATATTTTGAATTTATACCCTCGCCTTTAATGTAGTTAGGATAGCTATAATTTAAAGCTTCTTCGCCTTCGTTTGGTGGCGTAATAATAGATTGATAAAGATCTAAGTAAGGCTCGTTGTTCCAATCGTATAAGTCTTCTTTATTTTTTTTTGAAGCAGAGGCGAAATAAAATATGCTATCTTTTACAAATCCACCAAAATCTGAATTTTTGGTGTTAATCGGTAAATTGTTTATTTGCACATAAACACTATCTGTACTTTTTAATTTTTCGTAAAGCGCTACGTTGGCAAAATCTGTACCTTTAATACGGTCTTCGTTAGCTTGAAGCTCGTTAAATTTTTCAAGGTAAATAATGGCTTCTTCGTAATTACCTAAACTGCGTAAGGATTGTGCATATTTATAATAATAAATAGGATCGATATCGTCGTATCTTTTAACCGCTTCGGCATACCAAATAGCGGCTTCTTCCGAATTGGAATTGTTGTAATAGCAATCGCCTAGTCGTGTTAATACGTGTTCGCTACTATCTCCTTTTTTAACAGCTTCTTGGTATAAGTCGCTTGCTTTTATATAAGCGTAGTTTTTGAAGAACTTGTCTGCCACCTTTTTCTGCGCAAAGATGCAGGTGGTAGAAAGTGCTAATATTGTAAGTATAATTTTTGTTTTCATAGTAGTCGGCTTTAGAAATATCTAGGGGATTTAATACGTCTTTCTTTAAATAGTTCGAACATTAATAAAAGTTCATGGGTACCACTTTGGTAGTGTCTAATTTCAGAATTTATAGGGAATTCGTAGGCATAACCAATTCGAAGTTGTTTAGAAACTTGAAAATCGATCAAACCACCAAGAGCGTGAGTTCCTCTAAAACTGTAATCTACTTGGCCATCTTGTAGGTCGTTACCATCAACTCCAGGATTGTGTCTGAAACCTACACCTAGCCATAGCTTTTCGTAAAATAAAAAGTTAGCAGTTAAATCGTAAGACAGAGGTGCACCATTGGTTGCTTTTATTAAAAATGCTGGCTTAAATTTAGTGTAATCTCCTAAGTCGAATACATAACCTCCAGTAAAGTAGTAGCTCACTCGTTCTAAGGCTTCGTATTCATCAGTATTATAATCTGTATTTAGAATTCTAGGGGTAGATAATCCTAAATACCATTTTGTAGAATGCCAGTACACCCCAGCACCAAAGTTAGGTGCCCAACGATCTTCTATACCATAAATTACAGGATCGTTTGGGTTGTTAAGTCTAAAATCTTGATCTAAACTATATTGCGTAAACCCTGCATTTAAACCAAAGGCCAATTTAGAATTTTCACCAGTATTAATGGTGTAAGAAAAACTGGCATATAAATAGTTGAAATTCTCAGGCCCAAGTTCATCGTGTATAAACGAACCTCCAATCCCTATTTTTTCATTGTTTAAAGGGGAGTGAATAGACAGCGTTTGTGTTGTAGGGGCTCCGTCTATACCTACCCATTGGCTACGGTGTAAACCAACAATACTTAAGGTTTCTCTACTACCAGTGTATGCTGGGTTTATAGAGATTGTATTATACATGTACTGGGTAAACTGTGGTAATTGTTGCGCAATTCCGACCGTACAACTCAATAATGCAATAGCTACTATGTTATATTTTAAAATTTTCATAGGTTAAAGTTTTATTTGGTTCCTAAGTAAATTGGACCTCTTTTTGGTGACAATCCGCTATTATTAAATGTTACAATGTAATAGTATGTTCCTGTTGGTAAGTGGTCTGAACTACCAAACGCTTGTTTGTCGTTTTGTCCATTCCAGTTGTTTTGGTAATTCTCTGATTTGAATACCAGGGCTCCCCAACGGTTATATATTTCTACTTTAATGTTTCCATATCCACAAGACTCTATACCTGTAACTGTAAAGTACTCGTTGTACTGGTCGCCATTTGGAGTAACAGTTTCTGAAATTTGAGGATCACATGGAGGTACTACACAATCGTCGTTAATTTCAATAGATACTGTTGTTTGGTTTTGACAACCTTGAGCCTCGGTAAATGTAAACACATACAGACCAAGATCTACATTAAGCGGATCGAAAGTGCTACCATTTAAAGTAGTGTCTCCAGAGTCTACTACCCAAGTACCATCTGTATTAGGGTCTTCTAAGTAGTTATCTAAATTGATGTTTCCACCTTCTGTACATTTTGTATCTGAAACTTGAACAGGTAATTGTTGTACGTTTACATTTATAGTTTGTGTATAAACATTAGTGTTACCACAAGAGTCTGAAACCGTCCAATCTCTTATTACTTGATAGTTTTCGTAATCTGCACCAGTAGAGGTGTTGATTTCGTTATAAACTACATTTACATCGGCATCACAGTTATCTGAGAATGTTAATTCAGGTCTTTCAGGAATATCAGAACAGTTAACAGTTATTTCGGTATCTAAATTACCATCTAATTGCGGTGCTGTTTCGTCTGTTACAGTAATAATTTGAGAAACTTCTGATGTGTTACCACAGCTATCTGTAAATGTCCAAGTTCTAGTTATAATAGCACTACAAGAATCAATAGTATTTTCTGTATCGACACCCGTTGCAGTTATTTCTGCACCACAATTATCGGTAGCTGTTAAATCTATCATATCAGGAATACTATCTGTACATTCTACAGTAACGTCTGCTGGAGCAGCAGGAGCTGTTGGAGCAACATCATCTATGACCATGATTACTTGGTTTACTTCTGATGTATTACCTGCATTATCTGTAAATATCCATGTTCTTGTAATGGTTACGTTACAAGCATCGGTATCGTCTATAGTTTCGGTGCCTTGCGCTGTAATAGTTCCAGAACAATTGTCTGTTGCTGTTAAATCTGTAAGAGCAGAAACCTCGTCTATACAAGCTACTGTTAGGTCTTCTGGAGCATTATCTACTACAGGAGCTTCGGTATCTTGTACAGTGATGGTTTGAGATACTTCTGTTGTGTTACCACAATTATCTGTAAATGTCCAAGTTCTAGTTATAACAGTAACATCAGTATTTGAGTTATCTGTTGTTTCTGAACCTTGAGCGGTGATAGTACCTGCACAATTATCGGTAGCAGTTAAATCAGCCAGAGCTGGAACATCATCAATACATGCTAGAGTTAAGTCCTCTGGTGTTGTATTAGGTACAGGTGCTGTGTCATCGTTTACTGTGATGGTTTGAGAAACAGAAGTTGTGTTTCCTGAACCGTCTACAAATTCCCAGTTACGGGTGATAACTACGTGACAGTCGCTAATATTTTCGATAGTTTCGGTTCCTTGAGCCGTGATAGTACCAGAACAGTTATCTGTAGCAGTTAAATCAGTAAGCGCAGGAACATCATCTAAACATTCTAAAGTAAGGTCTTCTGGAGCATTATCTACCACAGGAGCTTCGGTGTCTTGTACAGTGATGGTTTGAGTAGCAACAGAAGTGTTACCACAATCGTCTACAAATGTCCAGCTTCTAGTAATAATTACGTTAGTAGGATCTGTATCGTTTACAGTATCTTCACCAGTAACAGTAATATCGCCCGCACAAACATCGGTAGCTGTTAAATCTACCATTGCAGGTACATCTTCAGAACAAGCCACAGTAACATCAGCAGGTATATTTGTTGGTAATTCTGGTGCTACATCGTCGTTAATTGTAATGGTAGCTTGTGTATCTGTAGTGTTACCACAATTGTCTGTAGCAGTAAAAGTAACTGTTATAGCATTGTCTGCACCACAAGCACCTACTAAAGTGTCTGCATTAAAATCGTTAGACCAAGTAAGTGTATCGGAACATACATCTGTTGCAGTTGCACCACCATTGGTATTTAACCAGTCTTGTAATTCTGAACCAGAGGTAGCATCACATTCAAAAGTGATATCTTGTGCTGCAGTTATAATTTCTGGTCCTGTTTCGTCTACAATAGTATAAGTAGCAGAAGTTGTAGAAGCATTTCCACAAGCATCGGTAGCTGTAAAGATTACTTCTATAGGTTCTCCACAATTTACAATTGAAGGATCGTAGTTGTTGGTCCAAGTAACATCAGAACAGTTGTCTTCGGCCAAAGCACCTCCAAAAATAACTACCCAAGCCTCAATAGTTGCAGGGTTTCTTTCTTCGCCAGTACAATAGTATACTATGTCTTCGGCAGGAGAGGTAATAACCGGAGCGGTGTCGTCTGTTACTGTTATGGTTTGTGTTGTCGTGCTTGTGTTACCACAAGTATCTGTAAACGTCCAAGTACGAGTAATTAATACGTTACAGGCATCAGAATTATCGATAGTTTCTACTCCAGAAGCTGTAATAGTACCAGAACAGTTGTCTGTAGCTGTTAAATCTTCCATAGTAGGCAAATCGTCTGAACATTCTACAGTAACATCTGCAGGAGCATTATCTACAACTGGAGCAGTTGTGTCTTGAACTGTAATAATTTGTGAAGTTTCAGAAGAGTTTCCACAAGCATCAGTAAATGTCCAAGTACGAGTAACAATAACGTTACAAGGATCTGCATCGTTAACAGCGTCTACACCAGTAACTGTAATGTCTTCTCCACAATTATCTGTTGCAGTTAAGTCAATCATAGCAGGAATATCATCACTACATTCTACTGTAACATCAGCAGGAGCTGTAGGCGGAGTAGGTGCAGTAGTATCTATAACAGTAACTGTAGCCATAGAAGTACTGGTATTACCACAATTATCGGTAGCAGTAAAGGTTACTGTAATAGCATTGTCTGCGCCACAAGAACCATTAATTGCATCTGCAGTGAAATCGTTAGACCATGTTAATGAATCTGAACACACATCCGATGCTATAGCACCACCATTAGTATTTAACCAATCGATTAAGTTTGCATCGTCTCCAGCATTATTACAATCTACAGTAATGTCTTGTGCTTCAGTAATAATTTCTGGCCCTGTTTCGTCTATGATAGTATAAGAAGCCGTGGTTGATACTGAATTACCACATTCGTCTGTTGCTGTAAAGGTTACGTCTATAGGTTGACCACAAGCTACAATTGAAGGGTCGTAATCGTTTGTCCAAGTAACACTAGAACAATTATCTTCTATGATAGAACCTCCGTAAATAGTTACCCAAGCTTCAATGGTAGCTGGATTTCTTTCTTCGCCTGTACAGTAATATACAATATCTTCGGCAGGTGAAATTACAACTGGTGGCACATCATCGTCTACAGTTATAGTTTGCGTTGTTGTGCTAGAGTTACCACATACGTCTGTAAATGTCCATGTACGAATAACAGTTTGATTACAGCTATCGCCAGGAATAATATTATCTACACCAGTAGCTGTTACAATGCCGCCACAATTGTCAGGAGCAGTTAATTCTATTGGAGCAGGAAGACTATCTAAACAATCTATTGTTACATCTGCAGGGGCATCAGGAGCATCAGGAGCAGTTGTGTCTATAACATTAATGTTTTGTACTGTAGTTGAAGTATTACCACAAGCATCGGCAAAAGTCCACGTACGGGTTACAATAACATTACAAGGATCGGTATCGTTAGTAGTATCAACTGCCGAAACAGTAATAGAACCACCACAATTATCGGTTGCAGTTAAATCTGTAGCAGTCGGAATGTCATCAGTACATTCTACAGTAAGATCTGCAGGGGCATCAGGAGCAACAGGAGCAGTAGTATCTATAACATTTATAGTTTGGGTAGTTACAGCTGTATTCCCACAAGCATCTGCAAAGGTCCAAGTGCGAGTTACTACAATATTACAAGGGTTAGAGCTATCTATAGTGTCTACACCTATTACAGTAATATCATCAGAACAAGAATCTGTAGCTGTTAATTCTCCAGGAGCAGGCACATCGTCTAGACATTCTACAGTAAGATCTGCAGGGGCAGTTGGAAGTATTGGAGCAGTAGTGTCTACAATACTAACAGTTGCTGTAGTTGTGGTTTCATTTCCACAAGAATCTGCTGCTATAAATGTTACAGTTGCAGAACCAGTATTACCACAATCGTCTGATAAAACAGTGAAGTTATTAGACCAATCGATATCTTCTGAACAGGTATCTGTTGCAATAGCTCCACCGTTGGTAGTTAACCAGTTTTGTAAGCCAGCATCATCACCACATTCAAAAGTAGCATCGGTTGCTTGAGTAACCATATCTGGCCCTGTAATATCTCTAATTTCATAATTTGCAGTGAATGAAGAAGCGTTACCACAAGCATCTGTAGCTGTAAAGGTAACAGGAAGTAAAGAAGCACAATCTGTTACATTATCTTCATCATAATCATTAGTCCAAGTAACCACGTTACAGTTATCTGTAGCAGTCATGTTTGCATGAATGTTTAACCATTCTTCTAACAAACTGTTTTTCTCTAAGCCATCACATTCTAAAATTAAATCTATAGGAGTGCCGCTTAAAACAGGAGCCGTAGTATCTATGATAGTGATAATTTGTGATACATCGCTGGCGTTACCACAAGCATCTGTAAATGTCCAAGTACGAGTAACAGTTACGTTACAAGGATCTGTATTATTAGTAGTTTCTGAAACTACACCAGTTATCGTGCCAGATGCTGGACAATTGTCTGTTGTAGTTAAGGTAGCTGCAACAGGTAAAGGATCTGAACACTCTATGGTTACATCTGCAGGAACATTTGTTGGTACTGCTGGTGCTGTATTGTCTTCTATTGTAATAGTTTGTGTAGCAGTAGCTGTGTTGTTACAGTCGTTAACAGCTGTAAATGTTCTTGTAACGACTACTGGACAAGTTCCAGTTACGACATCGGCGTAAGTAATATTTACAAAACCAGTTGCTGTTCCGCCACCGTTTAAAGCATTCTCTAATTGGTCTATAGTAATAGAAACCGGTGTAGTACTTGAAGGTAAATCTGTAATGCTAGTTACATCACAGCCTTCTAAAGTATAACTTGCAGGTGCTGTAATAGTTGGTAGCGAGTTAATGTCTGTATTAATAGTAAAGTTAGATACAGTATCGCAACCTGTAGTTTGGTCGGTAACAGTAACTGTATAATCTCCAGTTGGTAATCCAGTAATATCTTCTGTAGTATCACCAGTACTCCATACATAAGTATAGTTTCCAGAGCCACCACTAACAGTAATATCTATACTACCGTCGTTACCAGGAGTACAAGAGGCATCGGTAATATTAGATGTAATGTTTAATACATCGTGAACAATTACTGTAATAGGTACTCTATTTGGACTAATACAGTCTGCAGAAGGTCCTTCGGCTACATAATAAGTGAAAGTACCAGCAACATCTGTATTTGGTGTAATAGTGGTTTGCCCAGCTGTAGCTGGATTATTGTCTACATAATATAATAGTATAAATGAAGGATCGCTAGGCGTTGCCGTTAATGGAGCGGCTGTTTCATTTAAACAATATTCTGGGTTTGTAGGGTCTACTGTCGGTACAGAGTCTATAACATTAACATCAATGTTAAATTCTATAGCACAGTCTACACCTTCTTGTGGTACTGCATAATACGTTGTTTCGCCTTCGGTAGCAGGGAAAGGATTACTCGCGTTATATTCGATAGAACCTGCTGTTAAAGGGAATTCGTTGTAGAACTTAGTGCCAATTGGGAAGTCACCACTAACTTCTGAAGTTGGTATTGTTGAATCTGTATAATTACAGAAATAGTATGTTCTAGAAGTTACAGCTCCACAATTAGCATCTATATAAGATTGTGCATCAATAGTAGTTTCTAAAGGCGCTGGAATAGGTGTGTTAATACAATCGGGAGAAGTGGTGTCGAAACCAGTAATTAAGGTCTTATCAAAATATTCTCCAGAAGTAATTCCTGAACCTGTAAGTGTACCATTTAAAGAAATTAAATCGGCACAATCTACGGCAAGTATAGAACAATCTGTAGTAGCCGAAACTGTAAATGTTAAATCGGCTAATAACTTATCAGTTCTGGTAGGTAACGGTAAATTACCTAAATCCCATTTAATACTATTGCTAGCAGCATCGTAATAAGGAGCTGTATTTGCAGTATAAGGAGGGTATCCGTTATAAGATAAACTTTGATATGTAGTGTTGTAAGGAATAGGTATAGATAACATGGTGTTTTCTGTAGCCTCATCTCCAAAGTTTTTTACTTCAACTTTGTACGTCATATTTTGTCCCGGTTGTATTGTAGTAGTTGGACCAGGAGTTGCACCGTTAATATCGGTTATAGCAACTTCAGCTTCTACTTCTGGAGCAGGAGCTAAAAACGACATAGTTAAATTGTAAATTATATAAGAGTCTTGTAAAGCACTATATCTGTATAAAACAGATGGCTGTTGGTTGTCTATTAAAACATTTCCTGTATTTGGTAAATAAAAGGTAGCCAAATCCATACCTGTGTTATTTAAAAGCATAGGATTTCTTGGGTTGCCTTCTGTAGCAATAGAGGAATTAAAGAAGTTACTTTGGTCTCCTGCAGTATGTCCTGCATGAGCTAATCTTTGAAATTGACTATCCGGGAACGGTATAGGGTTGTTGGTTACATCGGGAGCAAGACCTTTATAAGCTTCAAAATAATCAAACTTAATACTAAAATCTCCTTCACCAGCCATAATACCTAATTTTGGTGTTATGTTGCCGTTTGGAGAAGTGTTTATGTTGCTAATATCTAAGCTTATATATCCGTAAGAAGGGAATCCAGATTGGTAAGCATAACCATCAAAAGAACTGATGTTACGTCTTTTCATTTCTGAATTTTCGTAAATGACAACCATACTCCAACCACCAAAATAACCTGTTCTACCACCAAGTCCTTCTAGTAAAGCTATATCCGATACAACATAAGCACCAGTTCCGGCTTGCTGTACTATAGTTGTTACATCTGCATAAGCAGAAAACATGTCTGCAAACTCACCAACAGGATAATTAATATGGTCTGGTTGCGCTGTTATTTCTGTAGAAACACCATTAGGCCCTGTAATAGTGGCCTTACGTTTATTATATGTTTTTGTTATTCCGTTTTTGGTAACTGTAAATTCTTCGGCAGCTCCTGGTCTACCTGTCCAATATAAACCTGCATAGACAATATTGGAGCAATCTGCTGGCGAACCATCGTCTAGGAATAATTGTAGTGTTGCTTCCGATGAATTTAAAGTCGATGGATTGTTATCCACATCCACATACTTCATTTCATTCGAATCAGTAACCGTATCATCGTAATCAGCTAACTCTAAGTTAGTGTTACCAATAATAACAAAGTTACCTTTAACATTATATACAGATTTACCCGTTACATCTGATGCTCTTGGGGTAAATGGTACTGCAACCTGGCTATATCCATAAAAACTAACAAGCATTAGCAATAATGCCAACACTTTTAATTTCCTTGTTTTTTTATACGCCTTCATTGGGGTAGGGTAAAGTTTTTTCATTTCAAAAATCGATTAAGTTATCCTAATACTGCTTATAATGGATTAACAACTTTATACATAGTTATTCGTGGGTCTATAAATAAGGAAGCCATAAGTGTATTTGTAAAATACCCTTTGGCAGATCTGCTGTGTGAAAATTGCTTAAATATATTTGGAAAAAAGGTAAAGGTGAATTTAGCGCTGTATAACTTACTAACATCAATTGGTCTCAATTGATGTTTTAGTAAAGGCAGAGCATTTAGATGAGTTTTTGCAAAAAAAGATGCAACAAATAAATTAGCGTAATTTTCTATCATACATTTTTATTGATTAATTTTTAAATAAATCTTAAGAAGAATACGAGTTAAGCTAAAATTCAAATTAAAGAATCTTACACTGCCTGTGGTTAGTAAGCAATGCTATCTTGTAAACTAAAAAATATTGAGGGAAGTCGCTGGGAATCAGCGAGAAATATTTTATGATTTGAAATTAGACTTGGGATCATATTCTTGCAACTTATTTATACAAATCAACTTACATGTTGTGACTTTTGAAAAAATAAATGTTAAAGCACTCATAAATTCGACAAAGTGTGTGTTAAATACATTTAAACGTTTAAAAAGTGTTTTTTGTCGATATAAGTTAATCTGTGTTTTTATTTTGACTTTTTTTATCTAAATAGCCACTTTAATTTAAAATTTTAAATAATTGATATTTAGCAGGTTAATAAAATGTTTCTTTTTTGTAAATAAATAAAAAGCCATGAAAAAAATAATTTTAATGCGTCATGCAAAATCATCTTGGAAATACGATGTTGGTGACCAGTTTAGGCCGCTAAAAAAAGTAGGGGTTGCTAAAACCATAAAAGTGGCAGATCGGCTTCAAAAAATAATGCGATTTACACCAGTGAGCATGTATTCGAGTCCTGCAAAACGGGCTTTCGATACCGCTACAATTTTTGTTGAAAATTTTCATGCAGACCTGCCTCCGCTTGAAGTTGTAGATGATTTATATGATTTTGGAGGCGCGCAATTAATTCATTTTATAAAACACTTAGCGTCAGATGTAAATAGCATTATGATATTTGGTCATAATAACGCGTTTACCAATTTTGTTAACAGTTTTGGAAGCATTTCCATAGATAATGTTCCCACTAGTGGTCTGGTAATTATTGAGTTCGATATTTCAGATTGGAAATCACTTAAAAAAGGTAAGACGATTCTCACTTTGTTTCCGAGCGATTGTGAGTGATAATTGTAAGATTTACGAAAATAGGTTTTTGATAAAAAGTGAATTTTGAGTTTATATTGTTTTTGATGTTTAAGGCTAAGTAACTTACATGCATTAATAAAGGTTTAAACTTGCTTTTTAAAGTTCCCGACAAGTATTTAATATCGATTATCGACTAAAAAAATTATATTTGTATAGGTTCAATAAAAATGCTTTCATGACACAAAACGATAAGCTTAACAATAGCTATATTAACAGGGAAATTAGTTGGTTACAATTTAATGCCAGAGTACTTCAAGAAGCCGAAGATAAAAATGTTCCTTTAATAGAGCGCTTGCGTTTTTTAGGAATTTTTTCGAATAATTTAGATGAATTTTTTAAGGTGAGATACGCTACGGTTAAGCGTATAGACCAAGCAGGTAAAGCGGGTAAAAGCGAATTAGGCGGCGTAAAAGCAAGCGAACTTTTAGAAATTATTACCCAAATAGTAATTAGGCAACAATCGGAAAGTTTAGAAATATTACACAACATCCAAAATCAGCTTAAAAAGGATAATATTTTTATTATTAACGAAACCCAAATAAAACCGTCTCAGCATAAATTTATTAAACAGTATTTCCTCAGGAAAGTTAGTCCGGCTTTAGTTACTATCGTATTAAACGAGCAAGTAAAACTCCCTTTATTAAAGGATAGTGCAGCATATTTGGCTGTTAAAATGGTTATGAAAGATAACGCGAACCAATATGCGTTAATAGAGATTTCTAAGAACATGGATCGTTTTGTTGTCTTGCCACAGGAAGATGGAAACGATTATATAATTATGGTAGACGATTTATTGCGTTATTGTTTAGATGATATCTTCAACATTTTCGATTATAAGTCAGTAACAGCTCACATGATTAAGATAACCAGAGATGGTGAGCTTGATTTTGAGAGTGATTTAACCAAAAGTTTTATCGATAAAATTTCCGATAGTGTTAAACATCGTCAAATAGGCGAACCCGTTCGTTTCGTTTACGATAAAACTATTGATGAAGAAACACTTCAGTATTTATTGAAAAAAATGAATATAGAACCGTCGGATAGTATTATACCTGGAGGGCGATATCATAACCGGCGCGACTATATGGGCTTTCCTAGTTTAGGTAGAACAGATTTGTTGTACGATAAAATAGAACCACTTCCTGTTAAAGGCCTTAGTTTAGAAACAAGTATTTTTAAGGCAATAGCCAAGAAAGATTATTTGCTTTATGCACCATACCACACCTTTTCTTATGTGGTTAAGTTTTTAAGAGAAGCGGCTATCGACCCTCAAGTAAAAACCATAAAGATTACTATTTACAGATTAGCTCAGATTTCGCATATTGCCAGTTCGTTAATTAATGCAGCTAAAAACGGTAAGGGTGTAACGGTATCTATAGAATTACAAGCGCGTTTTGACGAGCAAGCCAATATAGAATATGCTGAACAAATGGAGTTGGAAGGTGTAAATTTAATTTTTGGAGTTCAGGGCTTGAAAGTGCATAGTAAAATGTGTGTAATAGAACGTGAAGAAGGCAAAAAGATAATGCGCTATGGTTTTGTGAGCACGGGTAATTTTAACGAATCGACTGCAAAAATATATACAGATTACACGTTATTCACCGCAAATCAAAAGATTTTAAAAGATATTAATAAAGTCTTCAGTTTTTTTGAAACAAATTATTTAATTTTCAGATATAAACATATTATAACCTCGCCGCATTATACAGAAAAAGCATTGTATAAATTAATACAAACCGAAATTGATAATGTGAAATTGGGAAAACCTGCCTATATACGGTTGAAAATGAATAGTATTTCTAGCTATAAAATGGTAGATAAGTTATACGAAGCGAGTCGGGCAGGAGTAAAAATACAAATGATTGTTCGAGGTATTTGCTGTTTGGTGCCGGGTATACCTGGTATGAGCGAAAATATTGAAGTAATAAGTATAGTCGATAAATTTTTAGAACATACAAGACTTTATATTTTTGGTAATGGTGGCGATCCTAAAGTGTATATTTCGTCTGCCGATTTTATGACAAGAAATATAGAAAATCGCGTAGAAGTCTCTTGTCCTATTTACGACGAAAATATAAAACAAGAATTAATAGATACTTTTAATATTTGTTGGAGCGATAATGTAAAAGCGCGAATTTTAAACGAAGCCCAAACTAACGAATATAAACGAAATAAAGAACCAAAAGTAAGATCGCAGTTTGCAACCTACGAGTATTACTTGAAAAAGCTGAAAAAGTAGTATGCTTAACATTAAAAAATATGCTGCTATAGATATTGGGTCTAACGCCGTAAGGTTGTTAATATCTAATATTATAGAGGAGCAAGGAAAACCAACAAAGTTTAAAAAAAGTTCCTTAGTGCGTGTGCCTATTCGTTTAGGTGCCGACGTATTTGTGAAGCAAAAAATATCTAAGCAAAACACCGAGCGCATGGTCGATACCATGTTGGCATTTAAATTATTGATGAAATCGCACAAGGTAGAAATGTATAAGGCCTGTGCTACATCTGCAATGCGTGAAGCGTCTAACGGCTCGCAAGTTGTGAAGCAAATCTTAGAAAAATCAGATATAAAAATTGATATTATTGGCGGCGAAGAAGAAGCGGCAATAATTGCAGCAACAGATCTTAACTCATATATCGATAATAACAAAACGTATCTGTATGTAGATGTGGGTGGAGGGAGTACCGAGTTTACCGTTATAGATCGTGGCGAAACTGTGGTTTCTAAATCTTTTAAAATCGGCACGGTAAGATTGTTAAACGACATTGTAAAGAAAGAGACTTGGAAAGAATTGGAAGAATGGATAAAGCTTCATACCAACGCATACGATAAGATTGCTTTAATCGGTTCTGGTGGAAACATCAATAAAATCTTTAAAGTGTCTGGAAAATCTTTAGGTAAACCTTTAACATTCTTTTATTTAACCTCGTATTATAACATGCTGCAAACGTATTCTTACGAAGAACGAATCTCCGAATTAGATTTAAATCAGGATAGAGCAGATGTAATTATACCCGCAACACGTATATATCTTTCGGCAATGAAATGGAGTGGAGCAAAAGATATTTATGTGCCTAAAATCGGGCTTAGCGACGGTATTATTAAAAGTATTTATTACGAAACCATTTCTAGTAAAAAACTAGATTGAAAATTTTAAGTTTGCCGTTTGTCTTATTTATACTACACTCATCTAATATTTATATTTAAGTGAATTTTTTAATTTTATTTTACATTTAAATTTTTGCATTATGAAAAAAACTACGCTATTAATAATAACCTTACTGGTAACGACTGCAAGTTTTGCACAATTCGATTTGTTTGGCGTTCGTGCTGGTATGAATATTTCAAATTTAGATTTCGAGTCTGAAGTGCCTAGCGGAAATACACATCGTAACGGTTTTATGATAGGGTTTTTAGCTCAATATGGTATTACCGAACATTTTTCTGTGAGTCCAGAAGTTCAATTTTCAGCCGAAGGCGCTAAAGATAAAGACTTAAGATTAGATTATATTAACGTGCCAGTATTGGCTAAATATAGCTTTAACGAACGTTTGGCAATTGGGGTTGGCCCGCAAATGGGGATTAAAGTACATGAGTATAAAGATGGTTTCCAGAATTTAATGTTTTCTGGCGTTGCTGGAATAGAATATTTGTTTATGGATGATTTTTTTATTGATGTAAGATACTCGTACGGGTTTACAAATGTTTACGACGACGACCAAATGTACGAAGCTAAAAATAGTAACATACAAATAGGTATTGGTATAAAAGTATTTTAAAAACATCTGTTTTGTAGGAAAAGAGCCAAGTTTCAATTTTCGGAATTTGGCTTTTTTTATGGAAGAAACTCTAGAGCGTCTTTAGGCTTAAGATTTTAAAAATGATTGCAACCATAAGGCCGATTGTTTAAAGGTGCGTTTTTGGGTTTTAAAATCGTTGTAAATTAAACCGAATCGCGGTCTGTAGCCATCGGCCCATTCAAAATTATCGATTAAAGTCCAATGAAAAAAACCGCGTATTTTGAAACCTTTGTTTAGCGCTTTCTGTGTAGTTTTTAAGGTGTTTTTAATGTATTTAATGCGTTCCCTATCTTTTATTTTTCCCTTAATTATTTCGTCGTCTAGGCAAATGCCAGATTCTGTAATATAAATAGCATTTACGCCTTTGTAACTACTAAATTTTTTCAACATTTTGTAGAGTCCTTTTGGAAGAACCTCCATGCCCATATTGTTTACCTTAACATTGCGTTTGGTGGCTGGTATCTCGCCTGCATGAAGAATTAGTGGTAAAATGCGATGTTCGGCAACAATCCTAAAGTAATATTGAATTCCAATAAAATCAAAATCAAATACCATGCGTTGTTCGTCACCTGGTTTAAAAAACTTTTCTATTCGGTTAAGTCCTAGAAAGGCATCGTACGGATAGCCTAAACCTAATGCGGGTTCAATAAAAAAGCGGTTTAATAAAGCGTCAATGCGTTTAGCAGCTCTTACATTTAAAATCAATCGGTTTTTTGGGGTGACATACGAACACGAAAACGTGGTGCCAATTTGTGCGTTGGGACAATTTTTCCGAATTATTCTTCCGCCTTCGGCTTGGCAAAGTGTGGCGTGGTGTGCAGCTGGCAGAAAATGTTTCAATCCCTTTTTGCCCGGTGCATGAATTCCCATAAAATAGCCTAAACCTATAAAGCTCATCGGTTCGTTTAAGACCATCCAGTGTTTAACGGTACTAAATTCTTTAGTGCAAAAATCTACATAGTTGCTAAACCAAGAGATAATATCCCGATTGGTCCAGCCGCCTAAGTTTTCTAAATGCTGTGGTAAATCCCAATGGTATAGTGTTACCCAAGGTTCTATATGGTGTTCTTCGCAGGTTTTAATAACGTCGTGATAAAAAGCAATGCCTTTAGGGTTTGTATCTCCAATGCCGTCAGGAAAGATGCGCGACCAAGATATTGAAAAGCGAAACGCAGTTAAATTAAGATGTTTTATTTTTAAAATATCCTCTTTGTAAGTGTTGTAAAAGTCTGTGGCTTCGTTGTTATGAGGGTGTTTAAAATGCGAATTGTTTGTAAATGTATCCCAGATCGATGGGCCTTTGCCGTCTTTATTGTGAGCGCCTTCGGTTTGGTAGGCAGAGGTGGCTACGCCCCAGATGAAATCTTTAGGAAATTTAGAGCGTCTTAATGCGGCCATGTTTAGTAGTTTTGCATAAAATTAAACCGAATTGATCACTAATACGCAATGTTAAGGTTAACCTTATATTAAACTGTAAGTGTATTGATGGAGATGTTTCGGTAATATAATAGGATAAAATGATGCAAATTTCTGAATTGGAAGGTATTTATAATATTGTCGGGACTAATCAAGACGATACGAATACTAGCTACACGGGCACATTAAGTTTACGTTTGAATACCGATGGTCGATTGCTTGCTAAATGGCGTATAGGAAACGATCAGGAGCAATTTGGCGAGGGTTTTTTTAGAGATAATATCTTGGTAATTAACTTTCATTATTACGATGAGGATAGGAATATTTACAGAGGTGTAGTGGTGTATAGATGCCTTTCTAAAGATATTCTAGATGGATTTTGGTCGGAAGAATTTGGGGATCCTAAGTGTTTAGGTGAAGAACGTTGTTTTAGGGTAGGGCATGAACCGGAATTATTAAACTGAAGCGATTAATCTTAAATGCTTGATTGTAAATGAATAGTGATATTCGTTTTTTTAACACTATTTTATTAGTAAATCAATAATTATTAAGATTTAAAATTTGGAAATAGTTAATGATTTGTCTAATATTGTATTCCGTACCAGAACAGACCAGAACGGATGTCAATCATGCATTTTAATATTAATATTGATAGCGAAATTCCTAAGTATCAGCAGTTAGTAGATGCTATTACTAACGAGTTGGCAAATAACAGATTGTTTGTTGGCGATACCTTACCCTCGGTAAATAGTGTTTGCAATACCTACAATTTATCTAGAGATACCGTTTTTAAAGCTTATTCTATTTTAAAGGAGCAAGGCGTTATAGAATCTGTTCCAAATAAAGGCTATTATATAGCGGCAGAAAACAGAAAAGTGCTTTTGGTATTAGATACTTTTAAGGCTTACAAAGAGGTTTTGTATCATGCCTTTGTAAATAACCTGCCAGACAATGTTATTGTAGATATACAGTTTCATCATTATAATATCGAAAACTTTAAAACCATTTTAAGTAATAGTGCTGGGAAATACTACAAATACGTGGTTATGAATTTTAACAATGAAGAGGTTAAAACTGCAATTTCCGATATCGATTCTTCAAAGTTATTACTAATCGATTGGAATATTTATGCTAATGCCAGTAATAATTATGTGTTTCAGGATTTTGGAGCTTCGGCTTACCAATGTTTGGTGGCGGCTAAACCTGCCTTTAAAAAATATAAAAAACTAGTATTTGTTTATCCTCATTTTACGTATCACCCTGCAGAAACTTTAGAAAATTTTATCACATTTTGTCAGGATCATCAATTAGACCACGATGTGGTTACAGACGTAAAATCATTTAAAGTGCAAAAACACGAAGCATATATAAGTGTTAGCGACCGGGTTTTAGGGCAGTTTTTAGAACAATGCCGAAATCATGAATTAGAACCAGGTACAGATGTGGGGTTTTTGTCTTATAACGAAACTCCCATGAAAAAATTCATCTATAAAGGAATTTCTGTAATCTCTACAGATTTTGAAGCCATGGGGCTAAAAGCTGCGGAGTTTATAGGTAGTGATACTGGGGTTAAAGCTTACATACCCACAACGTTAATTTTAAGAGACTCATTATAATTTATGTATTATTTAGGATTAGATATTGGTAGTTCCTCTATAAAAGCAGCACTCGTAGAGTCTGCAACAGGTAAGAGCCTTGGCGTAGTTCAAGAGCCCGAAGAGGAAATGGGCATGTTTGCCCAAGAAAATGGTTGGGCAGAGCAAAAACCAGAAGATTGGTGGAAGCACTGTTGTAACGCCATAAACAAGTTGAAAAAGAAATACAATATTTCTAGAACGCAAATTAAAGGTATCGGGATTTCGTATCAAATGCATGGTTTGGTAATTGTAGATGAAGCGGGAAAACCATTACGAAAAAGTATTATTTGGTGCGATAGTAGAGCGGTGCAAATTGGGCAATCTGCATTTGAAGCTCTTGGCGAAGAGCAATGTACTTCCCATTTATTAAATTCTCCTGCTAATTTTACGGCTTCAAAATTAAAGTGGGTTCAAGAAAACGAGCCAGAGATTTACAAGAAGATTCACAAATTCATGTTGCCAGGAGATTATGTGGCTTTTAGATTTTCTAATGTAATAAATACAACAATTTCTGGATTGTCCGAAGGCATTTTCTGGGATTTTAAAAACAATTCGGTAGCCGACTTTTTGTTAGAGCACTATGGTATAGATAGGGCTTTGGTGCCAAACATTGTCGATACATTTGGTAGTCAATCTTTAGTTGATGAAAAGGGAGAAGCCGAAAGTGGCATTGCCGCCGGCACACCTATTTTTTATCGCGCTGGCGATCAGCCAAACAACGCCTTGTCTTTAAATGTTTTTAATCCTGGCGAAGTAGCTGCTACGGGTGGAACTTCGGGAGTAGTTTACGCTGTAACCGATAACCTGTCTGGTAAAGAAAGCACAAGAGTAAATAATTTTGCACACGTAAATTACACGCAAAGTAACAAGCGTATAGGTAAGTTGTTAAACATAAATGGCGCTGGAATTCAGTACCGATGGTTACTTAAAAATTTAGCAGTAGACTCTTACGAAGAGATGAATACTCTAGCTTCAGAAATACCTGTTGGAGCCGATGGCGTGTGTTTAATTCCGTTTGGAAATGGCGCCGAGCGCATGCTAAACAATGCCCAAATAGGAACTAGAATTGTAAACTTAAATTTAAACAACCACCACAAAGGACATTTATGCAGAGCAGCCTTAGAAGGTATTGCATTTTCGTTTGTATATGGTATGGAAATTTTAAAATCTGACGGCATAAATCCTTCTGTTATTCGTGCAGGAAACGATAACTTATTCCGTTCAGAAATTTTCGCAAATACCGTAGCAACTTTAATAGAGCAAGAAATAGAAATTTATAACACCACGGGAGCTATAGGAGCTGCAAGAGCTGCAAAGCTACATGAAGGAGATTTTGAAAGCTTTGGTAAAGCAATAATAGATAACGACCATGTTATGACGTTTATGCCTTTTAAAGACAAATCTGCATACGTAACGGCATACAATAATTGGAAATCTGAATTAGAACTTATATTACAACAAAAACAATAAATAAATCTTTTAAAAACAATACATTATGGCACTTATAGGAAATAAAGAATACTACAAAGGTATAGGCGAAATTAAATTTGAAGGAAAAGAATCCGATAACCCTTTAGCATTTAAATATTACAATCCAGATCAAATAGTGGCTGGAAAAACCATGAAAGAATGGTTTAAATTTTCGATAGCGTACTGGCATACATTCTGTGCTAAAGGTGGTGATCCGTTTGGTACTGATACTATGAATTTTGAATGGGATAATGCAACAGACCCAATTCAGGCAGCAAAAGATAAAGCTGATGCAGCTTTCGAATTCATTACAAAAATGGGCTTTGGGTATTACTGTTTTCACGATGTAGATTTAGTTCGTGAAGGAAATTCTTTTGGCGAATTAGAAAGCAGATTAGCTACAATAACCGAGTATTTAAAAGAAAAACAAGCGGCTTCAGGTGTTAAATTATTATGGGGAACTGCCAACTGTTTCTCGAATCCACGTTATATGAATGGCGCCTCTACCAACCCAGATTTTAATGTAGTTGCTAGAGCTGGTGGGCAAATTAAATTGGCTTTAGATGCTACTATTGCACTTAATGGTGAAAACTATGTGTTCTGGGGTGGCCGTGAAGGATATATGAGCTTATTAAATACCGATATGGGAAGAGAATTAGACCACATGGGGCAATTCTTAACCATGGCTAGAGATTATGCAAGAGCGCAAGGGTTTAAAGGAAACTTTTTTATCGAGCCTAAACCAATGGAACCTATGAAACATCAATACGATTTCGATACGGCTACAGCTATTGGTTTCTTAAAAGAATACGGTTTAGATAAAGATTTTAAAATTAATATCGAAGTAAATCACGCTACATTGGCACAACACACGTTTCAACATGAAATTGCTGTGGCTGCAAAAGCAGGAATGTTAGGAAGTTTAGATGCTAACCGTGGCGATTACCAAAATGGTTGGGATACAGACCAATTCCCTAACAATATTCAGGAAACAACTGAAGCCATGTTAGTATTCTTAAAAGCTGGCGGCTTACAAGGTGGTGGTGTGAATTTTGATGCTAAAATTAGAAGAAATTCAACCGATTTAGAGGATGTGTTCTTAGCCCATATTGGTGGAGCCGATACTTTTGCTCGTGCCTTACTTACAGCCGACAAAATTATAGCATCATCTGCTTATGATAAATTAAGAACAGAGCGTTACAGTTCGTTCGATTCTGGAAAAGGAAAGGATTTTGAAGCTGGTAAATTAAGTCTTCAAGATTTGTATGCTATTGCTCAAGAGAATGGCGAGTTAGAATTACAAAGCGGAAAACAAGAGTTGTTCGAGAATATTATTAATCAATACATATAGTTTTATATTCTTATGGCAACATCAACAAATACAGGATACCTTATTAAATTAACCATAGTAGCCACCTTAGGGGGGCTACTATTTGGTTACGATACAGCAGTAATTTCGGGAACTGTAGGTTCGTTAGAGCAATTTTTTATTTTACCCTTTGGCTTAGAAGAAACAGCAGCGAATTCGCGTTTGGGATTAGTTGTGTCTAGTGCTTTAATTGGTTGTATTATTGGAGGATTATCTGGTGGTGTAATTAGTAAAAGTTTAGGACGTAAAAACGGACTTATTTTAGCGGCATTACTTTTTCTGCTGTCTGCAATAGGTTCGGCTATGCCAGAAATGCTAATAAAACCTATTGGACAAGCAGACCATACGTTTATCTATATTTTTATAGTTTATAGAATTGTTGGAGGTATAGGTGTAGGTTTGGCTTCCATGCTTTCGCCTTTGTATATTGCCGAAATTGCCCCTGCAAAAATAAGAGGTAAGCTGGTGTCTATGAATCAGTTTGCTATTGTATTTGGTATGTTGGTAGTATATTTTGTTAATTATTACATTTCCAGACAGGGCGACGATACTTGGTTAAATACTGTTGGCTGGCGCTGGATGTTCGCTTCGGAAGTGATTCCGGCAACATTGTTCTTAATCATGTTATTTTTCGTACCCGATACACCGCGTTCTTTGGTTTTAAAGTCTAAATCGGAGAAAGCATTAGAGGTTTTATCGAAAGTTAATGGTTTAGAGGAAGCTAAAGTTATTTTAACAGATATTCAAAATACAGTAGTAAGCCACTCAGGGAAATTGTTTTCTTACGGAATTCCTGTTATTGTAATTGGTGTGTTATTATCTGTATTCCAGCAATTTGTAGGGATTAATGTAGTGCTGTATTATGCTCCAGAAATTTTTAAAAGTATGGGGTCGGGTACAGATGCTTCTTTATTACAAACCATTATTGTGGGGGCTGTAAATTTATTATTTACGGTATTGGCCATTTTAACAGTAGACAAGTTTGGAAGAAAACCATTAATGATTATTGGAGCATTAGGGATGGCTTTTGCCATGTTTGCTCTGGGAACAGCTTTTTATTTAAAATCTGTTGGTATAGGAGCTTTAATTTTTATGCTCATTTATGTGGCAAGTTTTGCCATGAGCTGGGGGCCTGTTTGCTGGGTGCTTTTATCTGAAATCTTCCCGAATAGAATTCGTGGACGCGCCCTAGCGGTAGCGGTTGCTGCACAATGGATTTCGAACTACTTGGTATCTTGGACTTTCCCGATGATGGATAAAAATTCGTATTTACTAGAACAGTTTAATCACGGATTCGCGTATTGGATTTATGGTGTAATGTCTGTACTTGCTACTATTTTAGTATGGAAATTTGTACCAGAAACCAAAGAAAAAACACTAGAAGAAATGGAAAATCTTTGGAAAAAATAAACAAAGACTTCTAGATCAACTAAAAAAACAAACAATTAAAATAAGTATAAATGAAACTAAAAAACATTCATCTAAGTGTGTTGGCAGGTTTGGCTATAGCAAGTTGTTCTTCGCCAACAAAAACATACGAAACGGTAGATGGCGGTGTTGTTGTTAATATAGAAAGTAACGATGGCACAGTAGCAAAAAAACTTCGATTAGAAGTTTTGGGAGACGAATTAGTGCATGTTTCAGCAACGCCAGAACGGGAATTTCCTAAAGATAGTAGTTTAATTATCGTTGCTCAAAAAGCAAAAGTGCCATTCGAAGTTACCGAATCGGGCGATTCCTTACAAGTAGCTACAGCCAAGTTAAATGTTATGGTATCTAAAACCAATGGAGGTATAACGTTTAAAGATAAAGCCGGAAAAAAAATTCTTGCTGAGCAAGTCGGTGGCGGTAAAACTTTTGATCCGATAGAAGTAGATGGCACAAAAGGATACACTGTGCGTCAAATTTTTGACTCGCCACAAGACGAAGCATTTTACGGTTTAGGGCAACATCAATCAGACGAGTTTAATTACAAGGGAAAGAGCGAAGAGTTATTTCAATACAATACCAAAGTGTCGGTACCGTTTATCGTATCGAATAAAAACTACGGATTGCTATGGGATAGTTATGCTTTAAGCAGATTTGGTGATAGCCGTCCATACAAGCAACTTAACGACTTATTCAAGCTGTACGATGCAAATGGTAAAGCGGGTGCTTTAACAGGTACCTATACTTCTAGCGATAAAGGTGTAGAGACTCTAGTAAGAGACGAAAAATCTATCTTTTTTGAAGATATTAAGAGTGCAAAAAACTTGCCTGAAGGCTTTCCTTTAAAAAATGCTAGTGTTACGTATCAAGGCGACATAGAAGCAAACAATTCTGGAGAGTTTAGCTTTATCTTATATTACGCAGGATATATTAAAGTGTATTTAAATGATGAGTTGGTGGTGCCAGAACGTTGGAGAACAGCATGGAACCCAAATAGCTATAAGTTTACCATGAATTTAGAGGCTGGAAAACGCGTGCCTTTACGTATAGAGTGGCAACCCGATGGTGGAGCTTCTTATTGCGGATTAAGAGCTAGAGCACCACAATTAGAAGCCGAGAAAGATAATCAAGTGTGGTGGAGCGAAATGAATAAAAAACTTGATTACTATTTTGTGTATGGTAATTCTATGGATGAGATTATAAAAGGATATAGAACCCTAACAGGTAAATCTCAAGTAATGCCAAAATGGGCTATGGGATACTGGCAAAGTCGCGAGCGTTATAAAACCGAAGACGAAATTTTAGGGGTCTTAAAAGAGTTTAGATCTCGCGAAATCCCTATAGATAATATAGTTTTGGATTGGAACCATTGGGAAGAAGACCAATGGGGAAGTCATGAGTTTGATAAAGCCCGTTTTCCCGATCCTAAAGGAATGGTAGACTCTATACACGCCATGAACGGTAAAATGATGATATCGGTATGGCCTAAATTTTATAAAAACACAGAACACTTTAAAGAGTTCGATGAAAAGGGATGGATGTATCAGCAAGCGATTAAAGATAGTATTCGCGACTGGGTTGGCCCAGGTTATATAGGCTCTTTTTACGATGCCTATTCGGCAGATGCCCGTAAGTTATTCTGGAATCAGATATACGAGCATTATTACCCGTTAAATATCGATGCTTGGTGGATGGATGCCAGCGAACCAAACGTGCGCGATTGTACAGATATGGATTATCGTAAAGCCTTACAAGGTCCAACAGCTCTTGGATCTTCAACAGAATATTTTAATACCTATGCCTTAATGAATGCCGAAGCCATTTACGAAGGGCAACGTAGTGTAGATCCAGACAAGCGTGTATTTTTATTAACGCGTTCTGGTTTTGCCGGTTTACAGCGTTATTCTACGGCTACATGGAGTGGCGATATTGCTACGCGTTGGGAAGATATGAAAGCCCAAATTTCGGCAGGATTAAATTTTGCCGTAAGTGGTATTCCGTATTGGACTATGGATATAGGCGGATTCTGTGTAGAAGACCGTTATGTTTCAGGGCAAACCGTATATAACCAAACAGGTAAAGAAGATGCCGATTATAAAGAATGGCGCGAGCTTAATACGCGTTGGTATCAATTTGGGGCTTTTGCGCCATTATTTAGAGCGCATGGTCAATATCCGTTCCGCGAGGTTTGGAATATCGCACCTAAAGGTCACCCAGCTTACGAATCTATCGTGTATTATACCAATTTAAGATATAGATTGATGCCGTATATTTATACGTTGGCAGGTAAAACGTATTTCGACGATTATACCATTATGCGTCCGTTGGTAATGGATTTTGCTTCAGATAAATCTGTAGAAAATATCAGCGATCAATTCATGTTTGGTCCAGCCTTTATGGCCTGTCCGGTTTATGCTTACGAAGCTCGAAGCAGAGAAGTTTACTTCCCTGCAGGTACAGGATGGTACGATTTCTATACTGGAAATTTCATTTCAGGAGGTCAAACAAAAACTGTCGATGCGCCTTACGAACATATGCCGCTGTTTGTTAAATCAGGATCTATAATTCCTGTGGGGCCAGAAATTCAGTACACCGATGAAAAGCAAGCCGACACTATAGTGCTTTATGTTTACAAAGGCGAAAATGGCGAGTTTACATTGTACGAAGACGAAGGCGGTAATTATAACTACGAAAAAGGCGATTATGCCAATATTCCATTCCGTTATAACGATGCAACTAGTACATTAACTATCGGTAAGCGTCAAGGCGAGTTTAAAGGTATGCTTAAAGACAGAACGTTTGTAATAGTAACCGTAAGTAAAGACCAGCCAAAAGCTTTCGATTTTGATGCTAATGGTAAAACAATAACTTACAACGGAACCGAGCAAACCATTCAGTTATAATATCGTTTAATTGGCGTTATAACATCAGTTAACGCTTAATCAAAAATCCCCATAAAGGCTGTTGCTTTTGTGGGGATTTTTTTGTTGGTGTTCAGTTGATTATCTTGAATCATTGTTTTTGTCGATTGTAAAATAAAAACAATCAATTTCATTTATAATTTTTGAATAGGCCTTCTATTTACTTTTGAACCACCATTAATTATAAAAATTAACAAACATGAAGAATTTTCTACAATTAGGTTTGCTGGCGGTATTAGGAGTATCGATTTCAGCATGCCAAGGAAAAAAAGAAGATGTTGCCGCAGTAGATGCAGCCTCTGGAGCAACTAAAACAGAAAAGAAAGCTACAACTAACGAAGATTGGTGGCCAAACCAATTAAATGTTAGTATTCTGCGTCAAAATTCAGAGTTATCGAATCCTATGCAAGAGGATTTTAACTATGCAGAAGCATTTAACAGTTTAGATTATACTGCTTTAAAGGAAGATATAAGAAAAGTGTTAACCGAGTCGCAAGATTGGTGGCCGGCAGATTTCGGTCATTATGGTGGATTATTTATCCGTATGGCATGGCATAGTGCGGGGACGTATAGAAGTGCCGATGGCCGTGGTGGTTCGCGAGCAGGACAGCAGCGTTTTGCCCCGTTAAATAGCTGGCCAGATAATGCGAACTTAGATAAAGCACGCCGTTTAATTTGGCCTATTAAACAAAAGTATGGTAACAAAATTTCTTGGGCCGATTTAATGGTGTTAACCGGAAACGTTGCTTTAGAAGATATGGGCTTTGAAACCTTTGGTTTTGCCGGCGGTCGTGAAGATACTTGGGAACCAGAAAAAGATGTGTATTGGGGAGCCGAAAAAACATGGTTGAGCGATGATAAACGTTACTCTGGCGATCGTGAGTTAGAGGATCCGTTAGCAGCTGTACAAATGGGCTTAATTTATGTAAACCCAGAGGGGCCAAACGGTAATCCAGATCCGCTTTTAGCTGCCGATGATATTCGTGCTACTTTTGGTAGAATGGGTATGAATGAAGAGGAAACCGTAGCTTTAATTGCTGGTGGACACACCTTAGGTAAAGCGCATGGTGCAGGAGATGCCAAACACGTTGGGGCAGACCCGGAAGCAGCTAGTATAGAAGAGCAAGGTTTTGGTTGGAAGAGTGATTATAAATCGGGGAAAGGGAAAGATGCTATTACCTCTGGTTTAGAAGTAACCTGGACGAATACACCAACGCGCTGGAGCCACATGTTCTTTTTCAGTTTATTTGAAAATGAGTGGGAATTAACTAAAAGTCCTGCAGGAGCTCACCAATGGGTAGCTAAAGGCGAGCCTAAAATGATGGTTCCAGATGCTTATGAGGAAGGAAAAATGCACAAGCCAACCATGTTCACAACCGATCTTTCGTTACGAATGGATCCGAGTTTCGAGAAAATATCCAGACGTTTTTACGAAAATCCAGAAGAGTTTAACAAAGCCTTTGCTCGAGCTTGGTTTAAGCTAACACACCGCGATATGGGGCCAAAAACGACGTATTTAGGTCCAGAAGCACCAACAGAAGATTTAATTTGGCAAGATCCAATTCCTGCAGTAAATCATGCGTTAATTAACGCTAGTGATATAGCGAATTTGAAAACCCACATCTTAAATTCAGGGTTGAGTATTTCAGAATTAGTAGCTACAGCTTGGGCTTCAGCTTCAACTTATAGAGGATCGGACAGACGTGGTGGCGCAAATGGTGCAAGAATTCGTTTAGCACCTCAAAAAGATTGGGAAGTAAATAACCCGAAGCAATTAGCAAAAGTATTAGCTGTATTAGAAGGTATTCAAGCAGATTTCAATGGGAAATCTGGAGCTAAGCAAGTGTCTTTAGCCGATTTAATTGTATTGGCAGGTGATGCTGCTGTAGAACAAGCGGCTAAAAATGCAGGCTATGCGGTAAAAATAGACTTTGTTCCTGGACGCATGGATGCTTCGCAAGAGCAAACCGATGTTGAGTCTTTCGGCTTGTTAGAGCCAATGGCTGATGGTTTCAGAAATTATTTGAAGACTAAATACACCATTCCAACAGAAGAATTATTGGTAGATAAAGCGCAATTATTAACCCTTACAGCGCCAGAAATGACAGTATTAGTAGGTGGTATGCGTTCTTTAGGTGCGAATTATAATGGTTCTAAAGATGGTATTTTTAACACGAATACAAATGAATTATCTAACGATTTCTTTGTGAATTTATTAGATATGAGTACAGAGTGGAGTGCAAGTTCTGATACTAAAGAAGCGTTTGAAGGTAAGGATAGAAAAACCGGCGACGTTAAATACACAGCGACTCGTGCCGATTTAATTTTCGGATCGAATTCTGAATTAAGAGCTTTAGCCGAGGTGTATGCTAGCGACGATGCGAAAGCACAATTTGTGAAAGACTTTGTTGCTGCCTGGGATAAAGTCATGAAATTAGATCGTTTCGATTTAATTTATAAACAATAAAAATACAGACAAAACTAATAGTAAGCATCACCCTGATTATGGTTTCAGGGTGATGCTTTTTTTTTATTGCCCTTCGTTTTCTAATTCCATAATAAGGTTGCCAATTAAGGCAGTCCATCCCGTTTGGTGCGAGGCTCCTAAACCTTTCCCAGTATCGCCATCAAAAAATTCGTAAAAAAGATGGAGGTGTTTAAAGTCTTCATTCGAGGTGTACATGCGGTTATGGTCGTCTGAATGGTATTGGTATTTACCATTGGTATTGCGTTCAAACAATTTTATTAATCGCTTGCTTAGTGCATTAGCAATTTGCTTTAGATTGAGTTTTTTACCTGAACCTGTTGGGAATTCATAAGTGTAAGAATCACCATAAAATTTATAATATTTTCTGAGCGATTGAATAATCATATAGTTAAGCGGTAGCCAAATAGGACCGCGCCAGTTGGAGTTGCCACCAAACATATTAGAACGACTTTCTCCTGGCTCGTACTGTATTTGGTGATGCCCGTGGTGTTGAAATACGTACGGATGTTTTTCGTGATATTTAGACAGAGAGCGAATACCGTATTCCGATAAAAATTCATCTTCATCTAATAAGCGTTTTAAAATGTGTTCTAACCTGAAACCACGCATAATGGAAAATAAGTAATTACCGTCGGCATTAACTTCTTCAATTCTAGAAATGAGCGAAGCTAAATCGGGGCGCGTTTTAATAATTTCTACAGCTCTTAATTTAAAATCTTTTAATTCATCAAAGAGCGTTTTATGAATGATTTCTACGGCGAACATGGGTATTATCCCAACCAGCGATCTTACTTTTAACCGGTCTGTTGCTCCAGTAGCCATTTCTACAACATCGTAATAAAAATTATCTTCGTCGTCCCATAACGATAGGTTTTTCTTCCCGATATGGTGCATGGCCCAGGCAATATTCAAGAAATGCCTAAAGAATTTTGCCGCGTGTTCTTCGTAAATCGCATTGGTTTTAGAAAGTTCTAAAGACATTCTAAGCATGTTAAGAGTAAACATGGCCATCCAGCTGGTGGCATCGGCTTGCTGCATTCTCGTTATACCTTCTGGCATGTGGTTGCGATCGAATACACCAATGTTGTCTAAGCCTAAAAACCCGCCTTCAAATAAATCGGTACCGTTTTTATCTTTTTGGTTTACCCACCAAGTAAAATTTATTAGTAGTTTTTGGAAAGCGGTTTCTAAAAATGGAATATCGCCTTGCCCGTAGCGTTTTTTGTCTTTTTCGTAAACCGTCCAAACAGCCCAAGAATGCACTGGCGGATTAACATCGCTAAAATTCCATTCGTAAGCAGGAATTTGTCCGTTAGGGTGCATGTAATTTTCACGTAATACCAACAGTAATTGCTCTTTGGCAAAGTAGGGGTCTACCTCTACAAACGACGCCATGTGGAAAGCCAGATCCCAAGCGGCATACCACGGATATTCCCATTTGTCGGGCATAGAGATAATATGTCTGTTGGTAAGGTGTTGCCAGTTGTGATTTCGGAGGTTAGAACGGTAAGGAGTGGTTTCTCCTGGACCACCAAACAACCATTTAAAGACATCGTAATAATAAAACTGCTTGCTCCATAATAATCCGGAAAATGCACTTTTTACAATGGATTTATGTGGTTTGGATAGGTTTTTCTTTATAATATCGTTGTAAAAGGCCTCGCAATCGTTTATGCGGTCTGCCACAATTTTATCGAAATTTAAAAAAGGAGCGTCTAGTTTCTTTTTACTTAATCGTACTTTAACCGTTTTGGCTTCTCCGGGTTGAAGTATAAATTGATGCCAGATAGCTAATTTAGAACCGTTTTTTTCGGGATTGACGGTGTTTTTTCCAGAAACAACATGGTCGTTAATTCCGTCTTTAACATAAAGCACATCGTTAGGCACATTATAAACCAGTTGATTGTTGGTTTCATTTTCGCAAAATAAAGGCGTGCCTTTATCGAAATAAAAGAAATACTTTCCGTTTCGCGTACTTCTGGTTTCTACGTAACCCTCTTCGGTAGCTTTCATATTTGGTCTGGAAAATTTTTTATTGTGTTTCCAGAAATTTCGATACCATAAATGGGGTAATACATGAATTGGAGCCGTTTTAGTACCTCTGTTTATTACGGTAATTTTTAAAAGAATATCGTCTACATCTGCTTTGGCATATTCTATAAAACAATCAAAATACGCATTGTTATCAAATGCTGTTGTGTCTAAAATCTCGTATTCGTTTTCGTCTCTACTTCGTTTGTTTTTTTCAATTAATTCGGCATAAGGGAATTCGTTTTGAGGATATTTATACAGGTATTTACAATACGAATGGGTTGGAGACGACACCAAGTGGTAATACAGTTCTTTTACATCTTCGCCATGATTACCTTCGTTATTGGTTAAGCCAAACAGGCGTTCTTTTAGTATGGGGTCTTTACCGTTCCAAAAGGCTGGTGCCAGACATAATATTTCGCGTGCATCGCAAAATCCTGCTATGCCTTCTTCGCCCCAACGGTAAGCATTACTTCTGGCTTTATCGTGATTAACAAACGTCCAGGCCTCGCCATTATCGCTGTAATCTTCGCGTACGGTGCCCCATTGTCTTTCTGCAAGATATGGCCCCCAGTTTTTCCAACTTTTATAAGGATCTGTAATAGATAATCTATCTAATTCAAAAATATTGTGTGTCATATTAAGAGCAGCAAAAGTTAAATATGTTACCACTTGTTGTGGTTAGTAATCTCTAGTGTTTGTGTTATGTCTCTGATAAAAATAAGATTTAATTACTTAAGAATGAAAGTATAAAATCACAATTGATTATTTGTTACAATACAAAGCATTCTATTGTTGTTTTAGGAAAAATACCATGAAATAATTAAGAAGATTGATTGCGATAATTTTTAATTGATGTATTAATGCTTTCGTTTTTTAAGGTTTGTTATTGCAGAGAGTTGTGTTAGACTTTGGTTTTTTAGTTTTGGTTGAAGTCCGATTTTATAAATAATATAAAATTTAACTTTCTATTTTTACAAAATCAACAATTTATTAACCTGTTTTTTAGCGTTTTAATATTAAATGAAGATGAATAGGTAACGATTGCGAAGTTATGAGGCTAATTTTTAGCGTCTTATTCTGAATAAAGAAAGAAATCAAAATATAATTTAAATTAAAATCATTTTAACATGATAAAGCTTACAAGAGCTTTTTGTTTTAGTATAGTATTACTTTTAGGGGTAGTTTATAATGCTTGCGCTACAGAAATTTGGGTAAGTATTAACGGAAACGATACTCACGAAGGTACAAAAGTGGCGCCTTTGGCTACTTTAAATATGGCCTTGAGAAAAGCCCGAGAATTACGCCGATTAAAAGATTCTGGAATAGCAAATGGTATTCGAATCATTTTATTAGAAGGGACTTATTTTTTAAATACACCAATATTTATCCGTCCAGAAGATTCTGGTACAGCAACAAGCCCAACAATAATTGAAGCCTATAAGGATTCTAAACCCATAATTAGTGGTGGGATGCGTGTGCCTAATTGGAAAAAAGCGGGCTCTGTAAACGGGTTAAAATCGGGGACTGTTTGGGTGGCCGATGCCCCAAAACAAGCAGGAACATTGTTAAATTACAGACAATTGTGGGTTAATGGTGTAAAAGCAACACGAGCAAAATCGACTACAGGAAGTAAAATGAATCGTATTTTGTCTTGGGATAAAGCGTCAGAAACCTGTTGGATTCCATTAGAAAATAAATCGTTAGCCTATGAGGCAGGCATGGAAATGTGTATTCAGCAGTGGTGGGCAATAGCCAACTTACGTATTTCGGATATTGAAGTAAAAGGCGATAGTGCTAAATTATCGTTCTTACAACCAGAAAGCAAAATACAAAGCGAACACCCTTGGCCAGCTCCTTGGATATCCAAAACCACTGGAAACTCACCATTCTATCTAAATAATGCTTTAGCATTCTTAGACGAGCCGGGCGAATGGTATTTAGACAAGGCAAATGCAAAACTGTATTATTACCCACGAAAAGGCGAACAGCTTAATAATTTAGAGGTAGTAGTACCTGTACTAGAAAATTTGGTAACGGTTAAAGGAACCATAGATAACCTGGTAGAACATGTACATTTTAAAGGTATTTCATTTCAACATAGTAATTGGCTGCGCCCTTCAGAACAAGGTCACGTGCCGTTGCAAGCAGGAATGTATTTATTGGATGCCTATAAGTTGAAAGTTCCAGGTACGCCCGATAAGGCTGGTTTAGAAAATCAGGGGTGGATTGGTAGACCAAGAGCTGCCATGGAAATAAATTACGCTCATAATTTGTTAGTTGAAGGTTGCGAGTTTACACATTTATCTTCAACCGGATTAGACTTACATAGAGGGACGAAGCACAATGTTGTTTCAGGTAATCTGTTTAAAGATATTGGGGGCAGCGGAATTAATGTAGGTGTGTTTTCAGACGAAGCATTCGAAACACATTTGCCTTACAATCCTAAAGATAGCAGAGAAATTTGCGAATACGAGCGCATTACCGATAATTTAATTACCGATGTAACCAATGAAGATTGGGGGACTGTTGGAATTAGTGCAGGCTTTGTAAAGGATATTACTATTGCCCATAACGAAATTTCGGAGGTTTCGTATACAGGTATTGGTTTGGGTTGGGGATGGACCAAGACTGTAAATGTTATGCAAAACAATACGGTAAAGGGCAATTACATCCATCATTACGGGAAACATCTTTACGATGTTGCTGCAATTTATACTTTGTCGGCACAGCCTAAAAGTGTGATAACAGAGAATGTTGTAGAAGATATTTATTATAATCCGTATGCCCACGATCCGTACCATTGGTTTTATTTATATACAGACGAAGGCTCGTCGTATTTTACTGTCGAAAACAATTGGGTGCCATCAGAAAAATTCCTTCAAAATGCTAATGGCCCAGATAATGTATGGCAAAATAATAACGCCTATGTGGCCGATAGCATTAAAGCGAATGCAGGTATTCGTAAGCCTTATCAACATTTAAAAACCGAAGTAGTAACCGATAGAGAATGGCCGTTACAGGAAGTCCTACATTACGCTGCTTTAGAGTTAATTGGGACTGATTTTTCCGCGAGTGAAATTCAATCGATTGCGACTAAACATGGGGTTATAGCGCCACAATTGTACCAATGGAATAATCATTTGGTATTGTATGGCAAACTAAATCATATAGACTTGTTACAGCAACGTTTAGAGGTAGAATATCCTACTGCTAAAATTAAAGCTTACGATGTACCCGTATATAATTTTAACAAATACGAAAGGTGTAAAGATACCAATTTGGCACCCCAATGGAAACATGTCTTGTTAACGGCAAATTTGGTAGATAATGCCCAGTTGCAAAACGAATATTTGGAATACCACAACATCCAGTTTAAAGACTGGCCAGAGGTTGCCCAAGGGTTTTGTAATGCTAATTTTCAGCAGCTGCAAGTGTTTAAAAATAACAGGCAATTACTATTGGTAATTAGTATTCCTGAAACAAGTACCCTAGAAGAACTAAACCCCAAAACTACCGAAAATAATCCTAAAGTCGAGGAGTGGAATGCTTTAATGAAAAAGTATCAAACAGGAATTGAAGGCGCAAAACCAGGAGAAACGTGGGTGTTTTTAAAACCGCTCCAAACGAGCAACGAATAGTTTAGAAAAGATTATAAAAAATATAATGAAACAAACCAACCATCAATTTTTCGATTTTCTAGATTTTGATACCGACTTATCCCAAGAAGTTGGTGTTTCAAAACTTTGGAAATCCTGTAAACCTACTGCAATATCCCAAAATGGTTTGGGCGTTATGTTAACAGTACCCTTTCAGGCACAGCAAGTATCTAACGAAATTGTTCCAGACGAAACAATCGCGCGTAAATCATATCAGGTTATAATTCGCGCTTATGGTTCATCTATTTTACGTTTAAGCATCGCTTTTGATGGCACTGTGGAAGACGATTCCGAAATGTTACAAATGGCCGACGAGGTAACCGAAACTGCATTACAATTTACGGTTTTCGAAAATCATTGGATTATAGAAGATACCACAGGCGTTATTAAGGCTAAAATAGATTTATCGACTCCAAAAATTGATTATTGGAGCGATTTATTGCCTGCGCCACAAGAATCTTTCGAAGCCGTATTATATCCCGATGGTGTTACGTCAATACAAGTAAGTGGACACGATCAGTTTTTTCCAAGACGTATGGATGCCATGTCTTTGGCGTTTATTACAAAAAACGGCATTCCAGATAAAAGTACCATGTCCTTTGCCGCAAAACCAGACGAAAAGTTTGTAGGCACTGGCGAACGCTTTTCTAAAATGGATTTATCGGGGCATACGTTTCAACTTAAAAATCAGGATGGACAGGGTGTAAATAATAAAAGAACCTATAAAAATATCCCATTTTATTTGTCTAGCGAAGGTTACGGTTTATTTATGCATACCTCGGCCTACAGTAAATTATCGCTTACAGATTTTTCTACACGATCGGTACAAATATTAACCGAAGAGCCTGTGTTAGATTTGTTTTTAATGGCAGGGGAGACACCCGAACGCATTATTTATAATTATAAACAACTTACAGGGTTTCCAGAAGTGCCGCCATTATGGAGTTTTGGTGTTTGGATGAGTAGAATGACCTATTTCTCGGCAGATGAGGTTAACGAGATTTGTTACCGATTGCGGTTAGAAGATTACCCTTGCGATGTTATTCATTTAGATACGGGCTGGTTCGAAACCGATTGGTTATGCGAATGGAAATTTAATCCAGAACGCTTTCCAAATCCGAAACAATTCATTAGCAATTTAAAGGAAAAAGGCTATCGTATTAGTCTGTGGCAATTGCCATATATTGCCGAAGATGCCGAGCAATATACTGAAGCGAAGCAACAACATTACATGTGTACTGTTAAGACTAAAAAAGAACAAGATGGTTCTAATTTTAGTACGTTAGATTATGCAGGAACTATAGATTTTACCTACCCTAAAGCGGTTAATTGGTATAAAGATTTACTTCGGAATCTTTTAGATATGGGGGTTGCGGCTATAAAAACCGATTTTGGTGAAGAAATACATATGGATGCCGTTTACCATAACATGTCGCCAGAAAAGCTCAATAACTTATATGCTTTACTATATCAAAAAGCAGCTTTCGAAGTTACTAAAGAAGTGACTGGCGACGGGCTAGTATGGGCAAGAGCAGGTTGGGCTGGTTGCCAAAGATACCCTATTCACTGGGGTGGAGATGCAGCAGCATCTTGGGATGGTATGGCTGGCTCTTTAAAAGGAGGTCTGCATTTAGGATTATCTGGATTTGGGTTTTGGAGTCACGACGTACCTGGTTTTCATGGTGTTCCTGATTTTATGAATGCCGTAATTCCAGACGATTTGTATGTGCGTTGGACTCAATTTGGAGTGTTTACTTCGCATATTCGCTATCATGGAACGTCTAAACGGGAACCTTATTATTATCCAGAAATTGCTGATATAGTAAGGTCTTGGTGGAAATTACGCTACGCCTTGTTACCTTATATTTGGGAACAAAGCAAGTTAACCACAACAACAGGATACCCTGTACTACGCGCCCTGCTTATGCACCATCCAGAAGACAGCATGTGTTGGCACATTGACGACCA
Source organism: Formosa sp. A9 (assembly GCF_051200825.1). Taxonomy (GTDB): domain Bacteria; phylum Bacteroidota; class Bacteroidia; order Flavobacteriales; family Flavobacteriaceae; genus Formosa. The sequence continues at coordinate 2,456,200 of NZ_CP195158.1, read as the reverse complement.
GTATTATTTTGGAGACGATTTTTTGGTGGCTCCAATTATGAATTCAGAAAACACAAGACAAGTGTATTTACCCGAGGGAAATTGGGTGAATTTCTTTACCGGGGAACGTATGGAAGGTCAAAAATGGCTTAAATCGTTTAAATCAAATTTAAGCGACATGCCTGTTTGGGTAAAGGCGAATACCGAAATTCCGATGTATTTGGAGTCGGTAAATTGTACAGACGAAATGGATTTCAATAAAACAAAAACAATAAAAATAGATACAGGGTTTAAAGGTATTTGGACTCTTATCAATACAATGTAACCAATAAAACTAATACCAAATGTTATGAGTACAATATTAAGTAACGACAAATTAAAACAGTTCCAAGAAGAAGGATTCTGTTTAGTAAAAGACGTGATTTCTCCAGAAATGATAAAACGTTTACAAGACGAATGTCAGCGATTTATAAAAGAAAAAGACGAGGAAATGGATCGTAAAGGTGTTGAGGTAGACGAAATTAACCATAAAGGAAAACGTTACTTTATAGCCCTGCGTTATAAGGATAGCGAGACCATGAAAGACCTGATTTTTGGTAAGGAATTAGAAGAAATTACGCGTAAGATTTTAGGAGAAAACGTATACTTGTTTTTAGAACAATTTGTAGTAAAAGCAGCCGATAAGGGCATGACATTCTCTTGGCATCAAGACTCTGGGTATTTAGATTTCGACCATAAACCATACTTGTCTATTTGGCTACCATTAGACGATGTGACCGAGGAAAACGGAACCGTTTATATGTTACCGTACAAAGATGCTGGTACCACAGCTAGAATAGACCACACTCTACAAGAAGGTACTAACGATAAAATAGGATATTTTGGAGATAACCCAGGTATTCCAGCGGTGTTAAATGCTGGCGATGTGGCGTTGTTTTCAAGCACGTGTTTCCATAGAAGTGGTTCTAACAAAACAAATAAATCCAGACGTGTATTATTAATTCAGTATTCTGCAGAACCTATTTTAAAGGATGGTAAAAAACCACTATATTGGGCAGAACCATTTATAGAGAATGGAGAAAATGTAAGTGCACATAACGTGGTTTAAATTTTTCTATTCTCCCTAATAATTAACTACTAACTAATTTCTGGATGTGCCAGCATCCAGTAAAGACATAATTAATGAATATATACGAGCAACTAGAACTACTAGATTTTGCTATTGTAGGCATTTATCTTTTAGGATTAATAGCAATTGGAGCTTGGATAAGTTTTAGTTCTAAACGACCAAGCGATGAAAATTATTTTTTAGCAGGTAACTCTTTAAATTGGACCAGTATTGGTTTTAACATGTGGGGCACAAATGTAGGCCCCTCTATGTTAATAGCTTCGGCTAGTATAGGTTATACAACAGGTATTGTAGCTGGTAACTTTTCGTGGTATGCCTTTGTTTTTATTTTTTTATTGGCCATAGTTTTTGCACCGCGTTATCTTGGTGCCAAAGTACAAACCTTACCAGAATTTATGGGTAAGCGTTTTGGCGATTCTACTCAAAACATCTTGGCTTGGTATACCATAGTTACGGTTTTAATAAGTTGGTTGTCCTTAACGTTGTTTGCTGGAGGTGTATTAATTCAGCAAATTTTAAACTTGCCCATGTGGTCTTCGGTGGTTTTATTATTAGTCATTGCTGGTTTTTTTACTATGGCTGGCGGACTTAAAACGATAGCCTATACCAATGTTATTCAAATGGTACTCCTTATAATAGTTTCCTTTGCCTTAATGTGGGTTGGGTTAGATCGTGTAGGTGGGGTAGACGGTTTGGTTAGTAATACACCTTCTAACTATTGGAATTTGTTTTTACCAGCCGACGATAGTAGTTACCCATGGACAGCAATTGTGCTGGGTTACCCAATTATGGGCGTTTGGTTTTGGTGTACAGACCAGTCTATGGTGCAATCGGTTTTAGGCTCTAAAAGTATAGAACAGGGGCAGTTAGGCGCAAACTTTACGGCGTGGTTAAAGATTATAGATTTACCGCTGTTTATTCTACCAGGAATTATGTGCTTTGTGTTGTTTCCAGATTTAAACAATCCCGATGAAGCTTACATGACTATGGTTACAGAATTATTCCCTACGGGAATGCGAGGTTTGGTTATGGCTGTTTTAATTGCTGCTTTAGTTAGTACCATCGATTCGGCTTTAAATGCTCTTGGCACTGTGTTTACTATGGATATTTATGTGAAAAAAATTAAACCTACTGCAGGGCAAAAACGAATTGTTCAGGTAGGGCATATGGTTACCGTTGTAGGTGCTATCTTGTCTATTTTTATAACATTAGCCATTAATAGTATTAAAGGATTAAATTTATTCGATGTTTTTCAATCGGTTCTTGGTTTTATAGCACCACCTATGTCTGTGGTGTTTTTATTTGGTGTACTTTGGAAAAAAACGACAACAAAGGCAGCCAATTTCATTTTAATATTCGGTACCTTATTAAGTCTTTCCATTGGTGTTTTGTATTTATGGGTATTTCCAGATGCACCTAATGCAACCGATAAATTTTGGCCTCACTTTTTATTGTTATCCTTTTACATATTTGTGTTTTTATCTTTTGTAATCGTGTTTATTTCTTTATTAGATAAGAATAAAAATACCAACACAAATACATTAAGTTATGTACCAATTAAAGCAACTCCTAAGGTGAAATTACTTTGGGGAGCACTAATTGTTACTATGATTATTTTATATATAGTTTTTAACGGACATTAATTTTTGAACATGATAAAAAATACCAACAATGGCAGTAGTAATGCGCCCAGTTTGCGTATAGATATAAATTACAATACCTGCGATGATTTGCCGTCTTTTTCGGAAGGGCCAACAGGTAGCGATAAAGTAAAACATGACGCTATAGCGCAGGCCGGTTTTCAGGGTATTCAGGATGGAAATCCCGAATTATGCAAGGCATTAGGTTTAGAATTGACAGCACATGCCAGAATTAATAAGGTTGGCGATTTAGATCCATTGATGCCCATCTGGAAAAACGGAAATTATAACTGTGCGAGTATTCATTTAGGGTGGGGAATGGAATCGGATGCAGAAGTAGATCAATTGGTAAGTTACGTTTTAAATACCTCTAAAACATACGATTTTCCTATTTACATCGAAACCCATCGCGCGACCATTACTCAGGACATGTTCCGAACCGTTGAGCTAACCAAACGTTTTCCAGAAGTGCGTTTTAACGGCGATTTTTCGCATTGGTACACGGGTCAGGAAATGGTATATGGCGGCATAGAAAACAAATGGGATTTTATTCAGCCTGTGTTCGATCGTGTACGTTTTATGCATGGTAGAATAGGTAATCCAGGATCTATTCAGGTAAATGTTAAAGATGCAAACGAAAGTTATGTACAGCATTTTAAAGAAATGTGGAAACGCTCGTTTATCGGATTTTTAAAATCGGCCATTCCTGGAGATTATATCTGTTTTACTATAGAATTGTTGAAGGCTGAAATCTTTTATGAAAGAACGTTTTTTAACGAAACCAGTAAAGCTCAGGAAGAAGGCGACCGTTGGCAGCAGGCTTTGTTATACAAAGATATTATACAAGATTGTTGGGAAGCTGCTAAAAGAGAATTTGAAAATCTTTAATTAATTGAAAATTATTCGTTCTCACTTTCAGCGATTTGTCGTTTTTAACAGGTGGGTACAGGATGCAAATAATTAATAAAATCTTCAACTTCACAAAATTTCAAAAGAACAATATATACAGAAAGAGATAGCGTAGCGAGGTGTTTTTAGAAAAATGATATGAAGTGGAAGCACACTAAAAAAGAATAGCGAAATAATGGAACACAAAAAAGGAAGCTTAAAAAGTACTATAGCAGTATCGATTACCAATTATCTCGATGCCGGAGCAATTGTTGCTGGAGCCAGCGGGTTAACACTTTGGCAAAATTATTTAGGGTTAACAGAAGGCAATTTGGGGTGGCTTAATGCTATAAGTGCTAACGCTTTTGGTGCTGCTTTAGGCGCTATTATAGGTGGTTTTCTTGCCGATAATTATGGGCGAAAAAAAATCTACACCTACAATATGTTAGTCTACATGCTAGGTGTAGCCATCATTATGTTTACGGTAAATTTCCCGATGCTGTTACTTGGTTTTTTAATTACAGGTATTTCGGTAGGAGCGGGTGTGCCTGCGTCGTGGACTTACATTTCCGAAAATTCGGAAGTTAGTAATCGTGGCCGTAACATGGGAATTTCTCAATTTGCATGGGGTGTTGGTCCAACCATTATTTTACTTTTAGGCATGTTGCTTGCGCCTGGTAAGGATGATGCTTCTGCTGGTGTTTTGTTTGGTTTTGTAAAAAATATGGCAGGTATTTTTATTGGTGAGAACGCGAGTGTAGAAGCTGTTAATGTATTTAGTAGTCGCCTTATTTTTGGTTCGTTATTTATAGTAGCTTTTATTGCTTGGAATCTTCAGCGAAAGCTTAACGAGTCGAAAGACTGGGAAGCCGCCAAAAAATTACAGGATACTAAAAAACAGCCTAGTGTGTTTGCTTCGTTTGGTACATTATTTACTAAAAAGGTTAATATTCGCACCATGCTCTTTTTAGCAGGAATTTATGTGACATGGAATATGGTTGCTTCTGTTATGGGCTTTTTTCAGCAGCATATTTATGAAACTGCTGGCGGACTATCTAACGAAGAAGCTAATATGGTTTCGGCTATACAATGGCTTATAATTATTGCGGTAACGTATTTTGGTTTTTCTATGTTTGTCGATAAAGTAAATCAGCGTTGGTTATATTTTATTGGTACCACCATAGGTATTGTTGCTTGGGGTATTCTTATTTTTATAGGAATAAAAAATTATATTGCTTTATGGGCGTTTACCATTCTTTGGGGTGTGCATGCTGGTATAAGTGTACAAGCCTTTTATGCACTCTGGGCTTCAGAGCTTTTTCCTGCTAAATATCGTGCAGCAGCTCAAGGCATCATGTTCTTTGTGGTTAGGGCTATAGCGGCAATATGGGGATTCGGATTTGTATTTATATACGGAGAAAACGGCGAAGGTTTTCACACCGCAGCCAATGTTATGATAGGCTTACTAATTGTTGCATTAATAATAGGCACAATTTGGACGCCAAAAACCCAAGGGAAAACATTAGAACAAATTACAGAAGAAAGATATGGAGACGATATTTAAAAAACGTCTTTATGAAAGAATTATAAATGATTGTATTAAAGATTCAAAATACTTAAAACGGGTAACCATAAGTTTTGATTCTTTAATCTAAAATTAAAACAAATGGATAACGCATTTTTACCAGATACTACTCCAACTTGGATTTGGTACCCTGGTGATTTCGAAATATGGTTAAGTAATAAAATGCAAGTGCGCCGTACCGAGCGCGAAGCTGTTTTTCCGCCGTTGTGGCGCTATTACAGTCCGTATCCGTTAGTAACTTTCCAAACCGAAGTCGATATACCTGAAGACGATGATATAAAAATATACTCCGAAGGACCCTTTCAACTCTTAATAGATGGTATTCAAATTTACGGTCAGCCAAAGTCTATAAAAATTCCGGCAGGCAAGCATAAAATTTCTTTTAAGGTTTATAATCAGGAAGTGTTGCCAGCCATTTTTATTCAAGGCAAATACATTCAATCCAATACGTCATGGAAGGTAACCAACGAAGATAAACTTTGGATAGACGAAACTGGAACGGCACAGCAATCGGGGACACCTTGGGTATCTGTTGGCTCGTGGAATTTTAATACGCCAGACCAAAAACCTTCAGAATTTCAATTGGCAACCGAGCCTTGGAGAGCCAAAAATGTAGAGAAAATTAATGAAGGGGAGTTGATTGATTTTGGTAAAGAAACCTTCGGCTATATTCAATTTCATGGTTTAAAAGGACATGGAAAACTCGCTTTATATTACGGCGAATCTCGCGAAGAAGCTTTAGATACCGAAAAGTGCGAAACTCTAGATAATTTAGAGTTCGATGGTAATCAAGACAATATTTATACTTTAAAAGGATCTAAAGCCTTTCGATTTGTGCAAGTGCAAAAAGATGCATCGTTGGAGTACGATTCCATTTCGATGCTTTACGAATATTTGCCTTTAGATTATCGCGGAAGTTTTACGTCTTCCGATGAGCTATTGAATCAAATTTGGGATGTTTCGGCATATACCATGCATTTAACGACAAGGGAGTTTTTTATAGATGGTATTAAACGCGACCGTTGGATCTGGTCTGGCGATGCTTACCAAAGTTATTTAATGAACTATTACTTGTTTTTCGATTCGCCATCTGTCGAGCGTACTTTGGTCGCCCTTCGTGGGAAGGAGCCTGTAACGGCACACATTAACACCATTATGGATTATTCGTTATATTGGTTTGTGGGTGTTTACGATTACTATCTGTACACAGGCGACACGAAGTTTATAAAAACGTATTATCCTCGTATGAAATCCCTAATGGAATACTGTTTGGGAAGACGAAATAAAAACGGATTTTTGGAGCCTTTAGAAGGCGATTGGGTGTTTATCGATTGGGCAGACGGCTTACCAAAAACGGGAGAAGTAAGTTTCGAGCAGATGTTGTTAGTCAGAAGTTTGGAAGCGATGGCGGTAAGTGCTGAAATAGCTGGAGAATCAGAAGATTATAAAGCATATAAAAATTTAGCCGAAGATTTAAAAACAAAGTTATTCGACATATTCTGGGATGAAGCTGAAAACGTCATGAAGCACCAACGTGTTGATGGGGAGATTCAGAAAATGGTAACGCGTTATGCCAATATGTTCGGTATCTTTTTTAATTATTTTAATGAAAACCAAAAGCAAAGTGTAAAAGAAAAGGTGTTACTGAATGATGATATTCTCGAAATTACCACGCCGTACATGCGCTTTTTCGAGTTGGAAGCCCTTTGCGCTATGGGAGAACAGGAATTTGTTTTAAATGAAATTCGCGATTATTGGGGAGGTATGCTAAATTTGGATGCCACATCATTTTGGGAAAAATACGATCCCAAGCAAACAGGAGAAGAACATTTAGAAATGTATGGTCGCCCTTACGGAAAAAGTTTATGTCACGCTTGGGGTGCCAGTCCAATTTATCTTTTCGGGAGGTATTATTTAGGGGTAGAACCAACCGCTCCAGGATATGCTACATACGAGATTAAGCCTAATTTAGGAGGCTTAGAATGGATGAAAGGTAAAGTGCCTACACCTAATGGTAAAGTTGAATTGCACATTACCCCAAACGAAATTAATGTGAAGGCTTCAGAAGGCGAGGGGATTTTAATTATAAAAAGTGAAGCACAACCTGTATCAAATTATGGAGAAATGCAATCGATTGAGGCCAATAAATATCGATTAACTATTAATCCTAACATCGCATATACAATCAAATACAAAGCACTATAATTCTATATAATGAGTAATTTTATTAGCAAATTATCTTTTTTGTTAGCTCTAGTCGGATTTTCCGCTGTAGCGCAAAATACCGAAATTCAATATTTATCAGGTAAAGGATATCAAGATACCAAAGAATGGAAATTTAAAGTTTCTGATGGTAGAAAAAGTGGAGAATGGAGCACCATCAATGTGCCATCGGTTTGGGAGCAAGAAGGTTTTGGAACCTATCAATATGGAATCCGTTTTTATGGAAAACCTTTCCCAGATGGAATTGCAGATGAGGTAGGAGAATATAAATACACTTTTGAAGTGCCTAAAGAATGGGAAAATAAACGTGTTAAAATTGTGTTCGATGGTGCTATGACCGATACCAAAGTCCGTATCAATGGACGTTCTACCAGCGATGATGAGCATCAAGGAGCTTTTTATCGTTTTAAGTATGAAATTACCGATTTGCTTAAGTATGGTAAGAAAAATGAGTTGCATGTAGTCGTGAGCAAAGAATCTAAAAATGCGAGTGTAAACTTGGCAGAACGTAGAGCAGATTATTGGAATTTTGGTGGAATTTTCCGCCCTGTGTTTCTAGAAGCTTTGCCAGCAATACATATTGATTATACTTCTTTAAAAGCAGAGGCCGATGGTACTTTTGAAGCAAATATATTTTTAGGAAGCGGAGCAAAAAATACGGATGTAGAAATTACGGTTTTAGATGCCAACGGAAAACGTGTGGGGTCTAAAATGAAAAGCAGTGGAGTAAACGGAGCCGATAAAATTCACGTGTCTGGTCAATTTAAAAATATCAAGCAATGGACTGCGGAAACTCCAAATTTATATACAGCAGAAATCAAGTTGTTAGAAAACGGAAAAGTAGTACATCAACTTACCGAAACCATTGGTTTTAGAACCATTGAAATTCGTAAAGGTGATGGAATTTATGTAAACGGGCAACGTGTGTTGATGAAAGGTGTCAATCGTCATAGTTTCTGGCCAGAATCGGGAAGAACTTTAAATAAAGAATTGAATTATGCCGATGTACGTTTGATTAAAGAGATGAATATGAATGCAGTGCGTTTATCACATTATCCTCCAGATCCAGAGTTTTTACAAGCTTGTGATGAGTTAGGTTTGTATGTGATGGATGAATTGGGTGGATGGCATGGACATTACGATGATGCTGTGGGTAAAAAGTTAGTAAAAGAAATGGTTACGCGAGATTTAAACCATCCGAGTATTATTTTTTGGTCTAATGGAAACGAAGGTGGTTGGAATACCAATTTAGACAATCAGTTTGATGTTTGGGATTTACAAAAACGACCTGTTTTGCATCCACAACAGGAACATAACGGTGTAGAAACCATGCATTATCGTTCGTATGGAGAGACTTTAGAATATTTCAGAGATGACAATATTTTTATGCCTACAGAATATCTTCACGGATTGTACGATGGTGGTCACGGTGCTGGTTTTGATGATTATTGGGAAGTCATGCGTAAACATCCTAGAAGTGGTGGAGGTTATCTTTGGGTATTTGCCGATGAGGGAATTGCTCGTACCGATCAAAATGGAAGAATAGACAACCAAGGGAATTATGGAGCCGATGGAATTGTAGGGCCACATCACGAAAAAGAGGGAAGTTTTTTCACCGTAAAAGAAGTATGGTCTCCTGTAATGATTATGGAAAAACCAGAATTAGCTGCTGATTTTAACGGAACATTTACACTAGAAAATCGTTACGATTTTACCAATACCAATACCTGTACTTTTGAGTATGAGTTGGTGAAATTTAATTCGCCATTAAATGGAAAATCGAACCGAAAGACATTAAAAAAAGCTTCGGTAAAAGCACCAAATATTCAACCACACGGAAAAGGAAATTTACAATTAAATCTACCTAGCAATTGGAAAGATGCTGATGTGTTGTATGTAAAAGCCATCAACAAAAACGGAAAAGAATTGTGGACTTGGGATTTTACTTGGGACAAACAAATGGATGAAAAACCAATAGTAAAAGGAAAAGCTAATTTAAGCGAAACTGCTTCTTTTTATACCTTGTCTGCTGCTGGGACTACCGTGAAAATCGATAAATCTTCTGGGAAATTAGTAGAAGTGCAACAAAAAGGAAATACCATCAGTTTGGCTAATGGACCTAAAATAATCATGGCTCGTAGAGGTGATAGAACTCTGGATGGAACCATCGATCCAAAGTTCTTAAAAGGAGAAGATCGTATTTATAAAGAATTTGCTTGCTGGGATGAAGAGGTGAATTGTTCAGAAAATTTATTAAATATTTCAGCCAAAGAAGTAGATGGACATGTAGTAGTAGAAGTCAACTACCATGGAATTCTTCAAAAAGTGGTTTGGACGATGAATGCTGACGGTTTAATTCAGTTAGATTACGAATACGAGTACAATGGAGTAGTCGATTTAGCTGGTGTGTATTTCGATTATCCTGAGGAAAAAATGAAAGCTAAAAAATGGTTAGGAGATGGGCCTTACCGTGTGTGGCAAAACCGAATTAAAGGAACTACGTTAGATATTTGGGAAAACGATTATAATGATCCAATTCCGGGAGAGTCGTTCAATTATCCTGAGTTTAAAGGGTATTTTAACAATTGGCAATGGGCTGAATTTACCACGGAAGAAGGAAATATTTACATCGAAAATAAAGGTACAGATACTTATTTAGGGGTGTATTCTCCACGTGATGGTCGCGATGCATTGTTATATACTATTCCAAGTACAGGAATTGCAGTGTTAGATGTAATTCCACCAGCAAGAAATAAAGTGAATGCTACTGATTTAGTGGGGCCTTCATCGCAACCAAAATGGTTAAGCGGATTGCAAAAAAGATCGGTGTACTTAAAGTTTAAAAAATAAGTTGATTCTATATGGAGTTCGTCAACCTGAACTTGTTTCAGGTTCGCATTTAATTTGTGACCTCCAGTATTATGGGATTCCGAAATAAATTCGGAATGACATAAAACAATCATTAGATATTAAAAATAACATCAACCCATGAAAACAAAACATATTCTTCAAATTACATTAACGTGTTTGGTATTTGTTGCGATCGCATCTTGTTCTTCAAAAATGAAAAAACGAGAAATTACCGATGCCGTAATGCAAGAAATCTACGAAGAAATAAAAACACCTTACAAATACGGCATGGTGATGGTGCCAACTGACAATTCCTATAAGATGGACTGTCCGAGTATCTTTAAAAAAGATGGTAAATGGTATATGACGTATTTAATTTTTGAAGGTCGTGGTTACGAAACATGGTTGGCAGAAAGTGATGATTTATTACATTGGAATCACTTAGGAAAAGTGATGTCGTTCTCAAAAGATACTACGGAATGGGATGTGAATCAAAAAGCGGGATACATTGCGTTGCAAGATCCCACTTGGGGCGGTTCTTATGAGTGGAATACTTATGATGATAAATATTGGATGAGTTATTTTGGTGGAAATACTACAGGGTACGAAGCAGGGATTTTATCTATGGGAATGGCTTATACAGATGAATTGCCAACCAAACCCAAAGAGTTTAAACGTTTGCCTGAACCTGTTTTACGTCCCAATGACGATAAAGCAAAATGGTGGGACAATAGCACCATGTACAAGAGTTCGGTAATTCGCGATGTGGAAAAAGAAACAGGTCACGAATTCATCATGTATTACAACGCGCGTGGCGATAGTATCAATCCAGCCAAAGGAGCGGAGCGTATTGCTATGGCGGTTTCTAACGACATGAAAAACTGGAAGCGTTATGGTGATGCACCATTAATCAATCATCATAGAGGAATTTCTGGCGATGCCTACATTCAACGTATTAACGATACTTGGGTGATGTTCTATTTTGGAGCGTTTTGGACAGGTTGGGATCAGGGAGCATTTAACCGTTTTTCCGTTTCCAACGATTTAATCCACTGGAAAGATTGGGAAGGCGATAATTTAATTGAATCTTCTGAACCTTACGATGCTCAATTTGCTCATAAATCGTTTGTGGTAAAACACAACGGTATGGTGTATCATTATTATTGCGCGGTGAATAAGGCAGGACAGCGTGGTATTGCCTTGGCAACATCAAAAGATATAGGAAAAAGCGATTTGCATTTTGTGGCACCACCTGAAGATGAAGAAAAAAAATGATTGTTGCCCTGAATTGTCACTGAGCGAAGTCGAAGTGTTATTTCAGGGTCCATCGCAATAGGTCACAAATTATGAGATGCCGAAACCAGTTCAGCATGACAACAACTGAATATTTTAAAATAGATTGATGAATAAAAACATTAGTTTCATATTATTTTTAATAAGTAGCATTTGGTTTGCTCAAGCACAAACGGTTACTAACGAGCCCGCAGGAATTCCTGAACCAGTAAAAAAATATAGTTACACACCTTGGGAAAATCCTTTAGTCACCAGTGTAAACAGGCAACCTTCTAGAGCAACATCTTATTCCTATAAAACCGTAGCGGATGCCTTGGAAGGCAACCGAGAAAAGAGCCGTTTTTTGTCATTAAATGGCGAATGGGATTTTAAATATTCGGTAAACTTAAATGAAGCGCCTAAAGATTTTTATAAAACCGAAGTTCAAGCTTGGGATAAAATTGAGGTACCATCCAATTGGGAGTTAAATGGCTACGATATCCCTATCTATAAAAGTGCGGTGTATCCGTTCCGACCAATCAATCCGCCTTTTGTACCAAAAGATACTAATGGCATTGGCTCGTATCAAACGAAGTTCAAAATTCCGAAAGAATGGAACAAAGATATGACGGTAACGCTTCATTTTGGAGGGGTAAGTTCAGCTTTTCAAGTATGGATCAATGGTGAGTTTTTAGGCTATGGAGAAGATAGTTGTTTGCCTTCGGAGTTTAATATTTCTCCGTATGTAAAGGAAGGTGAAAATGTGTTGTCGGTACAAGTGATGCGTTACAGCGATGGGGTGTATTTGGAAGATCAAGACCATTGGAGGTTGAGCGGAATTCAGCGTGAAGTTTTTGTAATGGCCGAACCTAAATTGCGTATTCAAGACTTTTTCTATCAAACCAAATTGGATAAAGAATACAAAGATGCAGTGTTTCAATTACGTCCAGAATTGGAAAATTTAACAGGTGATACCATCAGAAACGCCTCTTTTGAATATCAAATTTACAACGATAAAAACGAAGCACTTTTTGAAAAACCTATTGATACTTTAGCCAAAGCTATTGTAAACGAAAGTTACCCAAGATTGGACAATGTGCGTTTTGGTTTCTTCGAAAAAAAGATTGAAAATCCCAAAAAATGGAGTTCCGAAGAACCGAATCTTTACACTTTGGTGATGACTTTAAAAGATGAAAACGGTACTATTTCCGAAGTCAAATCTTGTAAGGTTGGTTTCCGTGCTATCGAGTTTTCAAAGGAAAACGGTAAGTTGTTAATCAACGGAAAGAAAACATATATTTATGGCGTGAATCGTCACGACCATCATCCGGTTCGTGGAAAAGCCTTAACACGCGAAGATATTGAGCAAGATGTAAAAACCATCAAGCAATTCAATTTTAATACCATCAGAACGAGTCATTATCCTAATGACCCGTATTTCTACGATTTATGTGATGAATACGGTATTATGGTAATGGACGAAGCCAATTTAGAAACTCATGGTATTGGTGGAATGTTAAGCAATAATCCAAGTTGGACTCATGCTTATGTGGAACGCATGACCCGAATGGTAGAACGCGATAAAAATCACCCAAGTGTAATTATGTGGAGTTTGGGGAATGAGTCGGGCAAAGGTCCAAATCATGCAGCGATGGCAAGTTGGACTCGCGATTTTGACATTACCAGACCCATTCATTACGAACCTGCACAAGGGAATCCGAGGTTAGACGGTTATATTGATGAACGCGACCCAAGATATCCCTCAACAGGAGACCATTCGCATCGTTTTGAAAATCCGCAGGACGAGCCTTATGTCGATATGGTAAGTCGTTTTTATCCAGGAGTGTTCACACCCCAATTTTTGTTAGATAATAAAGCTGATACACGACCTATTTTGTTCGTGGAATATTCGCATTCTATGGGGAATTCTACAGGAAACATGAAAGAGTTTTGGGATGAATTCAGAAGGTTACCTCGAATGATTGGTGGTTGCATTTGGGATTATAAAGACCAAGGTATAGCGGTTATAAATAAGGATATTCAAAAAGCTTATTTTGCTTATGGTGGTGATTTTGGCGAAGTTCGTCATGATGGGAATTTTTGCATCAACGGAATCGTAGCTTCCGATGGACGACCAAAAGCAGCCATGTACGAAAACAAATGGGTGTATCAACCAGCAACATCATTTTTAAATGGTAATCAATTAACCATTAAGAACCGTCAGGCAACACAGTCTTTATCGGTTTATGTTCCTGTGATTACAATTTTAGAAAACGGAAAGGTTAAGAAATCATACGAGTTAAAACCTTTGAATATTAAAGCAGGAGATGAAACGGCTATTGACATTCAAAAGTATCTTCCTAAAATGTCATCGGATGCGGAGTATTTCTTAAATATTGAATTTCAATTATCTGAAGATAAACCATGGGCAAACAAAGGTTTTGTGGTGGCTACCGACCAGTTTTTAGTAAATAAAAAGGAAGTGTTTGAGTACACTTCAAAATCAAAAAATAGATTAAAAGTGGTAGAGTCAAGTGCTGATTATCAAGTAAACGGAGAGCATTTTAATATCACATTTAATAAAGAAAATGGAGCGTTAAATTCGGTTGTTTTTAAGGGTGAAGAACAAGTATTTACTCCGTTGTTACCAAGCTTTACACGTCCATTAACTGATAACGACCGTAAGGGTTGGAAACCTCATAAAAATCTAAAACAATGGTATGATAATGAACCAAAACTGATTTCTATAAGCAGTGAAAGTTCAGAAAATGATGTGGTGATTGTTTCAAAATACGAAATGATAAAAGACAGTGCGAGTGTTAACATTACTTACCATGTGAAACCTGATGGAGTTATAAAAGTTGATTACCAATTAAAGGCTTCAACTGAGTTGCCAAACATTCCAAAAATTGGCATGCAGATGGGAATCAAAGACGATTTTAGACAAATTTCTTGGTACGGAAAAGGCGAGTTGGAAAATTATATCGATAGAAGTTTTGGTTTCCAGATAGAGAGCTACAGTTTGTCTTTAGATGATTTTATGGAGCCTTACGTTATGCCACAAGAAAATGGAAATCGCACCGAAGTACGTTGGTTGGCAAGTACTACTAAAACGAAAAATAAAGGGATTTTGGTAGTCGGGAATCAACCTTTGAGTATGAGTGTTTGGCCGTATACTGAAGACAACATCAATGAAGCTAAACATACTTACGATTTAAAAGAATCGGGATATTTAACTTTAAATATCGATTTGATTCAAATGGGAATTGGTGGTAACGATAGTTGGTCACCCGTTGGTGCCCCGATGGAAAAATATCAAATTCCGTCTAAAAATCACGAGTATAGTTTTTACATCACACCGTTTCAATCGAGCCAATCAGGATTAGAAAAAACTTTAGAAAAATTTAAGTATTAATGCGTTTTAAGTTCAAGCATATCGCTATTCTTTTGGTGTTTTTTGCAGTTTTATCATGTAAAGAAAAATCGCAAGAATCAGCAACTTTTTTTCAACCGACCGAAGATTCAGCAAAACCATGGGTGTATTGGTATTGGATGAAAAGTGCCTACTCTAAAGAAGGGATTACAGCCGATTTGGAAGCTATGAAACAAGCTGGCATTCGTGGTGCGTATTTAATGACCATAAAAGGACCGGGAGACGAACCTTTAATGAATCCGCCAGTGATTCAATTAAGTAAAGAATTCTGGGAGCTGGTGCGTTGGGCATTGCAGGAAGCCGACCGATTGGGTGTAAAAATAGCGTTTCATCCTGCGGATGGTTTTGCAGTAGCTGGCGGACCATGGATTACTCCAGAAATGTCCATGCAAAAAGTAGTTTGGACAGATACTGTAGTGAATGCCTCTGCTTTAAAAAACTTAAAATTACCAGTTCCAAAGCATTATAAAGATTATTATAAGGACATTGCAACTTTTGCAATTCCTGTCGAAAAAGCGTTTAAAACTTCAGTAGAAGTGCAGTTAAAAGTGACTACTTCAAACCTTGAAAATGCTGATTTTTTAAAGGATGATTCTACAGAAAGCACACAATTCAGAATGCGAGAAGCAGGTTATATTCAGTATGAATTTAGTGAAGTTTTTGATTGTAAATCCATTCAAATTGAAACTCAAGGAAATAATTATCAAGCTCACCGTTTATTAATTGAAGTGAGTGATGATGGTAAAAACTTTAAAAGTTTAGGACGATTAGAAACCCCGCGTTCGGGTTGGCAAGATACCGATGCTTTTTATACGCACAGTCTTTCCGCGAAAGCAAAATATTTCCGATTTGTTTACAATCCTGAAGGTTCGGAACCGGGAGCCGAAGATTTGGATATGGCAAAATGGAATTCTTATTTAAAAGTTACTAAAATCATCCTTTCTGAAGAGCCTTTAATCGATAATTATCAAGGAAAATCAGGTGCTGTTTGGAGAATTAGTTCAAGAAATAATGCAGAACAAATTCCAAATTCTGATTGTGTAAATACTGAACAAATGGTGAATGTTTCTCAATTTGTTGATGAAAACGGTGTTTTAAACTGGGAAGCTCCAGAAGGTAATTGGCGAATAATGCGTTTTGGTCACACCTCTACAGGTCACGAAAATGCTACAGCAGGTGGCGGTCGAGGTTTGGAAGTTGATAAATTTAATGCCGAGGCAGTACGTTTTCAGTTAGACCATTGGTACGGTGAAATGCGACGTGTGGCAGGAGAAGATTTGGCGAGTAAAGTGGTGGAGATTTTACACATGGACAGTTGGGAATGTGGAAGCCAAAATTGGTCGCCCGTTTTTCGAGAAGCTTTTAAAGAAAAACACGGTTACGATATTGTGGACTATCTGCCTGTAATGGCTGGGATTCCGTTGGATTCTGCTGAAAAATCAGAACAAATTTTATACGATATTCGTAAAACCATTACCGAATTAACAGCTGAAAATTTCTTTGGGACCTTAAAAGAAGAAGCAATAAGAACAGGGGTGAAATTCAGCACCGAAAATGTAGCTCCAACCATGACGAGCGATGGTTTGTTGCATTTTAAATATGTTGATTATCCGAGTGGTGAATTTTGGTTTAGAAGTCCTACGCACGATAAACCCAACGACATGTTAGATGCCATTAATGGCGGACATATTTATGGTCGTGATATTATTCAAGCCGAAGCATTTACGCAACTTAGAATGGATTGGGACGAGCATCCAGGGAATTTAAAAACCATGGCCGATAGAAACTATGCCTTGGGAATTAACCGCTTTTTCTATCATGTGTTTATGCACAATCCGTGGTTGGATAGAAAACCAGGGATGACCTTAGACCCGATTGGGACGTTTTTTCAACGTGACCAAACTTGGTGGAAACCTGGAAGTGCATTTTTTGAGTATTGTAAAAACGTTCAGTTTCAATTACAAAAAGGAAAACCGGTGATAGATTTCGCAGTATTTACAGGCGAGGAAATTCCATCGCGTTCGGTGTTGCCAGATCGGTTAGTACCTTTTATGCCGAATGTTTTTGGAGCAGAGCGTATCGCTTCAGAAAAAGTTCGATTAGCGAATGAAGGACAACCATCGGCAAGAATGCCAAAGGAAGTAAAATACACTAAAAACAGCACCGATTTATCACAATGGGTAAACGCTTTAAATGGCTATAAATACGATTCGTTTAACAGCGATGTACTATTGAATGCCGAAGTAAAAGACGGAAAAGTGGTGTTTAAGGATGCGTTAGCTTACAATTTTTTGGTGTTTCCAGATGCTAGAAAAATGATGCCAACCAATATTTTATCCTTGGAAGTGGCCGAAAAAATGGTGGATTTGGTAAAAACTGGTGCTACCATTTTTGTGGGTGAAAAACCAACCGATATGGCCAATTTAAAAACAGATAAATTCAAATGGAAACAGTTGGTTGATGAATTATGGTCTGAAACAAATAAAAAGCAATGGATGTTGGGCAAAGGAAAAGTGATTCAATTACCTTATTTAGGAGCGAGTTTTTCAGACTTAGGTTTAGAACCAAATGTGTTGGTTGATGAAGCTATAGCTTGGACTCAACGTGAATCTTCCGGTGAAGGTATTTACTTTTTATCCAATCAAAAAGAGGAGAAACGAACATTGGAAATATCGTTTAGAGTTGAAGGAAAACAACCTGTGTTGTATCATCCTATTTCAAATGAAACTACGATTTTAGAAAATTGGAAAATAGAAAACGGACGAACCATTATTCCGTTACAGTTTTTACCAAACGAGGCTTATTTCATCATTTTTAAAGATAAAACAGATAAAAAATCATCAACAGGAAACATCAACTGGTCATCTTATAAAACGGAAAAAGTATTGGATGAAAATTGGATACTTCAGTTTGATCCTGAATTTCACGGCCCTTCAAAAGCAATGGAAATCAATACACTTTTTGATTGGACGACTTCAGAAAATGATAGTATAAAATACTATTCTGGAACAGTGAGTTATTCCAAAATAATAGAATGGAATTCAGATAAAACCAACAATTTATATCTCGATTTTGAGGAAGTGAATTGTATCGCAGAAGTGATGGTAAACGGAAAAAATTGTGGTGTGGTTTGGACGTATCCGTATCATGTAAACATTTCCGAAGCGATAAAACAAGGGGAAAACAATATAGAGATAAAAGTCACGAACACTTGGGCAAATCGCTTGATAGGTGATGAAAAATTACCTAAAGACCAACGATTGACTTGGACAACCGCTCCGTTTAGACTGGACGACAGTATGATGGTAAAATCTGGACTTTTAGGAAGTATTCAAATTAAAAAGAAGACGAATGAAAAATAGAATAGCATTAGTTATAGTATGTGCCTTTAGTATATTGAGTTTACATGCCGAAATTAAATTACCAGCTTTGTTTAGCGACAATATGTTGTTGCAACAAAACATGGAAACGCCTATTTGGGGATGGGCAGAAAAAAATGAAGTCATCACTATTTCTACATCATGGGATGCTAAAAGTTATGAGGTGAAAACCGATAAACAGGGACAGTGGAAAACCAACATACAAACCCCAAAATCAGGAGGGCCTTATATGATTATGGTTTCTAATGGAACTGAAATTAAAACAATAAATAATGTGTTGATAGGTGAAGTTTGGTTGTGTTCTGGTCAGTCCAATATGGAAATGCCTTTAAAGGGCTTTCCTGGTCAACCCGTAAAAGGAGGTAACGAAGCGATAGTGCGTTCACAAAATAAAAACATTCATTTTATTACTGTTCCAAGAACTACGGTGTTAGAGCCGAAAAGTGATTTTGAAGGACAATGGGAAGTAGCATCGCCAAAAACGACGGGTAATTTTAGTGCGACGGCTTGGTATTTTGGTTCGTTATTGCAAGAGGTGTTACAAGTACCTGTAGGTTTAATTCACGTGTCGTATGGAGGTTCTAATGTGGAGGCTTGGATGAATGAAGAAATGTTGAAAGATTTTGATTTGGCTTTGGAATTACCAAAAAAAGAATCCGATTTAAAAAGCAATCCAAACCGAGTGCCGACAACCTTATTCAACGGTATGTTATCGCCTGTCATTGGTTACGGAATCAAAGGTGCTATTTGGTACCAAGGAGAATCTAATTACGAACGTCCGTTTCAGTATAAAGACTTATTCAAAAAAATGGTGACTTCGTGGCGAACATTATGGAATCAAGGTGATTTCCCGTTTTACTTTGCTCAAATTGCCCCGTTTGATTATGCACGTTTTCATCCGAACGATAATAAAGAAGCATACAATTCAGCTTATTTAAGAGAGGCACAATTAAAAGCTTCAAAAACTATTGAAAATTCAGGAATGGCGGTGTTGTTGGATGTGGGTGAATTTGGAAATATTCATCCTGCCGATAAGCAAAAAGGAGGTGAACGTTTAGCGTATCAAGCTTTGGTAAAAACTTATGGATTTGAAGGTTTTGAATACGAAAGTCCAGAATTTAACGCCATGGAAATAAAAGGAAGCACGGTTACGGTATCGTTTAACAATGTACCTAACGGTATTACAGCTTACGATAAAGAAGTGACTGGTTTTGAAATTGCGGGAGAAAACAAAGTGTTTTATCCGGCACAGGTTCAGTTACGAAGAAAATCAGTAGTGCTTTCTGCTCCCCAAGTGGAGAAACCAGTTGCCGTTCGTTATTTATTTAAAGATTTTGTAAAAGCTGAAATTTTTAGCACAGGTGGTTTGCCAATGTCATCGTTTAGAACGGATGATTGGTAGTATGAAAAGTAGCAATTTGTCATTCCGAACGAGGAACGAGGAGGAATCTCATAATTATGGGATTTCTCGTCGGTCGTCCCTCCCTCTGTCGAAATGACAAAGTTAAATGAAAATAAAACTGAAAATATTTAGAGTGCAATTAAAACTTGAAACATACCGAATATTAATTGGGATTTTATTGATGTCTTTTTCAGTAAAAGCACAAATCCCTGCGCTCAAAAATTACAATCAAATTTGGACGACACAAAGTAAGAACGCCTCTGAGTCGATGCCTTTAGGCGGTGGAGATATTGGTTGTAACGTGTGGGTGGAAGATGGAAAACTGTATGCGTATATTTCAAAAAGTGGCACTTTTGATGAACATAATACCCTGTTGAAATTAGGTCGTATAAAAGTGGAGTTAACACCCAATCCATTTGAAGAGAATCAAGGTTTTAAACAAGAATTGCATTTGGAGGATGGCTATATTTTAGTATCTCAAAATGATACAAAAGTGAAATTATGGGTAGATGTCTTTCAGCCTATCATTCATATTGATGTGAAAAGTAAACAGGCGTTGGAACTAAAAGCTTCTTACGAAAGCTGGAGATTTAAAAACCGAAAAGTAGAAGGACGAGCTAATAATGCAAATTCTTACAAATGGGCTCCGCAAGGTGATATTATTACCTATCAAGATTCTATCAATTTCAACGAAAATATAGTTCAATTTTATCATAAAAATCGAGAACATACGGTGTTTGATGTTGTGGTAAAACAGCAGCAAATGGAATCGGTAAAAGACCAGATGATGAATCCGTTAAAATACCTCACTTTTGGAGGTGTGTTGCAAGGAAAAAACATGATTCCGGCAGGAACTTACAATGGAATTTATCAAGACACCGATTTCAAAGGTTTTAGTTTAAAAAGTAAAAAACCGAGTAAAATACATCAAGTAAACGTGTATTTACATACGGTTCAAAATGAAAATATTGATGTATGGAAAAAGGAACTAAACAACTTAACAGCATCGTATAAATCCCAAGAAAAAAACACAAAAGTATGGTGGAATAACTATTGGAAAAGAAGTTTTATTTATACCAATGCTAAAAACGATTCGGTAAATCAAATTGGGCAAAATTATCAATTGTTTCGTTATATGTTAGGTGTAAATGCCTACGGAAAATATCCAACAAAATTTAATGGCGGTTTGTTTACGGTTGACCCTGTTTACACCAAAGAAGACCACAAATTCACTCCTGATTTTAGGAATTGGGGTGGTGGAACTATGACCCAACAAAATCAACGTTTGGTGTATTTTCCGATGTTTAAAAGTGGTGATTTTGATATGTTACCATCGCAATTGGATTATTACTTAACGCTTCAAAAAAATGCGGAGTTGCGTAGTCAAGTATATTGGAACCATAAGGGAGCCGCTTTTACGGAACAATTGGAAAATTTCGGTTTACCAAATCCTGCTGAATATAGTTGGAAAAGACCTAAAGATTACGACCCCGGCATGCAATACAACGCATGGCTGGAATATCAATGGGATACCGTTTTTGAGTTTTGTAAAATGATGTTGGAACAACAAGAATATGCCCATGTTGATGTGAAAAAATACAACGGTTTTGTATTGAGTTGTTTGCGTTTTTTTGACGAACATTATCAATATTTAGCAAAAAAACGTGGTAGAAAAGCTTTGGATGCTAATGGTTATTTGGTATTATACCCAGGTTCAGTGGTAGAAACTTACAAAATGGCCTACAATGCCAACAGTACCATTTCCGCTTTAAAAGTGATTAGCGAGAAATTATTGCAAGTATCTTCAAACGATTTGACCGCAGAAGAAGTAGACTATTTGAGAGTCTTTCAAAAACGCATTCCACCATTAAATTTCAGAGAAATCAACAATCAAAAAGTATTATCGCCTGCCAAATCATGGGAACGCATTAACAATACCGAAGCGGCTCAGTTGTATCCTGTGTATCCTTGGAAATTATATGGTTTGGGTAAACCCGATTTGCAAGTGGCTCAAAACACTTATTTTTTAGATGAAGACTTGCTGAAATTCCGAAGTCATGTGGGGTGGAAGCAAGATAATATCATGGCAGCCAGATTAGGATTGACCGATGAAGCAGCAAAATACACCTTATTAAAAATGGCAAATTCCGAAAGACGTTTTCCTGCTTTTTGGGGGCCAGGGTTTGATTGGGTGCCCGATCATAATTGGGGCGGTTCGGGAATGATAGGCATGCAAGAGATGTTATTGCAAGAGGTGGATGGGAAATTACTGTTGTTTCCCGCATGGCCAAAACATTGGGACGTTCATTTTAAGTTACATGCCAAGGACAACACCACAGTTGAAGTGAAATTGGAAAAAGGAGAAATAAAGACTCTAAAAGTCACCCCAGAACATAGAAAAAAGGATGTTCTAAACCTGTTAGAATATTCGTTAAACGATAAAATAAATTTAAATGAGACGAATTAAGCACACCTTAAGCTGTTTATTTTTATCAACAGCAGCACTAGTAAATGTGCAATGTCAAAGCACCAAAAAAGCAGAAAAGCAAACCGTAAAAGTCGATTTTGATTTTGCTGGAAGACGTTTATCCGAAGTTCACGATCCATTGTATCAACCGTGGGTGATTAACGAAAGTGAAGAAGCAGAAAACACGTTTGATGGTATTTCTATAAAACTAAAAGGAAATTTAAATTCCAGTTGGGTAAAAATCGGGATGAGTGCTCCACATTATGCACAATTGGTGAGCGATGGTTTGGTGAGTAAAACACCTGTAGAGTTTACCATTAGCGGACTGAAAGTGGGAGAGCATTCATTACAAACCTTTCATAATACTTTCAGTAATTTAAGAGGGCGAACCGTGACTCCGATTAAAATTTATTTGAATGATGAATTGGTTCAAACTTTAAATCAAAGTAACAGAGCGTTTTCAAAAGTTGATGCAGCAACAGCTTATTTAACGTTTAAAGCTGAAGCGAATAAAGATGTCGTGCTTCGTTTTGAAGGAGAATCAGGATTTGATATTTCAGAATTTGTCATTAACGGATTTGAAATCGATACACCCGATTTAAAAAAACAAGCACACTCTCCTTTTCCAGAGCAAGCAGATGAACATGTTGAGGTTGATAATCGGTTGAATTTAACATGGGAATCGCCAGAAGGCACTTCTGCATACCACGTTTATTTTGGAACGGATAAAGAAACAGTGAAAAATGCTGATGTTTCAAGCGATGTCTATCAAGGAAAACAAACAGAAAAACAATTTTCAGTAAACGATTTGTACAGCATGAACACGTATTACTGGCGTGTGGATGCTGAGGATGCGAATGGAAAAATAACTCAAGGAAATGTATGGTCGTTCAAACCAGCACAATTAGCATTTCCAGGAGCTGAAGGTTACGGACGTTTCGCTATTGGTGGTCGTGGCGGAAAAGTGGTTGAAGTTACCAATTTAAATGATGATGGACCAGGAAGTTTCCGTGAAGCCGTGACCAAAGATATTGGACCAAGAACCGTAGTGTTTAATGTTTCTGGAAATATTGAATTAAAATCGAGATTGGTTATTGGGCATCCTTATATTACGGTGGCAGGACAAACGGCTCCTGGAGAAGGGATTACTATTAGTCGTGCTCCTGTAGGATTAACTGGCGATGACGGGATGGTTCGTTTTTTAAAGGTACGTATTGGTTCAGGAACTACTTATGATGGTATGGGTTTAACCGGTGCCGATTATAGTATTATCGACCATTGTTCGATTAGTTGGACGATTGATGAATCGTTTAGTTCACGAGGAGCACATCATATTACTTTGCAACGTACTCTAATTTCAGAAGCTTTAAATGTGGCTGGTCACGATAAATACGAAGCAGGTAAAATGCACGGTTATGCGGCTACAATAGGAGGCGATATTGGGAGTTTTCATCATAATTTGTTAGCTCATAATTACGGACGTAATTGGAGTATTGGTGGTGGACTGAATGGTGATGGTTATTATTCAGGACGTGTAGATATTAGAAATAATGTTGTTTATAACTGGGGAAAACGTGTTACCGATGGTGGAGCACACGAGGTGAATTTTGTAAACAATTATTACAAACCAGGAAAATCATCTAAAGTGTTTTATGCCTTAAAAGCACAGCATGAAGGTGTTGGTAAAGGAAGTCAGCGTTACTATTTCAACGGAAATGTGATGCCAGGTCATTTTGATGAAAACAATCAAGAGAAAGGACGAATTTCAAAAATTACCAACAATGAAATTGTAGATTATGAAACCTTTGTTGATGAGCCTTTTTTTCCATCGTATGTAAACACCCAATCGGCTAAAGCAGCGTATAAAAATGTCTTGTCAGATGTAGGTGCAAGTCAACCTTATTTTGATTATCACGATCAACGTATTATTAACGAAACCTTAAAAGGAACGTATACATTTAGAGGAAGTAAATCTGGTTTGCCAGGAATGATAGAT
Organism: Formosa sp. A9; assembly: GCF_051200825.1. GTDB lineage: Bacteria > Bacteroidota > Bacteroidia > Flavobacteriales > Flavobacteriaceae > Formosa. The sequence goes on along the minus strand of NZ_CP195158.1, from coordinate 2,431,956 downwards.
ACCGAATTGGATGCTGGTGGTTTTCCAGAGTTTGCTAGTGAAAGTAGACCAAAAGATTGGGATACCGATCACGATGGTTTACCAAACTGGTGGGAAGAAGCCAAAGGATTTAATATCAATTCAGAAGTAGGCGATTTTTCAGAGTCAAATAATGATGATGATAAAGATGGATTTACCCAATTGGAAGATTATTTACATTGGATGGCTCAACCGCATTATTTTATCGAAGAAAGCGAAAACTTGAAGTTGACTATTTCAGACTTTTTTAAAGGTTATGAAAATGAACCTGTGTACAGCGTTTCCAATGTAGACAATGGAAACGTTCAACTAAATGATAATACACTAGAATTTAAAGCTTCGTCAAAAGGTTTTGCATCTTTCAAAATAGCTGTAAAAGATGCTGATGGTGATGAGATGACAAGACGTGTAAATTTATTTATTAAATAGTAGCGTGTCACCCTGAACTTGTTTCAGGGTCTCACCTGAAAATGGCGATTTGTAAATAATTTGTGATGCTTCAATCTCTCGTAAAGCTCAAGACAGGCTAAGTTCAGCATGACGAGTGAGGCAGCATAACTAAAAGAACAATTATTAAAAAAATAAACACATGAAAAACAAGATTCTAATTTCAATGTTTAGCTTCTTTGGCCTTGTGGCATTTGCCCAAAACAAAGGTCTAACGGCGAATTCCGATAGTCCGCACGCCAAATTAAAAAGTCTTGGACTTCAGGAAGTGGTTTGGACCGATGGTTTTTGGAAAGAACAGTTTGATGTAGAAACCCAAAACACCTTGCCGTACATGTGGGAGCTGTATCATAACGATAGCGTGAGTCATGCTTATGCGAATTTTAAAATAGCCGCAGGTTTGGAAAAAGGCAAACACGCCGGACCATCGTTCCACGATGGCGATTTCTATAAAATTATGGAAGGTATGGCTTCGGCCTATGCCATCAATAAAGATCCGGAATTGGATAAACAAATGGACGAAGCTATTGCTATGTTTGCGCAAGTGCAGCGTAAAGATGGTTACATTAATACGCCTGTTTTGATAGAAGAACGTTGGGGAACCTTAGGGCCAGAAGAATTGCAAAAACAATTAGGCTTCGAGAAGTACAATATGGGACATTTAATGACGGCGGCTTGTGTGCATTATCGCGCAACGGGAAAAACCAATTTCTTGGAAGTAGCAGAGGGTGTTGCCGATTTCTTATATGATTTTTATAAAAAAGCTTCACCTGAATTGGCCAGAAATGCTATTTGTCCGTCACATTATATGGGCATTGTAGAAATGTATCGTACGGTTAAAGATCCGCGATATTTAGAATTAGCCAACAATCTGATTGATATTCGTGGTACCACAGACGATGGTACCGACGATAACCAAGACCGCATTCCGTTTAGTGAACAAACCGAAGCCATGGGGCATGCGGTAAGAGCCAATTATTTGTACGCTGGTATAGCCGATTTGTATGCTGAAACCGGTGAAGAAAAATTGATGGAAAATTTACAATCTATCTGGGAAGATGTGGCATACCGAAAAATGTACATCACTGGAGGTTGTGGCGCACTTTATGATGGCGTTTCTCCAGATGGCACGGTTTACGATCCATCTATAGTTCAAAAAATACATCAGGCTTATGGGCGTCCGTTTCAATTGCCAAACGCCACGGCACACACCGAAACCTGTGCTAATATTGGCAATGTATTGTGGAACTGGCGCATGTTGCAACTTACAGGCGATGCCAAATACACCGATGTTATGGAGTTGGCATTTTACAACAGTGTCTTGTCTGGGGTAAGTTTAGAAGGCACCGAATTTTGTTATAATAATCCGTTAAACGTTTCAAAAGATTTACCGTTTAAACAGCGCTGGGGGCACGAACGCGAAGGTTATATTGCATGGTCTAACTGTTGCGCACCCAATGTTACAAGAACTTTAGCTCAGGTGAATAATTACGCTTATAATGTTTCAGAAAATGGGTTATATGTTAATCTTTATGGAAGTAATCATTTAAAAACGGAAACCTTATCGGGTGAGATATTAGAAATAGAACAAACAACAAACTATCCTTGGGACGGAAAAATCACGCTTAAAATAGTAAAGGCACCGAAAAAAGCATTTTCAATTTTTACAAGAATTCCGGGGTGGAGTGAAGGCAGTTCAATCAAAATAAATAATGCTACTCTAGATCATGAAATTCAATCAGGAAGTTATGCTGAATTAAATAGGAAATGGAAAAAAGGCGATGTTATAGAACTTCATATTCCAATGCCAGTGCGTTTAATGCAAGCTAACCCCTTGGTGGAGGAAACCAAAAGTCAAGTGGCTGTAAAGCGCGGACCACTAGTGTATTGTTTAGAAACTGATGATTTATCTCAAAAAGTAAACATCAATCAAGTGGTTTTAGATATCGATTCAAACTTCAAAACGAAACCTATGACTATTAAAAACAGAGCAGTTTTAGGGATTACAGCTCGTGGATTTATTGAAAACCAAGATTGGGATAAAGCGCTATATAAGCCATTAAATTTATCTAAAAAATCAATCGATATTACGCTTATTCCATATTATAGTTGGGGAAATAGAAATGTGGAGGAAATGACCGTTTGGATGCCGTATTAGTAAAATACATGGTGTTGGGGAGATGTATTTTAGTAAACAAATATTTTAATAATGATAAAAGTCCAAATTCCGATAGCTGGAATTGATAACCCAATTAGCATTAATTTCCTGTTTAAGTCAGTCCAGGTTTTCCAATGTTTGATAGTTCGTCCAATTACTGCAAATCCAAACCCTATGGCTATTAACATAGAAGGAAGAAAAAACATAAAATTAAATCCGAAGCTATGTGGTGCGTAACCCTTTTTTATTCCGAGTAATGGTTCTCTCAATTCATTTACCAAAAGAGCAAAAATCAAAATTCCTAAACTTGTAAACGCCATTCGAGTTGTCCATTTTATTTTTTTTATATGTCTTTGCGTTAATTCCAAATTATGTGGTTTTGCTAACTTTGGTTTAGCTAAAAGTAGCAATTTTTTTATGTATGTTGTTGGCTGTGGTTTTTTATTTCGTATTTAAAATTAAGAACATTCAATCCGTAAAAAGTCAATTTTTGATTTGCTTTAATTTTTCCGTTTTCTGATGATACGGTTAAATTGTCTTTAAAAGACTTTATGAATTTAGTCCATAAATTCCCATTTTTATCCTTTAGTAAAAAGTAAAATCCGCTATCACCAATTTTTCTTCCTGCTGATTTTAAAATCAATTCACCTTTTTTACCAGCAATTGGTTGTAAAATTACTGTTGCACTCCCGTTTGGTAATGGAAAAATGGCTTTTATGCAAACTTTTCCATTGGGGATTTTACAAGTTTCATAAACACCCGAATAGATTATTTGATTTGTTTGTTTAAATCTCCTTAACCAAATTGTTCTTTTTACTTTCTCAGTAGTTTTATCGGTTAGTTGAACAATTTCGCTATTCATTTCTTGAGAGTTTTTATTATTTCTCAAAGGAATATTTAGTTGTTCAAGCCTCTTGCTAAAAAGGAATTTTAATAAATATCCGAAAACTAGAAAAATAGGATTCCAATTTGTTGTCAAGTAAAGTTTATAATTACTTGTATTTTCATAAAAATCAATGACGTTTTTAGAAAGTCTATTTTTTTCAGAAGAAGGCAAATTTAGTTGTTCAATTGATTTTAAAAGTCCTTTGTTTTTACTGGATTTAGAGATTGATAAATTTTCATTTTCTGCTAATTGATTAATAAATATTTCTCCAATTCCGTTAATGTTTCCAAATGGACCCAAAAGCCATTGATATTCTTGAGTATTAATTTTTTTACCAAATAAAATAACCCATTGCTGTGTAACCCAATCCTGAAAATTTTGTTTAATAGAGGCAAATACCATTTTCAGTCAGATAATTTAGTATAGTTTCCTTTGCCTTTCCAATTTCCGAATTCAGAAAGTGGTTTAAATCTCAATGTAGTAAATTCAAAGTGAAAGTCTTTTCGTTCCCTTTCTTTCATTGCATCAGAGTGCCTTTTGGGTTTGGGTTTTTTGCTATGACCGTGAACCATTTTTTCCATTTCTTGTACGTTTTTCCAAATTGAAAAAGTTGAAATGGTGTTTGGGAACTTAAAAGAAGCAATTGATAATAATGTGCTTGGATGGTCTCTTACTAATTTTTCTACTGGTCTTCCCCAATATAAGAACCTTGGAATCGCAAAAGGTTGCATTCGAGCAATGGTAACAGCAACAACAGGTAATTTTGAATTTTCTAAGGTTTCTTTTTCTTTAGGAACTTTGTAGCCTTTTATTTTCCCCCAATCTCTCATAAAACCTAATCGAACGTGCCAACCTTTTTTGATTAAGTTACCAAATTTGTCATTGTTCAAGAAGTTATCTAGGTCTTTTTCACTTTCCCATTGTGCAAATATAGCGATCTCTCTTATTAAAAATCTATTAGTAGAGAAAATAGGCGAGCCTAAAGTCATTGAGGTCATATATTCTGAATAAATAAGCCCTTTGGTTTTCTTACTTATTAATTTTGAAAATAAACCTTTAATAGCAACCCAAGTTGGAATTTTGACAAGATGAAAAGAGGATATGCTCATTTTTTGGATTAGAAGTTTCTTGTTTTGTTGCGATTTTTAAATTACAGCCAACGGTTTCGTCTTTGAGTAGTTGTGTGGTTTAGCACTTAACTTTTTAAGTACACACCAAACTGAAAATCCGTGAGGATTTTCAGAAGTGGGTGATAGCAATCAATTACTTATTGCCATTGTTGTAAAACATTATTTTATTTTAAAATCAATTTCGATGATACTACTTTGGTGTTTTCAAAGTATACTTTTACAAAATAGACTCCTTTTATAAAACTTGACAAATCAATTTGTATATCAGTTTTATTCTCTTCTATATTCTCACTAAAGAGACTTTGCCCTAAAGCATTGTAAAATTCAATAGATCTAATTTTTTCAGAAATATTAGATGTAATATTTACAAAATCAGTTGTTGGATTTGGATATATTGAGATACTTTTTTCTAAATCAGGTTGTGTTAGACTAAGCGTACGAGTAGTAAATTGATAAGTATCTGAATAAATTATATTTCCATTATTGTTAGCAACTATTCTGTAATAATAAGTTTCATTGGGTAATGGATTATTGATTAAACCAGTTATTAAATTAGTATTATAACCGATAACATAATTTGGTGTGCCAGCCACAGATGAGCCAAAACTATCTGTTAGCCCATACTCGAAATAAATATCTGTTAAATAAGCACCACCACTATTTATTAAACCACGTAGTTCTAAAGAATTGGTTTGAGTTTCTTCTATTGTACCACTTACCATGATTATGTCGCCCGAAAAATTAAAAATATTTTCTTCGCTATAAATAGTTTCACCATTATACATAGCTTTTAATCTGTAATAGTAATTCAAACTTGTATCTAAACCAGTTATAGTAGCATTAACAAAAGACGAACTATTAGCATTAACTATTGATGGGTTAGTTACACTATTGTTTTCATAGTCTATAGTCCCATATTCAAACACAATATCAGTAATATCTTGAAGATAGGAAGTTAAATATGCTGATAACGTTACATCAGTACCATTAATATTTGGACTAAACAGATTTATATTATATTCAGGGTATGTTTTGAAAGATAGTATGTCTCCATAAATATCTTCTCCTTCATGAGTAGCCTTAATTCTATAAAAATATTGTGTATCTGGTTGTAGATTATCCAAATTGGCTTTGATGTTTTCAGTCGTATTGACATTAACCGTTACTGGTGAACCAACTATATTATAATTTAGATTATCGGAACTTAGTCCGTATTCAAATTCGACATTTATAATGTCATGGTCATTGGATACAATATTACCTGATATCTCTGCTGTATTTGCTGTGTAGTTATATGTGAAATTTGTTGTTATTTCATAATCAGGAAGTGTTGTAAAACTCAGAATCTCACTATAACTTATATTTGAACTCTGTGTTCCAGATAATCTATAATAGTATGTAGTGTTTGACTCTAAACTAGCTAAGTCAACAGAAACATTTAAAGACTCATCTGAATTAATTGTATGTGGTGCTGTTGAAATGCTGTTACTGAAAGATTGATCTAGACTGTATTCAAATTGAATGTTTGAAATAGATTCACCATTTGATGTGACATTACCACTTAAACTAGCAATAGAATTAGATACATCCTCAGCAGAGTTAACATGTAGAATTATGGTTTCATATTCTACATCGCTTCTATAGATTTTACCATCAGTGCCCGCTGTATAGATTTTGTCATCAATAAGTTCTATTGAATTGATTCTAAATTGTTGAGTAAGATATTCCCAACTTACTCCTCCATTTTCTGTTTTATATAGCCTACCATCTTCATCAGCTATATAGCCAACGTTTTTAGAGTAAAATTTAACTTGAGTATACCATTCATCAGGAATTTCTAATTTTTCCCAATTAGTTCCGCCATCATTAGTCTTATAAATCAAGCCATGGTCTCTATCACCTAAAAGATACCCATTGTTTTCATCTACAAAATGAAATGCGGTATTATTTTCGCCTTCTAATTCAAGACATATATTCCATGTGTCACCACCATCAATAGTTTTATACATGGCACTATAATAGTTACCGATTGGATTTCCATATCCAACTTGACTATCTAAAAATTGTATTTGACCAAATGATTGATTAGAAACTTTAGTCCAATTAACTCCTCCATCAACAGTTTTCATTACTTTACTTTGAATAAAACCTCCAGAAATGAAGCCCTTATCTTCATCCAAGAAAAAAATAGAAGTAATTCCATCATTAATAATGTTATTACCATTTTTTAAAACACTCCATGTAACACCACCATTTATGGTTTTAAAAACATGCCCTGCATCGGGGGGACCAGTTGTTACGTAGCCTAAGTTTTCATTGAGAAAAGTAAATTTACAGTTAGGAACAGAAGTCTTTAAACCTAAATAACCAACAAAAAACCAGGTGTCTCCACCATCTGTGGTTTTGTAAAAATTCTTTCTAGACTGAGCGTAGCCTATATTATTATCAATGAATTGTATTTGACTAAAATCAATATAATTTTCAGAATGAGAAACCCAAGTATTACCACCATCTGTTGTTTTAATAATTCGACCACGAGCACCGGTAGCATAACCAACATTGCTGTCTTGAAAATATATTCCGTACATGGAAGTATTGAAAATGGGCCCATTCTGAAAGAAAATGTTTTTCCAAGTAGCTCCTCCGTCCTCTGTTTTATAGGTGGCGCCATGATTACCTGTAGCAAAGCCGGTATTTTCATCTAAAAAATAGAAGTCATATATAGAGTCGTCGGTTCGTGAAAGGGTAACCCAAGTTTCTCCGCCATCGGTAGTTTTGTAGATGTTTCTGTGTTCTCTTGAAGCAAATCCAATATCCTCATTAACAAAATAAACTGTAAAATAATTTGAAGGCCCAGTATAGCTATCATCCTTTGTGTGATACCAATTTTCACCCCCATTAATAGTCTTTAAAATAATACCGTTTTTGCAAACAGCATGTCCAATTAAAGTGCTAGTAAAAGATGTTTTATTAACTCCAGAATTTGGAATACTTAAACTATTCCAGGTTGCACCTCCATCACCAGTTTTTACAATGCTATTTGAAGTAGATAAAATAATATTGTTGTCGTCAATAATGTTAACAGTGTTAAAGTTGCCATTGAAACCAGTTGCTACTTGGGTCCAAGATGCCCCGTTGTCTAAAGAGTTAAGTACATACCCATTGTTGCCTACCACAAATCCTACTGAATTATAAAAACTGATATCGTTGCCTCCCAAAACATTTGATTTTTTTGACCAAGTGTTACCAGCGTCTGTTGTTTCTAACAATTCATTGGAAGTTATAATGAATCCAATATTATCTGTAACAAACTCAACATCCTTCCCGGTATTAGCTGTTGGCTTTGGATTTAATAATTCCCAATTTGTTTGCGAGTGAATCTTACTAAGAGACAGAATAATAGAAAATATGATAAGTAGGTTATTTTTCATTTTCAGGTTTATTAGTTTAATTTTTAGTTGAGTTTTACATGTTGCCCAACCCCGTATATCCATAAAAAACTTTTGGTTGAAATAGTAATGGAGGGGCTAAACCAAAATATTTATATGGGACTAAAATAGTTTAAATTGAATGAAAACCTAAGGCGTTTCTTTAATTTTAGTTACATTTAATCTGAGTATATTTAAAATTATGCCGTATCAGATACAGCTTCTGAAGCCTTGCCATAACGATGGAATACGATGGCCAATAGTCTCGCATTTTCGGGAATTTTCTATAAATTATATTATAAAAAGTAGTACAACGAAAAATATTAAAACTAAAAAACCCCACTAATAGCGGGGTTTTGTGTGGTGATCGCGACAGGATTCGAACCTGTGACCGTCTGCTTAGAAGGCAGATGCTCTATCCAGCTGAGCTACGCGACCATTCAAGAATATTTATTCTGAAATTGGCTTTTCTAAAAAGCTGTGCAAATATAAAGAGCTTTGCTTAACTACACAATATAAAATCTAATAAATTTGAAAGATTTTTTAATAGCTTGTATTGTACCTAATTATTGCACTCATTTACAATAAGTAGATTTTTTATTTGTAGGTTTAGGGTTTTATAACGAATTACGCTCTATAAAATTAAACGGATTTTTAATCTTTCCTTTTTCTTTATTTAAAATCATGTGTGCTGCACGTTCTCCCATTTTTTTAAAATCTGTAGAAATTACAGTAATTCCTAGTAATTCTTTTAATGGAGTTTCGTTATAGGAAATGATGCCTATGGTTTTTCCTAACTCTAAATCGCTTTCCCTAATTTGTTTTATTAAGTTAACCAAATCAGATTCTTCTATGGTAACAAATAAATCGCCTTCTTTTAAAATAATATCTTCGTAAACTTCGTCTATAATCTCAAAATTCATTTCGTAGTTCACACAAAATTTTCTAAATCCGTGTAAAATACGTCTGGGGTAGGGGTATACCGTTTTATTGGGGTAGATTAAAAAAATCTTTTTGTAGTTACGTATTTTATCTAAACCTTCAACCAAAGCTTCATAAATATCGTTCTCGAAATCCTGATAAATTTCAATCGCACCCGAGGTCTTACTTATGGCATTGTTATTATTGTCCATAATAATAAGTTTATCTTTAGGTATCTGGTTTATGGACTGAATAATTTTATCGGTAAAACTTATATGCCGTAACTCATCGGTTTTAAAATGTGGCATGACTACGTAATAATCGTAAGCGCCTAAACTTTTATCCATTAAATTTAAAAACAACGATTCGTCGCAATGGTAAATAAATAAATCGGTATGCGAATTCCCTCCAATGCTATCTACAAACGAATTGTAAATACGCATTTTGTAAGAGCTTAACTTATTAATTAAGAATAAAATATTTATTTTAGAAATAAGTTTTGTGCGTGTAATGTAATATCCTTTTCCTCTTATAGACGAAATAATTTTACGCTCTTTTAGCACGCTGTAAGCCTTTTCTACCGTATCTCTGGAAAGGTAAAACTCCTCGCTAAAACTATTAATAGATGGAATTTTATCGTCTACCTTTAAATTCCCAATAGATATGTTATGTATTATGGTATCTACAATCTGTTTGTATTTAGGCTTCCTGGAGTTTTCGTCAATCTTTATAAAATCTATCATCTCTTGAAAACAATTTTTCTTTAAAATTTTTATAGCAATTTTAATAATTGTGCAATTTAATAACAATTATCGTTTCGTAATTATTATATAAGTAATAATTATTTTTTTTATCGAAAACGGTATAGTGCAGGACAGATTAAAATCTTTATTGCTTTAGTTTTACAAACACAAATTAATTTTTAAAATAAAAATATGGATAATCTTGTTAAACAATTTAAGCACGTAGATTACCTTTGGGATAATAAAAAAGCGGAAGAATTGGCCGACGACCAAGTGGCATTATTTCTTTATCGCTCAAATATTTTAGGTGCAGACTTAAGAATTACCAACTACGGTGGTGGCAATACAAGTTGTAAAACAATAGAAAAAGACCCCTTAACTGGCGATAATGTAGAAGTTATGTGGGTAAAAGGCTCTGGAGGAGATATAGGAACATTAACTAGAGCTGGCATTGCTGGTTTATACACAAATCGTTTGCGCGATTTAAAAAACGTTTACGGTGGTTTAGCCGATGAAGACCGTATGGTTGGATTATTTAATCATTGTATTTACGACCTAGATAGCAAAGCGCCTTCCATAGATACACCTTTACACGGATTATTACCTTTTAAACATATAGATCACCTTCATCCCGATGCCCTTATAGCGGTTGCAGCTGCAAAAGACAGCGAAAAAGTAACTAAAGAAATTTGGGGCGATACTATGGGCTGGGTGCCATGGCAACGCCCTGGTTTCGATTTAGGTTTACAATTAGAGAAATGTTTAGCCGAAAATCCAGGCATTCGCGGTATTGTTTTAGGAAGCCACGGTTTATTTACTTGGGGAGACACCTCTTACGAGTGCTATATAAACAGTTTGGAAGTTATTGAAAAAGCTTCAGAATATATTGAACAAAAAATAAAGGAAAAAGGCGAGATTTTTGGCGGACAAAAAGTAGAAAGTTTACCAAAAGAAGAACGTTTAGAAAAAGCAGCGCAATTAATGCCGTTATTACGCGGACTTTGTTCTTCGGAAAACCGCATGATTGGTCATTTTGCAGACAGCGATGTGGTTATGGAATACATAAACAGTAACGACCTAGAGCGTTTGGCGCCAATGGGAACGTCTTGTCCAGACCACTTCTTACGTACTAAAATTCAGCCTTTGGTATTAACTTTAGATGCCAATGAAGATTTAAGCGATGCTAGTGTTGTTCTAAAAAAACTAGAACCAGCTTTCGAGCAGTACAGACAAGAATACGCCGATTACTACAATACTTGTAAAAGAGACAACAGTCCAGCTATGCGCGACCCGAACCCGGTAATTATTATTTATCCAGGGGTTGGTATGTTCAGTTTTGCCAAAAACAAACAAACCACACGTGTAGCTAGTGAGTTCTACATTAACGCGATTAACGTTATGCGCGGTGCAGAAGCAATTACTGAATACACATCGCTACCAAGACAAGAAGCTTTCGATATCGAGTATTGGTTATTAGAAGAAGCCAAATTACAACGTATGCCTAAAGAGCAACCGTTATCTCGAAAAGTGGCTTTGGTTACAGGTGCTGGTGGCGGTATAGGTAAAGCGATTGCCGATAAATTAGCTGCCGAAGGTGCCAATGTGGTACTAACAGATATAAACGAGAACAGTTTAAAAGAAGCACACGCTACTTACAAGCGCGATGTGTCTACTTATGCGGTTTGCGATGTTACCAATTACGATTCTATTGTTAACGCTTATAAAACGGCTTGTTTAGAATTTGGCGGTGTAGATATTATTGTGCACAGTGCTGGTTTAGCCATTTCGAAACCTATAGAGGAAACCACACAAAAAGATTGGGATCTGTTACAAGATGTGCTAGTAAAAGGTCAGTTTGAGTTGGCAAAAGCAGGTGTAGAGATTATGCGTAAACAAAATTTAGGTGGCAATTTTATTAGTATTGCCAGTAAAAACGGATTGGTTTCTGGACCTAATAATGTTGGTTACGGTACAGCAAAAGCTGCCCAACAGCACATGTCTCGTTTATTAGCTGCAGAATTGGCAAAAGATAAAATTAGAGTAAATGTAGTAAATCCAGACGGGGTTATTGTTGGAAGTAAAATTTGGGAAGGCGCTTGGGCCGAAGGTCGCGCTAAAGCTTACGGTATTACCGTAGAAGAGTTACCTGCACATTACGCGAAACGTAACCTGTTAAACGAAATAATATATCCAAACGATATTGCTAACGGCGTATTTTCGTTAGTGGCGATATTAGATAAATCGACCGGAAACATTATTAATGTAGATGGCGGAATGGCAAATGCATTTGTTAGATAACCAATGCAATACAATACTTATTAATTAGTTTATTGTTAGTTTACTAATTAGTTTGTTTTTTAGTTTGTTAGTTTGTTAAAAAACCTTTCATGGGTTGAAATACACCAGTGAAAGGTTTTATTTAAAAATTACAAGACATGAAATTATCACAATCACATATATCCGATTTTAATAAAAAATCTAGCGAGGCGCATCAAAATCAATTCGATTTCTTGGCCAACACGCTAGAAAAACAAAATATTAATACCAATACTGTTGTTAACCAATTGGCTAAATTTCAAGTAGCCATACCGAGTTGGGCATTGGGAGCCGGAGGAACACGCTTTGGACGTTTTTCGTTTTACGGAGAACCTTCAAACCTAGAACAAAAATTAAGCGATGTAGGGCTTATTCACGCATTAACCCAAACCGCTGGTGCCATATCGCTTCATATTCCGTGGGATGTTCCAGAAGATTACAATGCTATTAAGGAACAAGCTTCGGCTTTAAATTTAAAGTTCGATGCTGTAAATTCCAACACCTTTCAAGATCAGCCTAACGCCAAAGAAACTTATAAATATGGTTCGTTATGCAATTCCGACGAAGCGGTAAGAGCGCAAGCTATTGCACATAACCAAGACGTTATTAAAATAGGCGAGCAGTTAGGTTCTAAAAGTTTAACCGTTTGGTTAGCCGACGGTTCTAATTTTCCGGGGCAACACAATTTTCAAACCGCTTTAAACCATACCGAAAACAGTTTAAAAGCTATTTATAACACATTGCCAGACGACTGGAAATTATTTATAGAATACAAACCTTACGAACCTAATTTTTACAGTACGGTAATTCAGGATTGGGGCACCTCGTTTATGTTGGCTAATGCCTGCGGCGATAAAGCCTTTACTTTGGTAGATTTAGGGCATCATTTGCCTAATACCAATATAGAGCAAATAGTATCTACCCTGATGTATAAAGGGAAATTAGGAGGTTTTCATTTTAATGATAGTAAATATGGCGATGACGACATTACCGTGGGCAGTGTAAAACCTTATGCTTTGTTCTTAATTTTTAACGAATTGGTATACGGTATGCAAAACAATCCGCAGAATCCAGAATTATCGTGGATGATCGATGCCAGCCATAATATAAAAGATCCCTTAGAAGATTTAATACAGTCGTTAGAAGCCATTCAAGAAGCTTATGCCAAAGCATTGCTTGTAGATCAGGCACAATTAAAACAAGCCCAATTAGCACACGATGTCGTGGCTTGTCAGGAAATTTTACAAAACGCTTACCGTACCGATGTTCGTCCGTTATTGGCTCAAGCACGTTTACAAGCTGGCGGTGCTTTGAATCCGTTGGCAGCTTACCGAGGTTTAAATATTAGAGAAACCTTAATAGAAGAGCGCGGAAAACACACCATCGCTACAGGATTATAAAAGAATAAACTAATTAATGAAAAAAGTAGTAACTGCTGTATTTGACATAGGAAAAACCAATAAAAAATTCTTTCTTTTCGATAAAGATTTTAAAGAAGTTTATCGCGAATATACCCGATTTGAAGAAATTCAGGACGAAGATGGTTATCCAACCGAAAACCTTCCTGCGCTTCAAGCCTGGTTAAAAGATTTGTTTCATAAAATTCTTGAAGCCCAAGAGTATAAAATTAAAGCCATCAATTTTTCAACTTATGGAGCCAGTATGGTGCATATAGATGAAAATGGTAAAGTGTTAACGCCGCTTTATAATTATACAAAACCAATGGATCAAGCTTGTATCGATTCATTTTACGATAAATACGGTCCAGAGCTTGAATTGTCGCAAGAAACAGGATCTAATAATTCTGGCATGTTAAATTCTGGTATGCAATTGTACTGGTTGAAGCATTATAAACCAGACGTTTTTAAAAAGATTAAATACAGCTTACACTTTCCTCAATATTTAAGTTACATTTTTACTGGTATTCCGTTAAGCGAATACACCAGTATAGGGTGCCATACAGCACTTTGGAGTTATAAAACCAAAGACTATCACGAGTGGGTATACAAAGAAGAATTACATAAAATACTCCCTCCAATAGTATCTACCGAAACCAGTATTAATATGAATTATAACGGAAAACGTATTAAAATTGGTGTTGGGATTCACGATAGTTCTTCGGCCTTATTGCCTTATGTGCGTAGTAGTAAAAAGCCTTTTATTTTGGTGTCTACAGGTACATGGAGTATCTCTTTAAACCCGTTTTCCGATGGCGTTTTAACGCAATCCGATATCGCATCAGGATGTATTAATTATATGCGAATTAATGGTAAGGCCGTAAAATCGTCTCGTATTTTCTTAGGAAATTTTTACAGACAAAATGTACAAAAATTAGCGCGTCATTACCGGGTGTTCGACGATTACCATAAAACGGTAACATTCGATTATAATATGTACGCGAAGATAACAGAAAACTTTAAACCCTTTTTCAATTTAGATTCGGCAGATGCCCTGCACACAGAGGAGGTTGATTTTAACGAATTACCTTACAAATGTTTCGAAACGGCATATCATCATTTAATGCTGGAAATTGTACAATTGCAAGTTAAAAGTATTAAAATTGCAATGGGCGATACAAAAGCAAATAAATTGTATATAGATGGTGGTTTTACTGCTAACGATGTATTTATAAATTTACTATCGCACTATTTAAGAGATATGAAATTACGCACTACAACATCCTCGTTAGGGTCGGCTTTAGGGGCAGCGATTTCAATTTCCGATGTAAAACTAAATTCAAAATTTTTAAGACATAATTATGCCTTACAAAAACACGTTCCGTTTATTGTAACCTAAAATTAAATTATGGCATTATCTTTTAACACGAAATATCCGTCTATAGACGATTTACGCAATAAAGCTCAAAAAAACATCCCGAGGTTTGCCTTCGAATATCTAGATGGCGGTTGTAATGAAGATGTTAATTTACACCGAAACACATCCGAGTTACGCGATGTGCAACTAAAAGTAAATTATATAAAAGATTACGAAGGTTCTAGCATTAAAACCACCTTATTCGGGAAAGAGTACGATGCTCCTGTAGGGGTAGCTCCTGTTGGACTTCAAGGACTAATGTGGCCAAATTCCCCAGAAATTTTAGCGAAAGCAGCTTTTAAACACAATCTGCCGTTTATTTTAAGTACGGTTACTACAAGCAGTATCGAGCGCATTAGCGAGCTTACCGAAGGTAACGCTTGGTTTCAGTTATACCATCCTACAGAAAACAGATTGAGAGACGATATTATTAATCGTGCTGCAAGTGCACAATGCCCTGTTCTGGTTATTTTGTGCGATGTGCCTACTTTTGGTTTTAGGCCTCGCGACATTCGTAACGGTTTAGCCATGCCACCTAATATGAGTGTGCAAAACATACTTCAAATTTTAGGAAAACCTAATTGGGCCATTCAAACCTTAAAACATGGTCAGCCTAATTTTGCAAACCTTAAACCGTATATGCCAAAAGGTTTAGATTTAAAACAACTAGGGAAATTTATGGACGCTACCTTTTCCGGACGATTAAATGCCGAAAAGATTAAACCTATTCGCGATATGTGGAAAGGAAAATTAGTGCTTAAAGGTGTGGCGTCGTTAGAAGATACCGAGCAAGCAATTAAATTGGGATTAGACGGGGTGATTGTGTCTAATCATGGTGGCCGACAATTAGATGCTGGAGAATCGACTATAAAGCCTTTAAAATCTATAGCAGATACGTATGGCGATCAAATAGAAGTGATGGTGGATAGTGGTCTGCGTTCGGGGCCAGATATTGCCCGTGCCATGGCCAGTGGTGCAAAATTCACCTTTATGGGGCGCACTTTTATGTATGGAGCAGCAGCCTTAGGAAAACAAGGCGGAAATCATACCATGTCTCTGTTAAAAGTGCAACTTCAACAAGTTATGGAACAATTATGTTGTGAGCGTGTAACCGACCTTCCGCAACATTTAATAACCTATTAATTCATTTTAAACATCCCAATTAACTACAAACTAACTAAAACATGACACAATACAGTATTGAAAATGATGTTATTGAAGACATCGCTGGTGGCGAATTCGAAAGAGAACCCGTACCGCAATCGAAACTTAAAAGCTGGAAAAGTTTTTTAGGAATGTACGCCGGCGAACACGCTGCTGGTACAGAATTTGTTATAGGCCCTTTGTTTTTAACCACGGGCGTTAGTGCTTTCGATCTTCTTGTAGGGTTACTTTTAGGAAATTTTCTTGCTGTACTTAGTTGGCGATTTTTAACTGCGGAAATAGCTGTTAAATATCGATTGACGTTATATTATCATCTGGAAAAAATTTGCGGAAAAAACTTAGTCACCATTTATAATTTAGCCAATGGTGTACTATTTTGCTTTTTAGCAGGCTCAATGATTACCGTATCGGCTACGGCAGTTGGTATTCCGTTTAATATGGAAATGCCCAAGCTTACAGATACCATGCCCAATGGTTTTACATGGATAGTTATTGTTCTTGTTATAGGAGCTGTTATTTCTTTAATTGCTGCAAAAGGATACGATACCGTTACCAAAGCGGCAAACTGGATGTCGCCCGTAATTGTTCTAGCCTTTTTAGCCTGTGGTATAGTAGCGCTAACACAATTAGGGGTGAATAGTTTTTCTGATTTTTGGAATATTTGGGGAGAGGGTTCAGAGCCTTTTCCTGGACAAATAAAATATACTTTTTGGCATGTGGTTATTTGGTCTTGGTTTGCCAATGCTGCTATGCATGTGGGGATGTCTGACTTAACTGTATTCCGTTTTGCTAAAAAGCCAAGAGCTGCGTGGACCACGGCAGCTGGAATGTATGTAGGTCATTATATGGCGTGGATCGCTGCTGCATTACTGTATGCAGTATATATTAAATCGCCAGAAGCGCAAGCGATGTTGCAAGCAGGAGAAGCACCTTCTGTAGCACCGGGGCCATTGGCCTATAACGCTATTGGGGTATTTGGTATTATAGCTGTTGTACTTGCAGGTTGGACCACTGCTAATCCAACAATTTACAGGGCAGGATTGGCTTTTCAGGCCATTATACCTAAAGTGTCTACTTTTTGGGTTACCATACTCGCTGGAATGGTAGCTACTCTTGCTGGTTTGTTCCCTGCTTTCGCAATGAAATTATTAGATTTTGTGGCGCTGTATGGTTTTATTTTAGCTCCTATTGGTGCTGTTATTGCTTTTGAATATTTCTTTGGAAAACAATTTGGTATACAAAACTTTTTTGCCGAAAAAACGGGCGTAAAATTTAATAAAGCCGTGTTCTATGCATGGATTTTAAGTGCAGGCGTATTTTACTTTATTTCGGTGCAGTTTGATGTGTTTTTATCATTTTTAACCTTACCTGCGTGGTTATTATGTGGCGTTTTGTTTTTAATATTCAGTAAGGTCTATCAGAAAAAATATATTGTGAACTAATTTACCGCTTGTCTAAAAGTTAATAGTAAAACCCAAAAAAATAATTTAATTTTTTTGGGTTTTACTTTAATAATCTAGAGTTGAATTGCTCTAAGACCTCGTGGGCTTTAATATATAGTTGAAGAAATAATAGCATCAATTCAACTGCTGATACTCATTTGGTATCATACCAGTCTTTTTCTTAAACAATCTATTAGAGTGTTAAGGGGGGAACTTCCACTAAGGCACTATTTCTATTGTTTATTAGGTTGTACGCAAACTAAAACTGGACGTTTAAGACCAAAGAATATTATTACCTGCATGTGCTTTTAATCAAGCCGATTTCTATAAGCGCTTGGCGTGACACCCAGAATCTTTTTCACATATCTCGTAAAAAATGAGCGACTGGAAAAGTCCATTTCATCAGCGATTTCCGCAATGTTCAAACGCTTGTTTTCCAACAACAAAATAATACGTTCTTTTGCATAACGTTGAATCCATTGGGAAGCGGTAATGTCTGAATTTTTCTTGCAAACAAAATTTAGATACTTGGCGCTTATGTGAAGTTGATTGGCATAAAATTGAACTTCACGTTCTTTTAAACAATGCAATTGCACCAAATGCATAAACTGCTCATAAAGCGTTCCAGACTGTAAGCTACGCTTTCTACGTTCGTATTCTTTTGTAAAAGTGTGCCACATTTCAAGAATAAAAAGTCGCATTTGTAATTTTAAAGCTTCATCATAAAAGCGATGTTCTTTATCTTGATATTTGCTGTGTAATAACAGAAAGTTAGTTAAAATCCTGTCGTAGTCACTTTTTTCATTTAATTGCTTTACAGGATATTGTCGCGAGTGTAAGATTGCATCTATACTTAAATTTTGGTCGGGGACATTCTCATCTAAAAATTGTTTTTCTACAAGTAAAACAGAAGATTTAAAATCCTTCGAAAATTTCAAATGCGATAAGTTACTATCTGCAAACCAAAATAAAAACTCACCTTTTTTACAATTCATTTTAGTTCCGTTAAACAAAAAAGAAAGATGCCCACTATGGCAAAGCAAATGCGTGTGATAGTGTTTCTGAAAATCAATTGGAAAATCGTTAAGGCTCATCAATTCTAGTAGCATGATACGAGGAAAATGTGCTTCTGAAGTATTCATAAACAACTATTATTAGCTTGTGTGATATTTGACATTATAAACGAAGTATTTGTAACAAATGTAATAAATGTCTATCGTAATTTTGCATTGTAATAAATTAGTATGATGAATAAACCAGAGATTTTTAATCGTCTTAAGCAAGGTGAAATCATATCGCCAAACGATCCAGAAGCCTACAAAATGCGGGAAGCGTCATTTGCAACCAAAGCCTTGTTACTGCAAATAAACCAATCTTCCAATCCAACAGAAATTAGAGATTTATTAAGTGGAATTACGGCTTCGAAAATTGACGAAAGTGTAACTGTTTTTACGCCAATTTACATCAATTACGGCAAGCATACTAAAATAGGTAGAAATGTGTTCATTAATTTCAATTGTACCATATTAGATTTAGGAGGCGTTACTATTGACGACAATGTATTAATCGCTCCTAATGTAAGTCTGCTTTCAGAAGGCCATCCTTTAAATCCAAAGGAAAGACATGCGCTTATTCCTAAACCCATTCATATTAAAAAAAATGCTTGGATTGGAGCAAACGCAACTATTTTACAAGGTGTTACCATAGGAGAAAATGCTGTTGTAGCGGCAGGCTCTGTCGTAACAAAAGATGTTCCTGATAATACCATTGTAGGAGGCATTCCTGCAAAAATTATTAAAACACTTGAATAGAACCATTAAACCAAAACTAAAATATATGTACAGCTATATTAAAACAATGGTGTTTTTTATGGGAAGTCTATTACTAATAGCTTGCAATTCGGACTCCGAAAAAAAATCAGAAAATATAGAAATTAACCATAACGAATTAGATGCTATTTTTCCTCAAGGAGAAAAAGGTTCGGCAGCATATTTTACAGGAAACGCATACAATATTGGATTGGTAACTGTTGATTCCATTTTTACTACAGCTGTTGGCAATGTCTATTTTGAACCTGGAGCAAGAAGCAATTGGCATTCGCATCCTTCAGGTCAAATACTAATTATTACCGATGGCGTTGGCTATCATCAAATTGAGGGACAAGCTATTGAAACCATAAAAAAAGGCGATGTTATACAATGTCCACCCAATGTGCGACACTGGCACGGTGCTAGTCCTAAAGTAGGTTTGCAGCAGCTGTACATCGTTCCGAATACAGAAAAAGGAATTGTTGATTGGCAAGAACCCGTAAGAGAGAATGTGTATAATAAAGATTTTAATGAAAAAGATAAGAATGAAAATTAGAATAATAATGCTGATAGGCGCCATTATGATTTTGGGGGCGTGTCAAGATAAAACAAAAGAAAATCCAACAATAGCAGAAACAAATACCATGGCAAAAACAGAAGAACACTATACGTTTAATTTAAACGACAACGTAACAAGACAAAAAGTAACCTTCAAAAATAGATTTGGCATTACGCTTTCAGGCGATTTATACCTTCCTAAAAATGGCAGAAATAATTTACCTGCAATTGCAATTAGCGGTCCTTATGGCGCTGTGAAAGAACAGTCTTCTGGATTGTATGCCAATCAAATGGCGGCAAGAGGTTTTGCAACTTTAGCATTTGACCCTTCTTATACAGGTGAAAGCAGTGGCGAACCCCGAAACATTTCTTCACCAGACATTAACACAGAAGATTTTAGTGCTGCGGTCGATTTTTTAGGGTTACAAGAAAATATTGATAGAAATAAAATTGGAATTTTAGGGATTTGCGGCTTTGGCGGATATGCACTAAATGCTGCTGCTCCAGACAAACGTATAAAAGCAGTAGCAACTTCTACGATGTACGATATTTCTAGAAGCACGGCAAATGGTTACTACGATTCAAAAACAGCAGAAGAGCGCAACAAAGAATATATACAAATTGGTGAACAACGATGGAAAGATGCTGAAAATGGTAAACCTGCATACGGTCCTACAGGACTGAAAAATCTTCCTGAAAACGTACCGCAATTTGTAAAAGAATACGCTGCTTATTATACAACGCCAAGAGGGTTTCACTCACGTTCATTAAATTCAAATGGATCGTGGTCTTTAACAAATCCTGTTACAAATATGAATGCCCCGATTTTACAATATATAAAAGAAATTTCCCCACGACCAGTTTTGATTATTGCAGGAGAAAAAGCGCATTCTAGATATTTTAGCGAAACGGCTTTTGAAGCTGCTGCCGAACCTAAAGAATTGTTGATAGTTCCCAACGCAGTGCATACCGATTTATACGACCAAATGGATAAAATTCCATTTGATAAATTAGAAAGTTTTTTTAATGAGAATTTGAAATAATAAAATTCAGCTCCCTAAAATCAGCAGTCTTTCGGTTTCAGGAGTTAATCATAAATAAAGGCTGATAGGCCAACAAAAAGCGGATTGAGTGAAAATTCAATCTGCTTTTTTGTTTTATTAAGTATTCTACTGCTGAAAAATAAGTGTTTAAAATTCATTACAAGTTGCACTCAGCAATAAAGACCACGTTTCGGCTAAAACTATCGTAGTTTTGGATAAACCTACCTCTTGTTATCTAAAGATCTTTGTGATATTAATTATAAATCAATATATATGTCAAAGAAAATAGCATTAGTAACAGGAGGTAGTAGAGGTCTTGGTAGCGATATGGCTATCAGCCTTGCAAAAAAAGGGCTCGATGTGGTGATTACTTATCACACCAACGAAAACGCAGTCAAGCAAGTAATCACCGAAATAGAAAACAACGGACAAAAAGCCATTGCTTTACAATTGGACGTTACCAATATAGCAAGTTTTGATACGTTTGTGGGGTCGCTGAAAAAGGCTTTAAACGCAAATTTTGGAACGGACAAAATAGATTACCTTATCAATAATGGTGGTTTCATTCATTATAGTCCGCTTAAAGATGTAAATGAGAATTTGTTTGATGACTTACTAAATGTACACTTTAAAGGGCCTTTTTTCTTAACGCAACAATTGCTTGAAAACATGAATGACGGCGGCGGAATAGTAAACGTGTCTACTGGTTTAGCGCGTTTTTCCAAACCAGGATTCGGAACCTATGCGGCCATGAAAGGTGCTGTGGAAACCTTGACAAAATATCAGGCTAAAGAATTAGGATCTAGACAAATCAGAGTTAATGTGGTTGCTCCGGGGCCGATTGAAACGGATGTTATGGGTGGAGCCGTGAGAGATAACAAAGAAATGAATGCGCATCTGGCTTCGGAAACAGTTCTGGGGCGTGTAGGGCTTCCTGACGATATTGGAAGTGTAGTCGCCTTTTTGTGTACAGCAGATGCCAAATGGATTAATGGCCAACGGATTGAAATTTCCGGCGGAATGATTTTATAAAACTGTAAATTGCAACTGTGAGTGAGAGTGCTTTTCATTCACAGTTATAAATTTTTAATTATGAGCAATCAAATCCGAAGAATACAGACGATTTCAGAATATCATAAAGTAAGGTGTTTAGACAAACCCAAACATCCGCTTATTAGTTTGGTAGATTATGCTTTAATACGCGATTTGCCAGAAGATAATAACGTAAATTGGTTACATAATTTCTATTCCATAGCCATGAAAAAAAATATGGATGCGAAACTAAATTACGGTCAGCTGGAGTATGATTTTGATGAAGGTTTAATGTCTTTTCTAGCCCCAAATCAAGTATTGAATATTGTTGTTGAAAATGAAGCGGTTAACAGTAATCGCTCTGGTTGGTTATTATTTTTTCACAAAGATTTTATTTGGAACACTTCCTTAACGAAATCCATTAAAAACTATGAGTTTTTTGATTATGCCAATAATGAAGCCCTCTTTTTATCGGACAAGGAACAGAAAATTATAGATTCGGTGTTTCAAAATATCAATAGCGAGATTGATAACAATATCGATGCCTACAGTCAGAATATCATTGTATCGCAAATCGAATTGCTGCTCAACTATTCAGAGCGCTTTTACAATCGTCAATTTATAACCAGAAAGAAAAATAATCACCAAATTTTAACCCAGCTAGAAGCCTTACTCAACGCTTATTTTGGGAGTGAAGATTTACCCGAAAAAGGTTTGCCAACAGTTCAGCTTGTTGCGGATTCCTTAAATGTGTCGCCTAACTATTTAAGCGGACTACTAAAATCCCTTACAGGATTGAATACGCGACAGCACATACATCAAAAACTCATTGAAAAAGCGAAAGAAAAGTTATCTACCACAAAACTAACAGTGAGTGAAATAGCTTACGACTTAGGTTTTGAACACGTGCAATCCTTCAATAAATTATTTAAGACTAAAACCAATTTGTCTCCTTTAGAATTTAGGGCAAGTTTTAATTAAATCGTAAACTTCATACAGTAAGGGCTTCTTTGATAGAGATGCTTCAGTCATTCTTCCTTCTGCATGACAACCGAACTTGTCATTCAGAGCGCAGTTCACGGAACGAAGAATCTTTTTCTGGAATGATGCTGTTATTTATTAAGAGTTTTATTTATAAAGATGCTTCAGTCATTCTTCCTTCTGCATGACACACGAACTTGTCATGCAGCGTGAAGTTCACGGAACAAAGAGTTTTTTTACATGTAGTTAAATACTGCCAACTGTGGACTGCCAACTGCCTACTGAAGTATCCAAACACCCATCAATTCATCTGCCGATACTCATTTGGCGTCATACCAGTCTTTTTCTTAAACAATCTATTAAAATGCTGCGGATATTTAAAACCTAGTTCGTAGGCCACTTGGCTAATGGATTTGTCTATATCGAAAACGCGGGTTTTGGCCACGTCTATCAATTTGGTTTGTATGTATTCTTGAGCCGAAATTCCAGTTTCTTTCTTAATTAAATCGCCAAAATAATTAGCCGATAAGTGCAGTTTGTCAGCACAAAAAGCTACTGATGGCAGACCTGTTTGTTGCGGTTGGTCGGATGAGAAATACTGTTTTAAAAGCTGTTCGAATTTTTCTAAAGTACCTCTGTTGCTGTTTTCACGCGTAATAAATTGGCGGTCGTAAAAGCGGGTGCAGTAATTCAGTAATAATTCAATGTTGGAAGCAATTAAAGTCTTGCTGTGTTTGTCTATAGACTGTTCGAGTTCGTATTCAAGTTTCGAAAAGCAATCTGCTATAATGTGGCGCTCTTTTTCCGAAAGATGTAAGGCTTCATTGGTGTTGTAAGAGAAAAAACCATAGTCGTTTATCAGTTTTCCCAAAGAGGTGTTTTTAATTAAATCGGGGTGAAAAACCAAAACCGTGCCATGTGGTTGATAATACACATCGCTATCAATTTCTACCACTTGTCCGGGTGCAAAAAAGACCAAAGTGCCTTCTTGGTAATCGTAATAATTATTACCGTATCTAATATCGCCACACTTGGTTTGTTTTAAAATCACACAATACAGATTAAAATGCATGCGGTATTTTTTACGCGGTGCGGCTTTAGATAAATCCACAATACTAACCAGCGGATTCAAGGTTTCGTTGTTGTTGTAACTGTTGTAATCGTTAACCGTGTTAAAATGAATAATGTCCATAACGTCCTGATTTGTATACAAATTTAGACAATAATCTAGCATCGTAGCTTTCGTGGTTTGCAAATCCGTAATAATGGTAAGCATATCTGTAATTGGTATACAGAAACAAGCGAATTTTGAAAGATTGAAACAGTTACAAGTGACCAAAACCGTAATATTGGTTAGAACAACCGTAATCTGTATAAAAAAGTAAGGCATTAAAATTCAGAACTTTGTATGAAACAAAAAATAGAAACTATGAAAACAAGAGTTTTAGGTCAAGGTTTAGAGGTTTCCGAATTAGGATTAGGTTGTATGGGAATGAGTTTTGGTTATGGTGAAGTGCACGATGTCAAACCGATGTCTGAGTTAATACATCGCGCTGTCGATTTAGGCGTAACCTTTTTTGATACAGCCGAAGTATATGGGCCATATATTAATGAAGAATTGGTAGGGCAAGCGCTTAAACCTTTAAAAAATAAAGTTGCGATCGCTACTAAATTTGGTTTCGATTTTATTGATGGGAAACAAGCCGGATTAAATAGTCGACCAGAAAACATCAGAAAGGTTGTTGAAGCTTCATTGAAACGTCTACAAGTTGACGCCATCGATTTGCTGTATCAGCATCGGGTGGATCCCAATGTGCCTATCGAAGATGTGGCCGGTACAGTAAAAGATTTAATTACAGAAGGGAAGGTGAAGCATTTTGGTTTATCTGAAGCCGGTGTCGATATCATTAAACGCGCACATGCGGTGCAGCCAGTTACGGCATTGCAGAGTGAATATTCGCTGTTTTGGCGCGAACCTAAAGCTGAGATATTTCCCGTTTTGGAAGACTTGGGGATTGGTTTTGTGCCATTCAGTCCTTTAGGAAAAGGCTTTCTTACAGGAAAGTTGTCTAACCAATTTGCAGCAAACGATTTTAGAGCAACAGTTCCTAGATTTTCGGAAGCTAATTTTAAACAGAATTTGAAGTTGGTAGATTTTGTAAAACAATTGGCTGCTGATAAAAATTGCGAACCATCTCAAATAGCTTTGGCTTGGGTGTTGGCTCAAAAACCTTGGATAGTACCAATTCCCGGAACGACAAAAATCCATCGTTTAGAAGAAAATATAGCAGCTGTAAATGTAGATTTATCTTCGGAAGATTTACAAACTATAGAACACGAGTTGTCAAAAATTGAAGTTGTTGGCGAGCGTTATTCAGCAGCGGCTCAAAAGATGATTAATCGCTAGTTTTTTTATGTTAGAAAAAGTCTAATACCACTTCTTGATTGAAATTACTGTAAAATAAAAAGATGATTTTTTTCTTTATAGGAAGAAGAAAAATAAAGCATAGCCGTAGCTACGGTTTCTTTTTATTCTGAAATAGAAAGGAAAAAAGGGCGTTTTATTACGGTTATTTTAATTGAGAAATGGTATAAATAGTAAGAGCTTGTTCAGAAAGCGGAATTATTTACGTAATTTATACCTTTAAAAACCGAACCAAATGTTAAAGAATAGCTATTCAACCAATGGATTGAAATACAGTTTCGGCTTCCTTGTATTGTGTCTTATAATGGGCATTTTTACAACGGCCTGTAAGTCGAAAAAGCCAACAAGTTCAGACTATGTTTCTATCCCCGAAGCAAAAATGAAAGATAGTATAGCGTCTCTTTCAGCTTTCGAAAAAGTATATTCGGTTTTGATGCATCCTAGATGCATGAATTGCCATCCGCAAGGCGATATTCCATTGCAGGGCGACGACAGTCATGTTCACAATATGTTGCCGCAACGTGGGCCAGATGGCAAAGGTCTTTTAACTATGAAATGTACCAATTGTCACGGTTCTAAAGGCGTTCCTGGCGATGCAACACCACCAGGAAATCCGATGTGGCATTTACCACCTGCCGATATGAAAATGGTGTTTCAAGGGCGTTCGCCACGAGCTTTGGCTTTACAATTGGTAAATCCCGACTTAAACGGGCATAAAAATATGGCAGACCTTAGACTGCATGCCGAAGATACTTTGGTGAAAAGCGGCTGGCAGATGGGCGGAGACCGAACATTACCGTCTTTAACTTACGAAGAATTTAAAGAAGCTTGGTATGCGTGGATTGATAATGGCGCTTTTGCACCATCAAAATAAACCAAAATCAAGTCTGATTAATCAAAAAAAAATTGAAAACGATGGCACGATATACAATCAATGTGAATGGCGAATCGAAACAAGTGGATGTCGATTCGGATACCCCAATTCTGTGGGTGTTACGCGATAATCTGCACTTACTGGGTACCAAATATGGTTGTGGCATTGCGCATTGTGGCGTTTGTACCATCCATTTAGACGGCGATGCGGTAAGGTCTTGCGCTTATCCCATAAGTGCTGTGGGCGATAAAAAAATTGTAACCATAGAAGGCCTGTCCGAAAATGGCGATCACCCAGTGCAAAAGGCATGGCTGGAGCACGATGTTCCGCAATGTGGCTACTGCCAGGCAGGACAAATCATGACAGCTTCTTCGTTGTTGGATCAAAATCCAAATCCAACCGACGACGAAATCAGACGCGCTATGAACGGTAATATTTGCCGTTGCGCTACTTATACCAGAATTAATCGCGCCATTAAATCGGCAGCAAAAGACCTGTAATCATGACGAAAGTAAAAACCCACCTCAATAGACGTTCATTTCTTAAGTTATCTGCAGCAGGCGGCGCGGGATTGATGCTGCAATTCAGTTGGTTTTCGGCTCTAGCAAAAGAGAACCCAAAGTTAGAAGCAGCTTACGATTTAAATGGTTTTATAAAAATTGATAGTAATGGTATGGTTACGATTGCGTCACCCAATCCCGAAATTGGTCAGAACGTAAAAACGTCCATGCCAATGATTGTAGCAGAAGAATTGGATGTAAACTGGAAACACGTTAAAGTGGTTCAGGCGCCACTCAACACAGGAATTTTTACAAGGCAAATTGCCGGTGGTAGTCAATCCATCAATCAGAGTTGGGATGCCTTAAGAATGGCAGGAGCCACCGCTAGACACATGCTTGTTGAAGCTGCAGCAACCGCTTGGGGTGTTTCAGCATCAAGTATCACGGTGAATGAAAGTGTAATTTCGCATCAAGCGAGTGGCAAGTCAGCTGGCTTTGGTGAGATGGCCGAAGCGGCTTCAAAACTTCAAATTCCAAAAGAAGTTGAAGTCAAAAATATAAAGGATTTTAAAATCATTAGACATTCGCAATATAATGTAGATGGCCCCGATATAGTTACCGGAAAAGCTGTATTTGGATTAGATGTGTATAGTGAAAATATGGTGTTTGCGTCTATCGTACATCCGCCTGCTTTTGGGGTGAAGTTGAAATCGTTCGACGCTTCCGAAGCCCTGGCTATGGAAGGGATATCGGATGTTTTTCCTATCACAACCTATCCGGAAGATTTTGAGCGTAATTATTTTGATATCAATGCGTTTCCGGAGTTAATTGTAATTACGGGTGATTCTACTTGGCGTATTATGAAAGCTAAGAAAACTATTAAAGCCGAATGGGAGCCTTTTGAACCGTACACCATTAAAGTGAAAGGTTTTGGTGGTGGAAAGCCAAACGATCAAACTGTACCATCGGGGATAGAAAACACGGAAAAACAATACGCAGCGATGATTCAAACGAGTCAAGCAAATCCCAAACAGGTGCGCAAAGATGGCGATCCCGATAAAGCCTTTTCTCAGGCAGCTAAAGTCATAGAGCGTACGTACACGGCTCCTTATTTGGCACACAGTCCATTGGAACCACTAAATTTTTATGCTAATGTAACCGCCGATAAAGCCGAATTGATTGGCCCCATTCAAACCCCAGAATATATGGAGCAATCTGTAGCGCAACGTTTGGGCATGTCTTTGGAACAAATCGATATTCAAATGACGCGTATTGGTGGAGGTTTTGGTCGCAAATTATTCGGACATTATTTGGTTGAAGCGGCAGTTATTTCACAAAAAATAAAAAAGCCGGTCAAATTATTTTATACCCGAGAGGACGATATGACTTTCGGTGCCTATCGTCCCATGTACCACGCCTATTATCGCGCCGGACTCGATGCGGACAATAATTTGATCGCGTTTCATGTAAAAGCTGGCGGAATTCCCGAAAGTCCGTTGTATGCCAATCGGTTTCCAGCTGGAGCCGTCTCAAATTATTTAGCCGAATCGTGGACGATTGAAAGTAATATCACAACTGCCGCGTTTCGAGCACCAAGATCTAATTTTATGGGAGCGGTAGAGCAAGCTTTTTTAGATGAGGTTGCCGAATTGGCCGGTAAAGATCCTATTGATTTCAGATTGGAATTGTTTGACAAAGCTATTAAAAATCCGGTTGGAGAGCGAAACGATTACGATGCCAAACGCTATGCTGGTGTTTTAAAATTGATTAAAGAAAAGGCCAACTGGGGAACCGCAAAACCAGGCTTAGAACGCGGTGTGGCAGCTTATTATTGCCACAATAGTTATGTAGCAAATGTGGTTGATTTAAGAATGGAAAACGACAAGCCAATCATAGAAAAGGTGTATTGTGCCACTGATTGCGGCATTGTGGTGAACCCGATAGCGGCTTCCAATATGGTAGAAGGCGGGAGTGTAGATGGTATTGGTCATGCGCTATACAGCATGCTCAGCATTAAAGATGGTGTGCCGCAACAACGCAATTACAACGATTACCAGTTAATCCGAAATAATGACGCACCATGGGATGTAGAAACCCATTTTGTAGAAAGCGATGTGCACCCAACAGGTTTGGGAGAGCCGCCTTTTGCACCTGCCATTGGCGCTTTGGCGAATGCGTTGTATAAAGCGACTGGCAAACGCTATTACCATCAACCTTTTATGGTGGATATTGAAGAAAGGTATCTTAAAAAAGAAACATCTGTCTAGTATTAGTCCCAATTTTAATGTAAATGACTCACGAATTTAAAACCTTACTACAGGTCGCGCATGTTTGGCGTGTGCAGGGAATAACATCGGTAGTGGCTACGGTGGTTGCCTTAGAAGGTTCGTCGTATAGGCGACCGGGCGTACGCATGCTTATTGCCGAAACGGGTGAGGTTTTTGGTGCCGTTAGTGGCGGTTGTGTGGAAAAGGAAATTGTGCTGCAAGCGGCATCGGTGTTTAAGACAGAAACACCAAAAGTAATAACTTACGATGGCCGTTTCCGTTTGGGCTGCGAAGGGGTTTTGTATATTTTGATAGAACCAATGGTGGTGACAGACGGGTTGTTGCAAGTGGCTCAGACTTGTTTTGAGAAACGAATACACTTTCAAACACGGTCTTTTTTTAAATCGGAATTTTCAGAAAGTAAGGCTTTTGGAACGGTTTTAGAAATGGCAGGCAAACGCTATACTTTAAATCCGAAGTTTGAACTTTCTTCAGCATTAAATCTATTAGAGATTTTTACGCAAAGCTTTCAACCCATATTTCAGTTGTATATTTTTGGAGCCGAACACGATGCGGTTCAGTTATGCGAATTGGCTAGCAATATTGGCTGGGAAGTACATATAATTGCTGCTCCCGACGAGGAAAAATCAATAGACTATTTCAAAGGTGCTAAAAGTTTAACAACGCCTCTAATTCAAGATATTGATACATCTGGAATAGGCGAACATTCAGCCGCTGTTTTAATGTCCCACAGTTTGAATAAGGATGTGCAATACCTTATGGCGCTTCATAAAACGAAACCTGCTTATTTGGGAGTGCTGGGTTCATCGAAACGTCGCGAACGCCTTTTTTCAGAAGTGATGAACCATGTGCCCGATTTTTCTTTTCAGTTTTTAGAATCCATTCACGGTCCGGCAGGCTTGCATTTAGGAGCTGAAACTCCTGCAGAAATAGCCTTGTCGATTATTGCTGAAATATTAAGCGTTACCCGAAACGTTGCGGTGCAGCCTTTACGCGAAAAATTAGGTGCTATTCATGATTAAGTTGCAAGTACTTCTTATCGCGGCAGGCGAATCCAAACGGATGGGGCAGCCTAAACAATTGTTAGCATGGCAAGGGAAAACCC